>NZ_JBHSBL010000004.1:0-8201 GCF_042650585.1 Actinoplanes subglobosus
TGACCAACACAACTCGAAAGATCAGCCGCTACACCACTTCCAGGGGCTTGACCCCAAAGCCCGACCGGGCACGCGTGCCCTCCCTCAACAGGACCCCCGACGCACCCAAAGCCCGACCGGGCACGCGTGCCGTCCCTCGACAGGACGCCAGACGCACCCAAAGCCCGACCGGGCACGCGTGCCGTCCCTCAACAGGACGTCGGATGTACCCGTCATCGGGTCTGGGTGCGATCACCGCCCCCAGGAGGGCGGTGACGGCACCCGCATCCGGCTCCGGGTGCCGACAGGACACCCCACCGAGAAGTCGTCGCATACCAGGCCACCCTCCTCCACCCCGGCCACCGACAACCGCGACCGGAGCGCAGGTTTCACGCCCCGCGCGATCAACCCTCGGTGGTGAAGAGCCAGAGCCGAAGGTCTCCACGCCGTTGAGCTTCCGCATTCGCGGGGACAGCCACGGCTCGCATCGAGCCGTCAGTGACCACACTGCCGCCGACGACCTACGCGGACAGATACGGCTCGCATCGAGCTGTGAGTGGCCACACTGCTAACGGCGGCGATCCGCGTGGACGGGAGGGGTTCAGATCGGACCACAGGTCACCGCGCGAAGCGACGCCGCCAGGCGGAATGACAGGACACGCGAAGGATCAACCGCGCGGTTTTGCTCCATAGCGAGGATGAACGCACACGAAGACCTGATTGTGTGTATTCAACCGCCCTATAGCGACGGTGGGAGCACCCGCAACGTCAATGTGTGCTCTTGTCGTCGCTGGGCGCTTCACGGGCTCGGCGGGTTGCCGCCCCTGCCGGACGTCGACGGAGTGCCGTCCTGACAGGAACGCTCAAGGCGGCATTGCCGGCACGAAGACTCAAACCGACACCGCCAGCCAAACACCCAGACCGGCACTGTCGGCACGAAGACCCGAATCGGCGCTGCCAGCCCAAACACCCAGACCGGCACCGTCGGCACGAAGATGCGAATCGGCGCTGACGGCGCTTCCGGCTCTGTCGCAGAGCTGTGTCTGACCGCGGCCGCGGGGAGCGCGGTGACCACCGGATTCAGCCCGGCGGTCGCGTTTCGGTCCGGTGCCGGGGGAACCTCGCGCCGTAGCGACGGGACAGGCTGGTTCGGTGGGGCGAACCACGCCGTACCAAATGTCAGGCTGTTGCGGTTTCCGGGGTGATCTGGGCCATCGCCGGGCGACCGAAGTGATAACCCTGCGCCCGCCGGTAGCCGAGACGGTACAGCTCGGCGGCCTGTTCCGCGGTTTCGACGCCCTCGGCGACCGCGACCAGGCCGAGGCCGTTGGCGACGTGGACGAGGGAGGTGGCGATGACGGCGTGCCGGCCGGCCATCGTGACGTTCTCGACGAACGACTTGTCGACCTTGAGGATGCGGACCGGGAGGGTCTGCAGGAGGCCGAGGGAGGAGTGGCCGGTGCCGAAGTCGTCGAGGGCGATCTCGACGCCGAGTTCGGTGAGTTCGTGGACGGCGCGGACGGCCGCGCCGCCGCCGAAGACGGCGGTCTCGGTGACTTCGACGATGAGGCGGGCGGGGTGGACGCCGGTTTCGGCGAGGATGGCGGCGACGAGGGAGACGAAGCCGGGTTCGGCGAGCTGGCGGGCGGAGACGTTGACGCCGAAGCGGTACGGGGCGACGCCCTGCCGCCACCAGTCGGCGTACTGCCGGCAGGCCGTCCGCAGGATCCATTCGCCGAGTTCGACGATGAGGCCGTTGCGTTCGGCGACCGGGATGAACACGTCCGGAGGGATGTAGCCGCGGTCCGGATGCCACCAGCGGACCAGGCTCTCGACGGCCACGCATCGTCCGGTCGGCAGTTCGACGATGGGCTGGTAGACGAGGTGGAACTCGCGTTGGTCGAGGGCGGTGCGCAGCTCGGCGCCGAGGCGGGCCTCCTCGTCGGTGCCGGCGTCGAGGTCGGCGGTGTAGCGGCGGTGGCGGCCGCCGTCGGCTTTGGCGGCGTACATGGCGACGTCGGCGCGGCGCAGCACCTCGACCGGGTCGGCGGAGTCGCCGGCGATGCCGATGCTGGCGCCGACGAGCAGGTCCTGGCCGCCGGCGTGGATCGGCTGGTGGATCGCCGAGCGGAGCCGGACGGCCAGGTCGTCGGCGGTCTCGGCGGCGGGCAGCAGCACGGCGAACTCGTCGCCGCCCATCCGGGCCGCGACCGCGTCCGGCGGCAACTCGTTGACGAGCCGCTGGGCGACGGCGGCGAGCAGTTCGTCGCCGACCGCGTGCCCGAACCGGTCGTTGACCGCCTTGAACCCGTTGAGGTCGAGCAGCAGCACGGTGGGGGTGTCGGCGGCGCCGAGTTGTTCCTCGAAGGCGCGCCGGTTGGCCAGTCCGGTCAGCGGATCGTGCATGGCCAGGTCGCCGAGCCGGGAGGCCTGGAGTCTGACCTGGTGGACGAGCCCCCACATGCGCATCACGACGAGCAGGCACAGCACGACCGCGCCGGTGCCCAGAGACGCCCAGGCGATGCCGGCCGGGTCGCCGGCGCCCTGCAGGAAGAGCAGTCCGGGGGCGATGAGCACGAACGCGGTGAGGACGGCGAGCCGGGCCCGGCCGAGGCGCTGCACGTCGAGGACGGTGTCGGCGCGGCGGCGCATGCTCGGGTGCAGGGCCGCGGCACCCCAGCAGGCGTACGCCATGAGGAACCCGGAGTCGACGAATCCGCCGGTGTACTCGGCCGTGCTGGACATCGTGGTGTAGATGAGGTCGCCGGTCAGCATGATGACGGCGCCGACGGCCATCAGCCGCATGCTGGGGGTGCGGTTGCCGGCCCGGGTCAGCATCCGGGCGACGGCGGTGGTCAGCAGCACGTCGGCGAGCGGGTAGCCGATCGTGACGAGCCGTTCCAGCACGGGCGCCCCGGTGTCGGCGAGGGTCGGGCCGACCACCGACACCCAGAAGATCAGTCCGATGCCGGTCGAGATGATCGCGGCGTCGATGAGGGCGCCGCGGTCCCGGTCGCCGCGCGGGCTGCCGAGACGCGACAGCGAGGCCCAGAGCAGGGGGTACGCCGACAGGTAGAGCAGGTCCGCCCAGTACGGGTACGGGTACTCGCCGAGCCGCAGCTCGGTGATGTCGTAGGTGATGTCCCCGGAGACGAAGGTCAGCACTCCGGCCGCGAACAGCGCCCAGGCCCGCCAGTGTTCCGGCCGGTTCCGCACGATGCCGACGATCATGGCCGCCACCGACGACAGCCCGACCGTGTTGACGTAGATCTTGGCCGGAACCGTGTCGTCGGGCACCAGAGGGAAGCACAGCGCGGCGATGATCGCCACGACCAGCCACCCTGCCCACGCCGGGACCCGCATCAGCACATCCTCCGCAATCGTCCGGAACCACGGCCGGTTGAGCGAACCGGCCTCAGCGGGCACAGGGGAGAGCCGAACATACCGGTGTGGGGCGATTCCGGCCGGCCGCGGCCTTGCGTCGTGGCGAGTTGCTGCCTGTGCTCAGTCTGGTGGCGGCGATGCTGATCATCCTGGGTGTGCCGGTCTATCTGGTCACGGTGTCGGCCTTCGACCGGGTGGAACGCAGCCAGGTCGGCCGGGAGGCGGAGGAGCTGCGGGTCGCGATCAGCGCCCACGCGCAGCGGCTGCGGGACTTCGGGGTCACCAACTCGATCTGGACCTCGCTGTTCGACGATCTGGCGAACGCGGACACCGCCCAGTTCGAGGTCGACCTGCCGCCGGACGTGCTGACCGGCCAGTACGGCTTCTCCGGCGCCATGGTCGTCGACCCGCAGGGCCGGGTCCGGGCGGGTGGCCGCATCGCCGACTCGACGTATCAGGCGATGCCCTCGCCCCTGGACGACGCGGCGACCCTCACCGGCTATCTGCGGGACGGTCCGGCCGGCACCCATTTCTGCGGGCTGACCAGCGTGACCGGCACACCGACCGAGTTCTGCTCGTTCCCGGTCTACCACGACGAGGGCACCGGCGACTCCAACGGGTTCCTGCTGGTCTTTCGGGAACTGGACGCGGCCGGGCTGGCGTCGCTGTCCGGGCAGACCGACGACGAGATCGCCCTGCGGTCGGCGCCGAGGGCGGACGCCCAGCCGCTGCGGGAGCTGTCCAGCGAGTTCGGCACGATCACGGTGACGACGGCGATGGCCGGCGGCAAGATCGCCCTGGCCTGCACGCTCACCGGCGCGGACGGGGTGCCGGTCACCTTCGAGGGGCTCAGCGACCGGCCGATCCACTCGCAGGCCCAGGCGACGCTGGCCCAGCTGGCGGTGGTGGTCCTGGTGGCGGTGACGATCGCCGGGGCGGCCATCAGCATGGCGATGCGCCGGGCCGTCCGGCACCACGTGAAGCCGCTGCGCCGGACCACCGAGAAGATCATGAGCTCGCGGGACCTGGCGCTGCGGGTCCCGCCCTCCGACGACGCCGACATCAACGTGGTCGCGGCCGCCATCAACGACATGCTGGAGGCGATCGACCGGCACACCGCCGAGCTGGCCGGGATGCGCGCCCGGGAGGCCCTCGAACAGGAGCGGAAACTGCGGGAACGGGAGGAACAGCGGGAGGAGATGCTGCGCCGGGTGGAGGCCGAATCCGAGCAGATCATCGGAGGTGTCGCCTATCAGCTCGGCGACGCCGTCCGGGGCGTGGACGCGGTGAAGGCGTCGGTCTACGACATCACCGCCGGGGCGGCCGAGGCGCACGCCGCGACGGAACAGATGGCCGATCACGCGGAACGGGCCGACCAGGCGGCCGAGGCGCTGACGGTGAGCCTGCCGGCGACGCGGGAGATGGTGGCGATGATCGCGGCGATCGCCGGCCAGACCCGGATGCTGGCGCTGAACGCGACGATCGAGGCCGCCCGGGCCGGTCACGCGGGGCTCGGGTTCGCGGTGGTAGCCGACGAGGTCCGCAAGCTGGCCGACGACACCGCCGAGTCGACCGAGCGGATCACCGCGACGCTGAACACGCTGACCACCACCGCCACCGATGTCTCGGGGGCGGTCGCCACGATGACCGACACGATCGCGAGTGTACGGGCGGCGATCGGCCAGGTGCGCGCGGTGGCCGACGACCAGCAGGCCAACATCAGCGGGCTCGTCGACCAGGTACAGAACGCGATCGGCCAGATCAACGACTTCTCGACCGACCGGACGCGGCTGACCGGCCAGCCCGGCGGCGGCTCCGGCCTGGAGCTGTTCTGACAGGTGCTTCGCAGGTTGATGTGGGGTAATGGTCCGCTATGCGCTCCGAGCCACCTGTCCTCCGAGCCGGTCTGGCGGTCCTGCTGCTGGTGCCGGTCGCCGTTCTCGCGGCGTTCGTCAGCGCCGGCTGGGAGCCGATGCGCGCCTTCGACCGGGGTGTCACCGCCCGGCTGCACGAGGTCGCGCATGACGTCCCGGCGCTCACCACGGTGATGACCTGGCTGACGAACCTGTTCCAGCCGAACGTCTTCCGGCTGGCCGCGCTGGTCCTGGTGATCTGGCTGGCCCGGCACGGCGCCCGCCGCACGGCGACCTGGGTGGCGGTCACGATGATCGCCGGCGGCGTGCTCGGCGGGCTGCTGAAACTGCTGTTCGGCCGGGGCCGCCCCGAGTTCCTGGACCCGGTGTCGTCGGCGGTCGGCTACGCCTTCCCGTCCGGGCACGCGCTGAACAGCGCGATGGCCGTGACGATCGCCGTGATCCTGTTCCCGCGCTGGTGGGCGCTGTGGCTGATCCCGCTGCTGACCGCGCTCAGCCGGGTCTATCTCGGCGTGCACTGGACCAGCGACGTCGTCGCCGGCCTGCTGCTCGGCGCCGCGGTGCCGCTGCTCACCGCCCGGGCCTTCGTGCCGGCCCGGGCGGCCGTGCCGGTGAATCAGCTGTAACGCAGCAGCGGCGCGTCGATCTCCTCCCAGCGGGCCCGCAGCTCGGCGGTCAGCGCGGGCTGCTTCGCGGCGAGGTTGGCCTGCTCACGCGGGTCCGTCTCAATGTCGTAGAGGGCGTCCGCGCCGGTCGCGGTGAGACGCAGGTACTTGTACCTCCCGCGGCGCAGGGCACGGCCCGACCGGGTACGCCAGAACAGGTCCCGCTCCGGGGCATCCGCGCCACGCAGCAGATATCCGGCGAGGCTGGTCCCGTCGAGCGGATAGTCGGGGTGCGGGCGGGCGCCGGCGATCTCCAGCAGCGTGGCGGTCCAGTCGTGGGTGACGACCGGCTCGTGACTGACCTGGCCGGAACGGATCCGGGCCGGCCATCGCACGATCGTGGGCACCCGGATGCCGCCCTCGCTGAGGCTCGCCTTGTTGCCGGAGAGCGGCCAGTTGTAGGAGAACCGCTCACCACCGTTGTCACTCTTGAAGATCACCAGAGTGTCGCGTTCCTGGCCGGTCCGCCGCAGAGCGTCGAGCACCTGCCCGATCCGCTCGTCAAGATTTTCGACCATCTTCTGGTACGTGGTGAGCGAACCACCGTCGTTGTGGAAGATGGCCTGCGTGTTCCCAGCCTTGATCTTGGCGGTGATCTCGTCACTGACGGCCCGGTCACCGGGCGCCTCCCACGGCCAGTGCGGGCTGGTGAAGTTGAGGTGCAGCAGCCACGGCCTGTCGTGCCGCCGGCGGACGAACGCCTCGGCCCGGTCACCGAGGATGTCGGTGTAGTAGCGCCCGTCGTCCTCCACCGGCGTCTCGCCCTCGTAGAGGTCGTAGTTGCCGGTGTGGCTGTACTTCGAGTAGTAGTCGACGCCACCGGAGTAGTTGCCGAAGAACTCGTCGAAGCCGCTGCGCAGCGGGCTGAAGTGCGGCAGGAACCCGCCGTGCCACTTGCCGATCAGCGCCGTCGTGTAGCCGGCCGCCTTCAGCAGCGACGGCAGCGTCGGGTGCGCGGCCGGGATGCCGTCGGTCGCGTTGGCCGCACCGATCGGCTCGGGCAGGCCGCCCGGGGTCCGGCCGGGTAGCCGCCCGGTGTAGAGGGCGACCCGTGTCGGCGAGCAGACCGCACCGGCCGAGTAGCCGTTGGTGAACCGCACGCCGCCGCGGGCCAGCCGGTCCAGGTGGGGCGTCCTGATCAGCGGTGAGCCGTAGCTGCTCAGGTCACCCCAGCCCAGGTCGTCGGCCAGGATGAACAGGATGTTCGGCCGCTTCGAACTCCCCGGCTGAGCCCGGAACGGCTGCTCACCCGAGCCGCCCGCGAAGGCGGCCTCCGAGGTGAGGGTGGTCGCTGCGGCAGCCCCGGCGAGCGCGCCGAACACCCCGCGCCGGGTGGTCCCACGGTTGGTCACGTCATCTCCTGTGGATCGAGGAAGGCAACGCGCACATTACCCATCGGTCCGATAGGAGCAAAGGACTTGCCGCAATGCGGGACTCCGGAGAGCTCCGGGGTCAGCGGAACCGGCCGAGCAGGCCGTCGCGAGGACTCGACTCGATCACGTCGAGGCTGGTGGGGTCGATGCTCCAGGCTCCCGCGACGCGCAGGACGTCGTCCTCGTCGGCCCATGTCGTGCCCGGTTCGGACTCCGTGAAGCCGATCTCGATCTCCACCGGGGTGGGTACGCCCTCCTCCTCGCAGAGCACGTCGGGGCCGAGGCTCTCGCCGCAGTACACGTGCCGGATGAGCTGCCCGTCGACGGCGCGCGCCCACTCGGCGTAGTCGGACACCCGGTGGTTCCCGAAAAACTGCACCTCGGTGCCGAGCCGGGCACTGAGGTCCGCCACCGACGGGGCTCCGTGGCCGTGCACGGTGTTGACCACCAGGATCCAGCCGGCGATCGGCGGCGTGACGAAGACCTGCCCGTCGTCGTAGGTGGCGGCGACGCCCTCGTCCCAGCCGGCCGCCCGGGCGCCGGTCAGGCCGACCGCGGCGGCGACCTCCTCGACCGAGCTGCCCCGCACCGCCAGCCAGGTGCGCTTGATGCCGAAACTCGTGCCGGACGGGGTACCGGGCGGCAGATGCTCCACCGGAAGCCCGGCAAGCATCCGCGCCAGCTCGTCACACGCCGCGGCGAGGTCGTCGGCGCGGCCGGTCCAGGTGCGTTCGGCGACGGGCCGGTTGCCCGCACTGCCCGCCCCGGTGAGCCGCACCGAGCCGTCGGCCAGTTCGTCGAACAGCACCTCGGCGCAGCCACGGAACAGCCGCGGGTCGACGCCCGCGGCGGCGAGGCCGTCCGCCCACGGCGTCATCTCCCCGGAGGAGTCGGCGAGCGCCGCCCGCACGGCCGCGAGCAGCGGC
>NZ_JBHSBL010000004.1:8219-55471 GCF_042650585.1 Actinoplanes subglobosus
GGCCGCCGCGTCGACGGCGTGGGCCGGTCCCCCGAGGTTTCCCCGGTCGTACGGCATGACGACCCAGCCGCCGGTGGCCGTGGTCCTGATCACCGCGCTGCGGACGCTGGGCCAGTCCGGTGCGAGCGCCGCCAGCTCACGGCGCACCAGGCCACCGAGGCGCTGTGGGAAGTCCGCGGCCGGCTCGGCCGGAAGGGACACCTCGGCGCCGAAGTGCCCGGCGACGACGGTCCACATCCCGCTGTCGCCGCTTTCCCGGAACACCCGTGCCGTCTTCTCCGGCCGGTATCGCCGGGCCGGGACGCCCGCGACCTCCGTGCAGAACGTCTCCCACGCCTGCCCGTCGTCCGCCCCGGAAGGGCCGGGCCGGCCGTACAACTCCAGGATCGCCTCGCCGAGAGCCGCGTCCGACAGGTCCTCGCCGGCATGCACGCCGGTGGTCCGGAACCCCCGCGTCACGAACATCCGCCCACGGAAGACGTGAACCTGACCCCACATGGTGACCCCCGTCCATCGAAGGACGAACCCTATGCGGCACCTGTCAGCGAAGTCCCTCCAGGGCTGTGATCGTCGCGCGGATCCGATCGCGGAGCCGATCGTCTGCCCAGGACTCGTCGCCGAGGATTCCGGCCGGGAATCGCTCGTCACGGTCGGCGAGTGCGACCAGGTCCGGGATCGCGGAGACCGCGCCGATCCCGGCCAGAACGGTGAGAGCCTTCGTGGCCGTCGATCCCCCGGCCGGCACCGCCGCGACCAGCGGACCGGCCAGCTCGTCCGCGGGCACCCCGAGCCGGTGCAGGGCCAGAGCCGCTCCACGCCGCGTATCAGGATCGGATTGAAGTAGTTTGCGCAGCTCAGGAATGAGGTCCTGGCCGGCGCCGAGTTCCGCCAGGAGTTCGGCCGCGTCACCCGCCGGGCCGGAACCGCGCCCGACGACCTCCCGCAGCGTGGGCAGGACCGCCGCGGCGTCGCCGGTGGCCCGCCAGATCACGCGGGCCGCCGCCACCCGCACCCGCCGGTCCTGCTGATCCTCTGGTGTCCCACCGAGCATCCGGGCAAGCCCCGGCACCAGTACGGCGGCGTCCGCGCCGGCGTCAGCGATCAGCCCCAGCCAGTACACGAGCCGGTGGGAATCGATCCCAGCCGCGGAAGGAACGGCGGGCAGGACGGCTGCGGCTGCGGTGAGGAGAGGGCCGGTGTCGCCGGTCAGGCGGAGGATCGCGTGACCGGACGGGACGTCGCCGGACCCGGCCCGGCCGGTGAGCGCCGGGATCGCCGGCAGCGCGGCCGGGCCGATCGCGGCGAGGGCGAGGGCGGCCGCGTCCGGATGGCTGTTCAGGAGGGCGACGATCTCGGGGAACGCGGGTGCGGCGGCCGGTCCCCACGACTCCAGGACGCCGAGCAGGCCGTCGAAGTCCTGCCGGGACGACGCGGGGAGGAACGGTGCCGCCGCGGAACCCGGGCCCGGCGCGGTGATCGCGCGCCGGATGACCGCGAGCGCGGCCGGATCGAAGGGCACCTCGATACCGCTGAGCACCTCGTGGGCCGTTCCGGCATCCCAGGCCGCGGCCAGCGCTTCCGGATATCCGGGATGGCCCAGGTGCACGAGCACCCGCAACGCGCAGCGGCTGCCGGTCCCGGCCATGCCGAGCAGGCTGCCCGCCACCGACATGCCGGCGGGAGACGCTCCCGCGGCCGGACCGCCGGCAGCGGGGGCGGTCTCCCCCGAAGGCCGACGGTCACCGGGCGAGACCGGATCGGCGGTGAGAAGAGGGGCGACGAGCGGGCCGGCGGCCAGGGCGGCGACCGCGGCGTCGGCGCGGACCTCCGGGTCCGGGTCGGTCAGCAGCGCCGCTACCAGGGGTAGCAGGGCGGGCACCGACGAGCGGGACCTCAGGAGACGGGCGTGGATCGAGTGCAGGAGACGGCTTCGGGTGGACGGGTCGGCGGACCGGGCGAGCGGGGCGCCGAGGATCGCGGCCGCCGCCGGCTCGGTCGCGGCGAAGACGACCTCCCAGGCCGAACGGTGGCCGGCCCACAATGTGTCCACCAGGGCGAGCGCCTCACCGACCGGTTCCAGGACGTCCGGTGGGAGCGGGACGCCGGAACCGGCGAGGACCGTCGCGGCGGTGGCCCGCAACTCCGGGGACGGGTCGTGCAGGGCCGCTTCCAGCAGCGGGACGGTCGCGGCCGGTTCGAGGCGGGACAGACCGGCGAGGACGGATGCCCGTACCGGAGGATGGTCTTCGGAAGCCCAGCGCTCCCGCAAGCTGTCGTAGGCGTGCGGGCCGCTGTGGGCCGCCGCGAAGGCGGCGTGCAGCCGGATCCGTGGATCGGCGTCGGCCAGCAGGGGCAGCAGCGGACCGCTGTGCACCGCGACGGCGGCCCGGACCAGCGGCTGCCCCGGGCCGCGGGTCAGGCGCGGATCGCACAGCTCGCCGAGGATCCGCAGCAGGTCGGGCCGCCGGTGGATGCCTTCGGTGACGGCGAGTTCGACCAGGAACGGGACCACCTCGGCGGTCGCCGGGTAGACGGTGCCCTGGTGCCAGAGGCTCGAACCGAACTCGAACATCGCCTCGTCCACCACATCGGGATCGGGGGACGCGAGACCGCGCAGGATGTCCGGGGCCTCGGTGCACGGCCCGTAGGCGCCGTCGAGCGCGGCCCAGTCGATGTCGTCGATGCCGTTTAACACCCGATCACGGTACGCGGTGCGAGCATGGTGGCATGACGAAGCTGACCGGCCAGGAGATCACCGAACAGACGCCGGCGGGGTGGGTCTACCTGCGGAACGCGTTGCGGACCCGGCTGCGGACCGGGGATTTCGCGACCGGGCTGGCGCTGGTGAACGCGATCGGTGGCGCCGCCGAGGCGGTCGACCACCACCCCGACCTGGACCTGCGCTACGGCTGGGTGGACGTCCGGCTGTACAGCCACGACGTGGGCCGCGTGACCGGGCGGGACCTGCGGCTCGCGGCGACGATCAGCGAACTCGCGGCGGCCGCGGGTGTCACCGCGGGCGCGGAGGGGCTGACCGTTCTGGAGCTGGCGCTGGACAGTCCGGGCTTCCCGGAACAGCTCGGTTTCTGGGAGGCGGTGCTGGGCTACCCGCGCGATGACGACGGTGACCTGCGGGACCCGTACCAGAAGGTGCCGTTGATCTGGTTTCAACGCTCCGGCGACGAGGAGCCGCGGCAACGCTGGCACCCGGACCTGTGGGTCACGCCGGCCGAGGTGGCGCCGCGGATCGAGGCGGCGCTGGCCGCCGGTGGGACGCTGGTCAGTGACGCCGGCGCCCCGAGTTACCGGGTGCTGGCCGACCCGGAGGGCAACCGGGTCTGCCTGTGCACGTGGGAGGGACGGGAATGACGAACGGGGCGGCGTGGACCGAGACCACGCCGCCCCGCCCTCATCCGATCAGGCCGCGACAGGAGCCTGAGCGGTGACCGGAGCCGCCACCCCACCGGACAGGTGCCGTAGGTAGGCCGGCAGGGTGAGGAACTCCGGGCAGGTCCGTTCCGACAGCAGGACGGTCAGCAGGGTCCGCGCCTGGCCGAAGCAGCGGGCGGCCTCCTCGTCCAGCGCGCCGGTCTCGCTGAGGACGTCGAGTTCCTCGCGCAGCATCCGGGAGACCAGGCCCGCCGAGACCGGCACGCCGTAGTCGGTCGGGGTGCCCGAGGAGATCCACTGCCAGAGCTGGGCCCGGCAGATCTCGGCGGTCGCCGCGTCCTCCATCAGGCCGCCGAGCGCCACCGCGCCCCGGCCGCCCAGCCAGGCGGCGATGTAGCGCAGGGCGACGCTGACGTTGGTGCGCAGCGCGACCTCGGTGACGGTGACGTCGGTGGCCTTGATGTCGAGCAGGTCGGCCGCGGTGACCCGCACGTCGTCCCGCTTGCGGACGATCTGGTGCGGTTCGTCGCCGAGCCACTGGTCGAACACCTCACGGCAGGTCTCGACCAGGCCAGGGTGGGCGACCCAGGAGCCGTCGAAGCCGTCGCCGACCTCGCGCCGCTTGTCCTGGCGGACCTGGTTGAGGGCCCGCTTCGCGGCGACCGGGTCCCGGCTGGGCACGACCGCGGCCATCCCGCCGATCGCGTGGGCGCCGCGCTTGTGGCACGTCTTGACCAGCAGTTCGGTGTAGGACCGCATGAACGGCGCGGTCATGGTGACCTGCGACCGCTCGGGCAGGACCACGTCCGGACGGTTCTTGATCATGCTGAACAGGTAGTCCCAGCGGCCCGCGTTCAGGCCGGCCGAGTGCTCGCGCAGCTCGTACAGGATCTCCTCCATCTCGAACGCGGCGTTGATCGTCTCGATCAGGACGGTGGCCCGGATCGTGCCGCGCGGGATGCCGAGGTATTCCTGGGCGAAGACGAACACGTCGTTCCAGAGGCGGGCCTCCAGGTGCGACTCCATCTTCGGCAGGTAGAAGTAGGGGCCGCTGCCCCGGTCGATCTGCTTCTGCCCGCTGTGGAACAGGTACATACCGAAGTCGAACAGCGACGCCGACACGGCCCGGCCGCCGATGCGCAGGTGGCACTCCGGCAGGTGCCAGCCACGCGGCCGCACCATGATCGTCGGGACGTTGGCGCCGATCTCGTAACGCTTGCCGTCCGGCGCGGTGAAGTCCAGCGTGCCGTCCAGCGCGTCACGCAGGTTGAGCTGGCCGAGGATGACGTTGTCCCAGGTGGGCGACGTCGCGTCCTCGAAGTCGGCCATCCAGACCTTGGCGCCCGAGTTGAGGGCGTTGATGGTCATCTTCCGCTCCGGCGGGCCGGTGATCTCGACCCGCCGGTCGGTGAGGTCCGCAGCGGCCGGGGCGACCTGCCAGGACAGGTCGTCCCGGATGTGCTGCGTCGAGGAGAGGAAGTCCAGGTCGGTGGTGCGGGTGGCCCGGCGGCGCCGGCGGCGCTCCAGCAGCTGAACCCGGCGGGCGCCGAACTCGCGGTCAAGCGCCACGATGAACTCGACAGCCTCAGCGGTCAGGATCTCGGAGTAACGGCCTGCGGTCGTACCGGTGATGGTGATCTCTTCGGCGCCCATGTCTTCTACCTACCTGTCGCTGTCGCTTCTCAGAACTGCTCGGCCTCGGTGGAACCCGACAGCGCCGTGGTGGAGCTGTCCGGGTTGAGAGCGGTGGAGACGGCGTCGAAGTAACCGGTGCCGACCTCGGCCTGGTGCTTGGTCGCGGTGTAGCCGTCGGCCTCGGCCGCGAACTCGGCCTCCTGGAGCTTCACGTAGGCGCTCATGCCGGTCGTGGAGTAGCCCTTGGCCAGTTCGAACATCGAGTGGTTGAGGGCGTGGAAACCGGCCAGCGTGACGAACTGGAACTTGTAACCCATCGCGCCGAGCTCCTTCTGGAAGCGGGCGATGGTGTCGTCGTCCAGGTGCTTCTTCCAGTTGAACGACGGCGAGCAGTTGTACGACAGCAGCTTGCCCGGGTGCTTGGCGTGCACGGCCTCGGCGAACTTGCGGGCGAACTCGAGGTCCGGCTTGCCGGTCTCGACCCACAGCATGTCGGCGTAGTCGGCGTAGGCGATACCGCGGGCGATCGCGGCGTCGTCGCCCGGGGTGACCCGGAAGAAGCCCTCGGAGGTCCGCTCGCCGGTCACGAACGGCTGGTCACGGGGGTCGACGTCGGTCGTCAGCAGGTCGGCCGCGAGGGCGTCGGTCCGGGCGATGACCAGGGTCGGCACGCCGGCGACGTCGGCCGCGAGACGGGCCGCGTTCAGGGTGCGGACGTGCTGCTGGGTCGGGATGAGCACCTTGCCGCCCAGGTGGCCGCACTTCTTCTCGCTGGCGAGCTGGTCCTCCCAGTGCACACCGGCGGCACCGGCGGCGATCATGCCCTTCATCAGCTCGAACGCGTTCAGCGGGCCACCGAAGCCGGCCTCGGCGTCGGCGACGATCGGGGCGAACCAGTCGCGCTCGTACCTGCCGTTCGAGGTGTCGATCTGGTCGGCGCGCAGCAGCGCGTTGTTGATCCGGCGGACGACCGCGGGAACCGAGTTCGCCGGGTAGAGCGACTGGTCCGGGTAGGTGTGACCGGAGAGGTTCGCGTCCGCCGCGACCTGCCATCCGGACAGGTAGATCGCCTTGAGGCCGGCGCGCACCATCTGGGTCGCCTGGCCACCGGTCAGCGCGCCGAGGGCGTTGATGTAGTCCTCGGTGTGCAGCAGCTCCCACAGCTTCGCGGCACCGCGCTCGGCCAGGGTGTGCCGCTCCTGCAGGGTGCCCCGCAGCTTCACGACGTCCTGTGCGGTGTAGTCACGCTTGATGCCGGCCCAGCGGGGGTTGTTGGCCCACTCCCGGGTGAGGTCCTCAGCGGTACCGCCCCGGTTCTCGAACTCAGTCATCAGAAAAATCCCTTTCCTGCCCTGTCGCGTTCTTCCTCGTGGAAGAACTTCACTCTCAGGGATCACACCAGCCCCCATGAAGACTGTTTCCGAGGAAAGAAGTGAAAAAATTCTGTTAGTGTCAAACCCGTGACCGCTTCACTTTCACCTTCTTCTCAGGCGAGCGCTGAGCCATCGGTGGACCTCGTAACGCTCGGGCAGCGTCTCCGGCACCTCCGGCGGACCCGTGGCATGACCCTCGACCAGCTCAGCGACGCGGTCGGGCGGGCGCCGTCCCAGCTCTCGCTCATCGAGAACGGCAAACGGGAGCCGAAACTGTCGGTGCTCCAGGCGATCGCGGGGGCGCTGGGCGTACCCATGCAGGATCTTCTCCGCCCGGAGGCGCCGAGCCGCCGCGCCGGCCTGGAGATCGAGCTCGCGCACTTCCAGCAGAATCCCGCCTATCAGGCGCTCGGCCTGCCGGTCGTCAAGGCGGGCCGGCGGCTGCCGGCCGACGCCCTCGAATCGCTGATCGGCATGCACCGCGAGCTCAACCGGGTGCTCACCGAACAGACCGCGACCCCCGAGGTGGCGCGGCGCGCCAACGCGCAACTGCGCGCCGACATGCGGCGCCGCGACAACTACTTCGCCGAGATCGAGGCGGCGGCGGCCAAAGTCCTTCAATCGGTACGGCACACGACCGGCCCGCTGTCACAACGAGGCATCCTCGACATCGCCGCGCAGATCGGGTTCACCCTGAACTACGTCAACGACCTGCCCGCGTCGACACGGTCGGTGACCGATCTGAAGAACCGCAGAATTTATCTCCCGCAGGTGGCCAGCGGTAAAGGCCACGACCCGCGGGCCGTCGTGCTGCAGACACTCGGCCACTTCGTCCTCGGGCACAACGACCCCTCCGACTACGGCGACTTCCTGCGGCAGCGCGTCGAGGTCAACTACTTCGCGGCGGCACTGCTGATGCCGGAGAAGTTCGCCGTCGACTTCCTCGCCGAGGCCAAAGCCGACCGGGCACTCGCCATCGACGACTTCCGGGACGCGTTCGGGGTGTCCTACGAGACGGCGGCGCACCGGTTCACCAACCTGGCCACACACCACTTCGGGATTCCGGTGCACTTCGCACGGGTCCACGAGACCGGGATCGTCTACAAGGCGTATGAGAACGACAACGTGCGCTTCCCGTCCGACGTGACCGGGGCCATCGAGGGACAGCCCGTCTGCCGCAAGTGGGCGTCGCGCACGGTCTTCGAGGCCGAGGACCCGTACTCGTCGTTCTACCAGTTCACCGACACCGGCGCGGGGACGTACTGGTGCACCGTGCACGTCGAGTCGACCCGCTCCGGGGAGTTCTCGGTCACCGTCGGTACGCCGTACGAGCACGCCCGCTGGTTCCGCGGAGGGGACGTGCCCGGGCGCACCGTGTCGACCTGCCCCGACCCGGACTGCTGCCGCCGGCCACCGGTCGCACTCGTCGACCGGTGGGCCGGCAACGCGTGGCCCAGCGCCCGGGTCCACTCCCACCTGCTGGCCGCCCTGCCGCCGGGCACCTTCCCGGGCGTCGACAACCGGGACGTCTACGACTTCCTGGAGCGCCGCGCCTGAACCCGAGCCGGCTTCACCGCCGTCCCGGCCTGCCGACATCGGGCCGGGTCTCACCGCCGTGGCCGCCTTGAGACGGCGGTGAGAACCAGCCGGGCTCTTTCAGAAGACTTGAGCGACTTGAGGCGGCTTGAGTTACTTGAGGCGGCTTGAGTTACTTGAGGCTGCTTGAGTGACTTGAGGCTGCTTGAGTGACTTGAGGCTACTTGAGGCTAGTTCAGGCCACTTCAGGCGACTTCAGGCCACCTCAGGCGACGAAGGCGGCGAGCCGGCGGCGGGCCTCGGTCTCGAACGGCTGGGTGGCCGCCGACATCCTGGTGAACAGGTCGTCGCAGGTGGAACGAGCCTCGGCGATCACCTCCGGCGGGTAGCCGTACCGGATCTGGTGCTCGGCGAACTCGTCCTCGTCGAGCACCGCCACCGAGCCGTCCCACTGCCGGATCACGTCGAGATCCAGGTCGACGGCGTGCACCACACCGTCGACGACCCGGGGCCGGTCGGTGATGTCGATGTAGACGGCGATCGACGACGCCACCGACGGGGCGTTCACCGAGGCGATCCAGCAGCCGGAGGCCGGCACCAGCATCACGAAGTCGTGCAGTTGCGGGAAGATCTCCCCGTCTCCGCGGCGCATGCTGATCCCGGCCCTCCCGGCCAGCCACAGTCCGTGCCCGTCCTCGCCGAGCGGTTCCAGGTCGCACTCCCAGTGCCGGAGCCCGCCCCACTTGGTGAACCGGACCTCACCGGTCATGCCGGCACCGCGGCGACGGCCTCGATCTCGATCAGCAGATCCGGGCGGAACAGGCCCGCGACCTGGACGAGCGAACTGGCCGGCGGCCGTGCCGTGTCCACGAACTCGTCACGAATCGACCGGATCGCGGGCAACTCGTCCGTGCCCGTCACGAAGTAGGTCAGCTTGATCACGTCACCCCAGCCGGCGCCGCCCGCGGCCAGCGCCGCCTCCACGTTGCGGAACGTCAACCGGGTCTGCTCGGCCCAGCCCTCCGGAACCTTGCCGTGCGCGTCGATCGGCACCTGCCCGGAGATGTACACGAGCCGGCTGCCCGGCGCGACGACGACGGTGTGGCTGTATCCGTTCGGGGCGGGCGGCCCCGGAAAATCGATGATCGCCATCCGTCCACCCTAGATATTCCGCACCGCACCGCCATCACATTTCCACACCGCCACACCACCGCACCGCCACACCGCCACACCACCGCACCGCCACACCGCCACACCACCGCACCGCCACACCGCCACACCGCCACACCGCCACACCACAAGAGCCCTAAATAACCCCAAATCCCACGATCACCGACCCCTCCTCCGGCGATCTTGACCGTTCAACCACCGCTTCCGGTGGCCAATCGATCAAGATCGGTGCAGGGCGAAGCGAAGCGGCGCGGCGCGAAGCGAAGCGGCGAGGCGCGGCGCGAGGCTTCGCGAGACGGCGCGGCGCGAGGCGAGGCGAGGCGCGGCGCGAGGCGAGGCGCGGCGCGGCGCGAGGCGCGGCGCGAGGCGAGGCGCGGCGCGAGGCGCGGCGCGAGGCGAGGCGAGGCGCGGCGCGAGGCGAGGCGAGGCGCGGCGCGAGGCGAGGCGCGAGGCGAGGCGAGGCGCGGCGCGAGGCGAGGCGAGGCGCGGCGCGGCGCGAGGCGGCGCGCGGCGCGAGGCGGCGCGCGGCGCGAGGCGGCGCGCGGCGCGAGGCGGCGCGCGGCGCGAGGCGGCGCGCGGCGCGAGGCGGCGCGCGGCGCGAGGCGCGGCGCGAGGCGAGGCGCGGCGCGAGGCGCGGCGGGTTCAGGGGGTGGGGGGTGGGGTGCCTCGGAGGTTGTGGATCGCCGTCAGCAGGTCGGACTGGGAGATCGGGGTGACGGCGGCCCCGCGCGCGTCCTGCATCGCCTTGGTCAGCTGGACCCGCCGCAGCGCCTCCTTGATGTCGGCACCGGTCATCCCGGTGCTGGCCACCCCCAGCGCCGCCAGGTCGAGGTCGTCGGCGAACATCCGGAAACCGGGCGTCTCGTGGGCGCCGATCAGCCCGCGGATCATCTTGCGGAGGATCTCCGCGCGGGACGTCTCGTCCGGCTTGGGGACACTGATCTTGACGTCGAAGCGACCGGACCGGATCAGCGACTCGTCGACCCGGTGCGGGAAGTTGGTGGTGGCGACGACGATGACGTTCGGGTTCTCCTCGATCAGGTCGTTCATCTCCTGCTTGAAGATGCCGGCGACCGCGTTGAGGGCCTGGCTCGCGGCGTCCCCGCCCGCCCCGGCGTAGCTGACGATCGAGTCGAACTCGTCGAACAGCATCAGGGTCGGCGTCCGGTACCGCCGGGCGTCGCGGAAGATCTGCTTGATGTTGCGTTCCGAGCCGCCCAGGTACTTGTCGAGGATCTCGGGTGTGCGGATCTCCCGGAATTCGGCGCCGATCTCGTTGGCGAGCGCACGCGACAGCATGGTCTTGCCGGTGCCGGGTGGCCCGTACATCAGCAGGCCCTGAGGGCGACGGGCCCCCCACCGTGCCATCGCCTCGGGATGCCGGAAGGAGACGGCGATCTGGCGCAGCTCGGCGACGACGTCGGCGAGGCCGCCGACCATGTCGAGGGTGACCGACTGGGTGGCGGCGGGGGTGGCGGGCAGGCGGCCGATCACGAAACGGCGGCCGGCCAGCGACTGCGGCCCGGCGATGCCGGCGACGGCCTGGAGGGTGAGGATGACGAAGGCGCGCAGATGGGCGACACCGACGGCGTCGCGCGGGACCCGCGTCTCGAGCCGGGCGACACCGCCGTCGTGGGTCACCGTCGCCTCGATGCCGGCGGCGGCGTCCGCGAGCAGTCCGGGTTCGCGGTCGTCCGGCTTCTCCAGACCCAGGGTTCGGTACGCCGCGGCCGCGGCCGATCCCACGCCGTCGACGAGTCGTGTCACCACCTGGTCGCCGGCGGCGATCCGGCGGGCCAGGAGCGGGCCGAGCGGATCGATGTCGAGCATGATGCCGCGCATCTTCTCCTTCGTCGCGGCCGGCGGGTCGAGGGTGACGATGCGGGCGGTGAAGACGTGCTCGGTGCCACCGGTGCCGTCGACGCTCAGGTCGACCCGCTGGACCGGCGACGGCCAGACGGCCCGCTGCAGCAGGTCGACCCGGTTGACGCGGGCGGCGGCCAGCAGGGTGCCGGCGTCGACCATGTCGACGGTCGCCCCGGCGTGCTCGAAGGTCTCGGTGTGCGGCCGGGTGGGGCTCGCGTCGGTCATTGTTGTCGTCTCCCGCCGGGCTCGGGTGCAGGACGTACCTCCCCAGCGTGACACGCGATCGCATGCAAGGCAGTTTGGCCGGGTGGCGGGCGGGAAATCGGCCTGGCATGAGCGACTTCCTGAACCGGGCGAAGAGTTTCGCCGACCAGCACGACGAGCAGGTGGACCAGGCGCTGGAGAAGGCCGGCGATCAGGTCGACGAGCGGACCGGCAACAAGTACTCGGAGCACATCGACCGGGGTGTGGACGAGGCACAGCGCCGCACCGGGGAGGGCGACACCGTTCCGGGCTGAGATAATCACTGGTCCGCCGCGGGTGGACCGGCAACGATTCCACGATGGATCAGACCACCACCGAGATCGTCGACTTCTACACCGGATATGACGAGGCCGGGCGCCTGGACCGGAGGGCGTCGTTCCAGCTGGAGCGGATCCGCACGCTGGAGTTGTTGACGGAGCATCTGCCGCCGGCACCGGCCTCGATCCTGGACGTCGGTGGCGGGCCGGGGGCGTATGCCCGCCCACTGCTCGCCGCCGGCCACCGGGTGCGGCTCGTCGACCTGGTGCCGGCGCACGTGGAGCAGGCCCTGGCCGGGGTGCCGCCGGTCGACGCGGTCGTCGGTGACGCCCGGTCCCTGCCGGTCCCGGACCGGGGCTATGACGCGACACTGCTGCTGGGGCCGCTCTATCACCTGCTGGACCGTGCGGACCGGCTGCTGGCGCTGCGGGAGGCGGTGCGGGTGACCCGGCCCGGCGGGGTGGTGATGGCCGCGGCGATCTCCCGGTTCGCGGGGCCGCTGGACTTCGCGGCGACCGGCCGGTTCACCTCCGACCGGCTGTACGAGGAGGCCGCGCAGATCCTCCGGGACGGGCGCAACCATCCGGGGCTGGGGTTCACGCACGCGTACTTCCATCGGGTGTCCGAACTGGCGGACGAGTTCCGGGAGGCCGGCCTGACCGGGGTGGCGGTGCATGGTGTGGAGGGTCCGGCCTGGCCGGCGGCGGAGGCCGCGGCCGGCACCCCGTCGGAGCGGGCGGTCCTGGAGGGGGCGCTGGCTCTGGCGCGTCTCTACAGCTCCGAGGCGGACGTGGTCTCGTCGAGTGCCCACCTGATGGCTGTGGCGATCACCCCTGACGGACGATGACCACGCCGTGACCGCGGTGGCAGGATGTCGGCATGCTGGTCGTGTTCGCGCACAGCACCTCCGGGCCCACGGTCGCCACGCTGCACCGCGGTGACGGGGTGGTGCTCCAGTTGCCCGGCTACGACCGGAAGTACCGGGTGCCCCACGATCTGGCACACTTCGCCACCGAGCGGACGTTCGAGATGTCGGGCGGGGTGTTCGGCTCGATCGCGGCCGGCGCCGTCTTCGCCGGCATGCGGGTGCTGAGCGGGCGGCCACGCCATGACGCGGCCGCCCGCAGCCGGCTGGTCCTGGACGGCTGCAAGCAGAGCCTGGGCCTGGCCGAGCTGATCGCCGGGATGGTGCACCACGCGGTGGAGACGGGTGTTCCGGAGCAGGCGCCCGCCCTCGTGCGCAAGGCGTGGGGCGCGCTGGAGACCGGCGAGCCGCCGTGGCCGGACGAGCGGGCCGCCGAGGCGGCGCGGGTGTTGTCGGAGCTGGCCGGCGACTTCGAGGCGGCCGGCTCGGTCCGGGTGACCTGGCCGGATCATCTGGTCGCGGCCGTTCCCCCGGCCCGCGGCATCCGGCGGGGGCGGCGCGGCCGGACCTGACGGCCGGTCACCCACCGTGAACTTGCGGAATCAAAATCGTGGATCTACGGTGTTCCTCGCAGCCGCGCGTTTCCAGACGGGGGAAAAATGCTGGCGGTCTTCCCGGGCACCGGTGTGCCCTTCTCCTGGCGTTCCAGCCACTCCCTTTGCACTCCGGCCCTGTTGTAGTGGCCGCGTAGAAAACATTTTCTCGGCTGCCATCGAATGGCACGGAAAAACGCATTCGTTCGTCCCGTCGAATGGACAGGAGAACGGTGACGCCCGCCATCGGCGGCAACGATTCGCGCTTCACCGGGGTGCGGCGCGGCTGGCGAGGTGGACATTGTGCGCGTGACGATCAGGACGCTGGCCTGTCTGGCCGCCGGGGCCCTGGTGGGTGCCGGTCTTCCGGCCGCGGCCGCGGATGGGCACTACGCGGATAGGCACTACGCCGATGGGCACTACGCCGATGGGCACTACTGGGTCGAGCAGCTCCGGCTCGACCAGGCGTGGCGGCTCAGCACCGGCGCCGGGGTGACCGTCGGTGTCCTGGACACCGGGGTGAACGCCGGGCACCCGAACCTGGCCGGGGCCGTGCTGCCCGGACGGGCCTTCCCCGATCTCGGGCAGGGCGTCCAGGACGCCTGGGGCCACGGCACCACCGTCGCGATGCTGATCGCCGGCCGGGGCGTGGACGGCGCGACGAAGGGGGTGGCGCCCGGCGCGGCCATCCTGCCGGTCACCACCAGCGGCACCAGCGACGCCGTCAGCGAGGCCCTGCACTGGCTGGTCGATCAGGGAGCCGGTGTGATCAATCTGTCGGTCGGACGGGCCCGGCCCTCGGCGCGGTCCGCCGCGGTGCTCGACGAGGCTCTCGCCTACGCCGCCCGGCACGATGTGGTGGTCGTCGCGGCGGCCGGCAACAGCGGCACGGACACCGGCGTCACCACTCCGGCCGACCGGCCCGGTGTGGTCGCGGTGAGCGCCGTGGACCGGACCGGGCGGTTCCGGCCCGACGTGAGCGTCTCCGGCCCCGAGGTGGCCCTGGCCGCACCGGGCGTCGCGATCGTCACCGCCGGCGAGGCGGGAGTGGCGGGGAACGACCTGTCCCCGGACGGCACCAGTTACTCGGCCGCCCTGGTCAGCGGGGTGATCGCGCTGGCCCGGGCCGCACATCCGGACGAGTCGGCCGCCGAGACGGTCCAGCGGGTGCTGACCACGGCACGGCCGGCCGGGGCGGAGGGCCGGGATCCCGAGTACGGCTACGGCGTCGTCGACCCGCCGGCGGCCCTGGCCGCGCCACCGGCCGTGAAGGCGGACGCCCCGGCGAGGAGGACCGCGTGGTGGCCGCACGCGCTGGGCGTACCGGCCGCGGTCCTGGTCCTCGCCGGGGCGGTCGTGGTGCTGCGACGCCGGAACCGGCCGCGCTCCGGGACGGCCCGGTGAGGGCGGTCCCGGAGCGCGGTGACGGTCAGGCGAACTCGAGCGTCTTGGTGCAGCTTCCACCGGAGCCGGTGCGGCACAGGCGGTAGAAGTGGTTGTACTTGCCGTACGCCTTGCCGGTGTACGTGCGGGTGCCGGTGCACACCTGGGCGCCGTGCCACTGCCAGGCCGCCGTACCGAGCCGGAACTGCCACCGGGCGCAGTGGCCGTCCTCCGCCGGGTCCTTGGCGTACATGTTGTAGACCATCTCACCCGGGTTGCTGCCCGAGTAGTGCACGACCTCGCCCCAGGCACCGGTCGTGGTGTAGGTCGCGGCCTGCGCCGGCAGAGCCGCCGCGGCGACCATCATCGCGGCACCGGTCGACACGACCAGGGCGCGCTTCATCCAATTCGTTGCACGTGCCATTGAATCCCCCGTTGATTCGTTGAATGCGAATTCGCCGACCCACCGGCACAATGCAGCGCCGGGGCTCGAATCGCGTCGCAACGATGTCACGGGACATCAATGGATGTCAAGATCGGTGGATTCATCGCACCGAATGGCCCCGCGGGGAAATGAACCGCGGAAAAGCGGGGCCCGCCCGTACGCCGACAGGCGGGCCGTGCTTCTACTTGACGTAGGTGACGGTCACGTTCGGGTCGGACGCGTCGCCGGTGGTGTAGACGTACTTCTTGGCCGCGCTGCTGCCGGTCTGGGCGAGCAGCCACTGCGCCGACCAGCGGGCGATCGTCTCGACACCGACCGCCTGGTCGAGGGTCTGCGCCGAGGTGTCCGGGGCGGCGCCGGCCGGGTTCTGCCCGTTGGTGACGCCGTAGTGGTTGGTGCCGGTGACCGAGATGAACGCCTTCGGCGTGCCCGCGGTCAGGTTGTAGGTGGACAGGCCCTCGTCCGGGGTCGCGACGCCGTCGGCGAGACCCTGGATGTAGCCGACCGGCACGGTGTTGAGCACCGGCAGGACGATCGAGGTACCGGACAGGATGTAGTTGCCGCCGTAGGTGACGACCGCCTCCAGCTCGCTCGGCGCGGTGTTCGCGATCGCGCAGAACGGGATGATGCAGAGCCCGGTGCTGAGGCTGAGCGCGGTCGCGGCACCGAACGAGTGGCCGGACAGCACGAGCGTGTTCTCGTCGATCCGCTTGTAGAGCGGGGACGCCGGGTCGTCGTCCTCGGCCTCGGCCCAGTCGACGGTCCAGCCGGCCTGTGCGCCCTCGGGGAAGAGGCCGCTGGTGCCGAACAGGCTGCGGGTGTGGTTGGGGACGGCCACGACGAACCCGTACGAGGCGAGCGTCGCCGCGTACGTGGAGTAGTGCGACTTGTCGACGTTGGCGCCCTGGAGGAAGAGCGCGACCGGCAGCCGGGTGCCGGTCGTCGGGTAGTACACGTCGGCGCTGTCACCGTTGATCGTCGTGGCGTAGCTCGCGACCGCCGGGGAGGCGCTCGCGGGGGCAGGGGCCACGGTCAGCGCCGTGGCCAGGGCGGCGGCCGTCGCCGCGACCGCCGTCCGTTTCCAAGAACGGAACGATGTCACATTCATGGATACGGACTATGTCGATCAATCGGTACGCCGTCAAGAGCCGGAATTTTCTGCGACGATTCCGGGGTGACTTCGGCATCCCGCTACCTCAGCGAGCGCATCGACGTTCCGGCCGGTGACGTGTACACGTTCACCAGCGACCCGGCCAACCTGCCGGCCTGGGCGCCCGGCCTGGCCACGTCGGTGACCCGGGAGGGCGACCGGTGGCTGATCGGCGACGACGGCGCCGAGCTGGTCTTCACCCCCCGCAACGAACTGGGCGTGCTGGACCACTGGGTGCGCCCGCCGGACGGCGACGAGGTCTACGCGCCGATGCGGGTCATCCCGGACGGCGACGGGGCGGAGATCATGTTCACCCTGCGGCGGCTGCCGTGGATGACCGACGACGACTTCGACCAGGACGCCGACGCGGTGCAGGCCGACCTGACCCGGCTCAAAGAGGTGCTCGAGTCCGGCCGGCGGTGATCCGTACCGAATAGAGAAAAAGAAGAACCTGCAGGCCCGGCACGGCCAGAACCACCGCCAGCATCGGGCCCCGCGGGTCCATGGCCAGGTGCAGCACCATCATCAGCCCGCTCAGGACCAGCAGGGTGGTCCACGCCGCGCGGTCGGCGGGCCGGCGCAGCAGCGAGAGACCGCACGGCACACAGACCAGCGCGAGCACACCGAGAGCCGCGAAGAGCGCGGGAGCGTGCCCGGCGTGACCGCCGGCCAGCGCCAGATGAACGGCGACGCCCGCTACTCCGGCCGCCGCGGCGAGCCGGGCGAGGGCGGCGTGATCCACATAGGCGAGTCTGCCATATAACAGTCGTCCAACGACTGCTTTCGATCATCCCCGCCACATGGAAAAGTGCAGGCTAACCCCAGGCGACGGCGGTAGGGCCGAATTCGCCCCCTGGCCTCCTGCCGTATGCCCGTCCTCCACCCGGCACTCCCATGATCCACCAGCGCGCACCGGTCCCCGGTGCCGCAGAAGGAGGAACTCCAGTGCGCACCACCCTTGCCCGCTCCGCAGTCACCACCCTGACGGCTGCCGCGATGATCGCCTTCGCCGGCGCCTGCTCGCCCCCGGAGAAGGAGTCCGAGGCCGCCACGAGCAAGGCCGGGACCGCCACCAGCGCCGCCGACCTCGGTGGCCTGGACGCCCTGATCGCCGAGGCCAAGAAGGAGGGGCAGCTCAACGTCATCGCGCTGCCGCCGGACTGGGCCAACTACGGCGAGATCATCAAGGCGTTCGGTACCAAGTACGGCATCAAGGTCAACTCTGCCCAGCCGGACGGCTCCAGCCAGGACGAGATCAACGCCGCCACCCAGCTCAAGGGCCAGGACACCGCTCCGGACGTGTTCGACCTGGGCGTCTCGGTGGCGACCGCCAACACCGCGATGTTCGCGCCGTACAAGGTGGAGAAGTTCGCCGAGATCCCGGACAGCCTCAAGGACGCGAACGGCACCTGGGTCAACGACTACGGCGGCTACATGTCGATCGGCTACGACAGCGCCAAGGTCCCGGCCCCGACCAGCGTCGCCGACCTGCTGAAGGCCGAGTACAAGGGCAAGGTCGCGCTCAACGGCGACCCGACCCAGGCCGGCGCGGCGTTCGGCGGCGTGCAGATGGCGTCGCTGGCCAACGGCGGCACCGTCGAGGACATCAGCAAGGGCGTCCAGTTCTTCGCCGACCTGAAGAAGGCCGGCAACTTCCTGCCCGTCGACCCGACCGCGGCCACCGTCGAGTCCGGCCAGACCCCGGTCGTCTTCGACTGGGACTACCTGAACGCCGCGCAGTCGAAGAAGCTGCCCACCTGGAAGGTCTTCGTGCCGTCCGGTGCGGTCCTCGGCTCGTACTACGTGCAGGCCGTGAACAAGGACGCCCCGCACCCGGCGGCCGCCCGTCTGTGGCAGGAGTTCCTCTACTCCGACGAGGGCCAGAACCTGTGGCTCAAGGGTGGCGCCCGCCCGGTCCGCGCCGACGCCATGCAGAAGGCCGGCACCATCGACGCGACCGCGTTCGCCGCGCTGCCGGCCGTCGAGGGCACCGCGGTCATCCCGACCGAGGCGCAGAGCACCAAGGCCAAGGAGTACCTGACCGCGAACTGGGCCAAGGCCATTGGCTGAGATCGCCGCGGACGCTCCGCAGCGCGTGGCCGCACGGCCACGCCTGCGGGGCACCGCCCTGCTCGGCACGGTCCCGTTCTTCGCGTTCGTGACGATCTTCCTGATCATCCCGACGCTGACCGTGGTCATCGGCGCGTTCACCGGCGACGGCGGGCGCGGCTTCACCCTGGCCAACGTCCGTGCCCTCACCGACGAATACATCATCGACGCGTTCGGCCGCAGCATCGCGCTGTCCGCGTCCAGCGCGCTGATCGGCGCGGTGCTCGGCGCGGTCCTGGCGTACGCGCTGGTCACCGCGAAACCGGACGGCCTGCTGCGCCGGCTGGTCACCGCGGCGGCCGGGGTGCTCGCCCAGTTCGGCGGCGTCACGCTGGCCTTCGCCTTCCTGGCCACCATCGGCCTGTCCGGGTTCGTGACACTGTGGCTCCAGGAGCACGGCCTCGATCCGTACGCCAACGGCGTCTGGCTGTTCGAGCTGCCCGGGCTCACGCTCGTCTACACGTACTTCCAGATCCCGCTCATGGTGATCGTCTTCCTGCCCGCGCTGGACGGCATCCGCCCGCAGTGGCGGGAGGCGCACGTCAGCCTCGGCGGCAACACCTGGCAGTACTGGACCCGGGTGGCCGGCCCCCTGCTCGCCCCCGCGTTCCTCGGCTCGACCCTGCTGCTGTTCGCCAACGCCTTCTCCGCGTACGCGACCGCCGCCGCCCTGGTCAGCCAGGGCAGCCCGATCGTCCCGCTGCAGATCCGCGGCGCCCTGACCAGCGAGGTCGTGCTAGGCCAGGCCAACCTGGGCAAGGCGATGGCGCTCGGCATGGTCGTCGTGGTGGCCGTGGTGATGACCCTCTACTCGCTGCTCCAGAAGAGGACCGCCAAATGGCTCGGGTGATCTTCCGGTGGACGGTCCTGTCCGTGATGGGGGTGTTCTTCCTGCTCCCGCTGGTCGCCATGGTCGAGTTCAGCACCCGGGACGCGAAGACGTGGCCGCTGCTGCTGGACTGGCCGCGCCTGAGCGCCGAGTACCCGGCACTGGCCGAGGGCATCGTCGCCTCACTGCTGCAGGCGGCGCTCACCTCGCTGCTGATGCTGGCGCTGCTGGTGCCGACGGCGGTCTGGGTGCGGCTGCGGCTGCCCCGGTTGCGGCGGCTGGTCGAGTTCCTCTGCCTGCTGCCGCTGACCATCCCGGCGATCGTGCTGGTGGTCGGCCTGGCCCCGGTCTACGCCTGGGTCAACTACTTCCTCGGCGGCTCGTCGCTGACGCTGGTGTTCGCCTACACGATCCTGGTGCTGCCGTACGCGTACCGCGCGATCGACGCCGGCCTGTCCGCCATCGACGTGCAGACCCTGGCCGAGGCGGCCCGCAGTCTCGGCGCCGGCTGGACCACCGTGATCCTGCGGGTGGTGCTGCCGAACATCCGCTCGGCGGTGCTGTCGGCCGCGTTCCTGACGGTGGCCCTGGTGCTCGGCGAGTTCACCATCGCGTCGCTGCTGCACCGCACCAACCTGCAGGTCGCCATCGAGTACCTGGGCAAGAGCAGCGCCGGTGTGTCGGTGGCGGTGTCGCTGGCCGCCCTGCTGCTCGCGTTCGTGCTCCTGCTCGTCCTGTCCCTGGCGGGCAACTCCCGGAAAGGAAAGACCTCATGAGCGGCGTCGCCGTACAACTCGACGGGCTGCGCCGCACGTTCGGCAGCGTGCACGCCCTCGACGACCTGGACCTGTCGATCGAGCCGGGCGAGCTGATCGCGCTGCTCGGGCCGTCCGGCTGCGGCAAGACCACCGCGCTGCGGATCCTGGCCGGGCTGGAGGAGGCCACCGCGGGCCGGGTCCTGGTCGGCGGCAGGGACGTCACGCGGCTGCCGGCCAACCGTCGGGACATGGGCATGGTGTTCCAGGCGTACAGCCTCTTCCCGCACCTGAACGCCCTGCAGAACGTCGAGTTCGGCCTGCGCCTGCGCAAGGGTCGTGCCCCGAGGGAGCGGGCCGGCGAGATGCTGGACCTGGTCGGTCTCGGCGGCTTCGGCAACCGGTATCCGCACCAGCTCTCCGGCGGCCAGCAGCAGCGCGTCGCCCTGGCTCGCGCTCTCGCGATCGAGCCGCAGGTGCTGCTGCTCGACGAGCCGCTGTCGGCGCTGGACGCGAAGGTGCGGGTGCAGCTGCGTGACGAGATCCGCCGGATCCAGACCGAGGTCGGCACCACCACGCTGTTCGTCACCCACGACCAGGAGGAGGCCCTGGCGGTCGCCGACCGGGTGGGCGTGATGCGGGCCGGGAAGCTGGAGCAGCTGGCCACACCGTCGGAGGTCTACCTGCGGCCGGCGACCGCGTTCGTGGCCGACTTCGTCGGCACCAGCAACCGCCTGCCGGGAACGGTGACCGGCGATGTCGTCGAGGTGCTCGGCGACCGGCTGCCGCTGGTGACCCCGCACGCCGGCGGGGCGGTCACCGCGCTGATCCGGCCCGAGGCGGTCGAGGTGGCTCCCGACCCGGAGTCCGCCGCGAAGGTGTTGACCAGCAGCTTCCTCGGCCCGACGAGCCGGGTCACGGTGTCCGTCGGGGACCACCTGGTGATCGCCCAGGTGCCGAGCGGCCGGCTGCCGGAGCTGACCCCGGGCACCGCCGTCCGGGTCACGATCCAGCCGGTGGCGGTCGCCCTGGAATAGACGTCGGTTAACGCAGGCGTTACAGTCGGAGATCCTGGGAGCGCTCCCAGGACGGGTTCCCCCACCCATCCCCGAGGTGATGCTTTCGTGAAACGCCGTACAGCAATCGCCCTGACCACGGTATTCACCGTGGCCGCGGCATCGACCGCCGCCTTCTTCGCGCTCCCCGCCAGCGCGGAGACGGCGGCGTTCGCCGTCCAGAGCTCGTGGAACAACGGTTACCAGGCCCAGGTGACCGTCAACAACAACACGTCGTCGCAGATCAATACGTGGAAGGTCGAGCTGACCTTCCCGGCCGGCACGACGGTGACGCAGTCGTGGAACGCGACGCAGGCCGCCGGCGGGAACACCTACACGTTCACGCCGGCCGGCTGGAACGCGACGATCGCGGCCGGGGCCTCCACCAGCTTCGGCTTCATCGCCAGCGGCACCGGCCAGCCGACCAGCTGCCGCGTCAACGGCCAGGCGTGCACCGGGACCACCACCCCGCCGTCGCCCAGCCCGTCGTCCGCCTCGCCGTCGCCGTCCACCTCCACCCCGCCTGCCACGGGGACGCCGGTGCAGGTCAACGGGCAGCTCAAGGTCTGCGGGACCAAGCTGTGCAACGAGTACGGCCAGGCGGTCCAGCTCAAGGGCATGAGCACGCACGGCATCCAGTGGTTCCCGAACTGCTACACCGACGCCTCGCTGGACGTGCTCGCCAACGAGTGGAGCGCCGACCTGTTCCGCATCTCGATGTATGTGCAGGAGCAGGGCTACGAGACCGACCCGGCCGGCTTCACCACCCGGGTCAACAACCTCGTCGAGGAGGCCACCGAGCGCGGCATGTACGCGCTGATCGACTTCCACATCCTGACCCCGGGTGACCCGGCCTACAACCTGGAGCGGGCCAAGACCTTCTTCGCCCAGGTGTCGGCGCGGCACGCGAACAAGAAGAACGTCATCTACGAGATCGCCAACGAGCCGAACGGCGTGAGCTGGGCGCAGATCAAGAACTACGCCGACCAGGTCATCCCGGTGATCCGGGCGAACGACCCGGACGGCGTCGTGATCGTGGGCACCCGCGGCTGGTCGTCGCTGGGCGTCTCGGAGGGCTCGAACTCCTCGGAGATCGTGAACAACCCGGTCAGCGCGTCCAACGTGATGTACGCCTTCCACTACTACGCGGCGTCGCACAAGGACAACTACCGCGCCGAGGTGGAGCGGGCCGCGGCCTCGCTGCCGCTGTTCGTGACCGAGTTCGGCACGGTGACGTACACCGGCGACGGCGCGGTCGACACGGCCAGCAGCAACGCGTGGTTCGACCTGCTCGACCGGCTCAGGATCGGGTATGCCAACTGGACGTACTCGGACGCGAGCGAGGGCAGCGCGGCGTTCAAGCCGGGCACCTGCAACGCCGGCACCTTCGCCGGCACCGGTTCGCTCACCGAGTCCGGCGCGCTGCTCCGCAACCGCATCCGCGCCTGACCCGCGAGACTCCGCCGGGCCCGCCTCCCTTCCACCGGGCGGGCCCGGCGGCCTTTTATAAACAGGTCACTTATATAAGTCGCTTCTGATAGGGTTCCCTCGTGCATGCGTTCGATGTGCTCGGCGATCCGGTCCGGCGCCGGATCCTCGAGATGCTCGCCGAGGGCGAGCAGACCTCCGGGGCCGTCACCGCCGTCATCCGGGCGGAGTTCGGGATCACCCAGCCGGCCGTGTCGCAGCACCTGCGGGTGCTGCGCGACAACGGCTTCGCCACGGTGCGGCCGGACGGCGCCCGGCGCCTCTACGCCGTCGACCACACCGCACTGCGGCAGGTCGACGAGTGGCTGGCGCCGTTCCGGAGGTTCTGGACGCCGCACCTGTCCGCGATGGCCACCGAGGTGGCCCGCGGCAAACGCCTTCGGCGACTCGGCGAGGGCGTCGGGACCACCGATGCGAGGAGCGCGCGATGATCGAGGTCAAAGAGCAGATCAGTGAGGTACGGCGGACGATCGGCACCCGCGTGCTGGAGGCCGGTGAGGCCCGCGTGATGACGATCAGCCAGGCCTACGACACCGACCAGGACGACCTGTGGGACGTCGTGACGAACCCGGAGCGGATCCCCCGGTGGTTCCTGCCGGTCTCCGGTGAGCTGCGCCTCGGCGGGCGATACCAGTTCCAGGGCAACGCCGGCGGCACGATCACCCGATGCGACCGGCCGCACGCCGTCGGCGCGACCTGGGAGTTCGGCGAGCAGGTCAGCTGGGTCGAGGTGCGGCTCACGCCGGAGGGCGACGGGCGCACCCGGTTCGAGCTGGAGCACGTGGCGCACGTCGACGACGAGCACTGGGAGCAGTACGGGCCGGGAGCCGTCGGGCTGGGCTGGGAGGGCGCGTTCTGGGGTTTGGCCAACCACCTGGCGACCCCCGAGGCGACGATCACCCCGGAGGCCGCGATGGAGTGGGCGATGTCTCCGGACGGCATCACGTTCATGCGGCTCAGCGCCGAGGCGTGGACCGAGGCGGACATCGCCTTCGGCACCGACCCCGAGCAGGCCCGCCGTCAGGCCGCGAACACCTTGAAGGCCTACACCGGGCAGGAGTGAGCCGGCCCCTCAGAGACGGGCCGCCAGGGCGGGGCCGCGCAGCCGGCCGCGGACGGTCTCGGCGCGGTCCCGGGCCGGGCCGATCCGGTCACGCACGGTCAGCCAGGTGCGGACGGCGCGGATCCGGGGCGTGCGGTGGCAGTCGGTGGCCAGCTGGTATCCGAAACGGGTCAGCCGGTCACCGAAGACCGCCTCGCACCGGGCGACCTCCTCCCCGGTGAGGCGCTGCTGCCAGCTGCTGACCCGGGCCGTCGTGACGTCCGCCCGGGTCAGCGCGTGCCACGTCTTGTACTCGGGCACCGCGACCGGGGCCAGCTCGGACGGGCGGGCCATCGCCGGGTCGTACTCCTCGCCGAGGAACTCGCAGATCCGCCGCAGACGCGGTTCCGGATCGGCCACCAGGTCCTCGTAACGCACCTGGTGGAAGGTGTCACCGGGCAGGGTCCGGGCGGCCCGCAGCGCGTTGTCGGCCGAGCGGGCCCAGACGTCGATCAGCTCCCCGAGGTCACCGGAGCTCCATGGTGTCTCCTTGAGCGACGCCACGCAGTCCCGGCCGTCCCGCATGATCGTGATGATCTGCGCGTCCGGGAAGAGCCGCCGGATCGTCGGCAGATGCCGCAGGTAGAGCGGCCGCTTGTCGCCCCAGCGTGGCTTGCCGAAGCGGGCGGCGTACATCCGGAAGACCGTCCCGAACGCCGAACCGAGCGTCGGCGGCGCCGACGTGATCGCCTCGACCACCGCCTCCGCCTCCAGGCCGAGATCGCCGAAATGCGCGGTGCGGGTGATCCACTCGCCGAGGGCCCGCCGCCGCGCGGGGTCGCCGAGGTCGCCGAACTCGCGCCGGCGCGCATAGCCGGGCAGCAGGAACCGGCTCTCCGGGGGCAGCGCGATCCGCGGGTGGGCGTGCAGCATGAGCTGGAGCATGGTCGTGCCCGAACGCGGGCAGCCGACGACGAAGATCGGGCGATCAGACATGCCCTAGACCGTAAAATACGTGTTGTCCGTTTTGCAAAATAAGAGGCTTGTATGACCGGTGAGGAACTGCTTCAGTACTGTCTCGCCAAGCCCGGGGCCTGGCCGGACGAGCCATGGGAGGGTGACACCGTGGCGAAGGTGGGCGCGAAGATCTTCGCGTTCCTGGGCGGCGGCGGCACGGTCGGCGTCAAGTGCGGCAAAGGTCGCGACCTGGCCGACGAGTGGCTGGACCGCTACCCCGCCGACGCCACGGCCAGCTCCTACATCGGCCGCCACGGCTGGAACACGCTGCGCCTCGGCGGCGCCATCCCGGACGACGAGATCCTCGAGGCGGTCGACGCCTCCTACGACGCCGTCGTCGCCACCCTGCCGAAGAAGAACCGTCCCGTTCCTGAATAAAGCAGGGTTGCACCACTGTGGATCATCGACCCACAGTGCCGTCACCAATTCCCGGAAAGCCCCTTCTCCCGCTTTCCTCGCGCGGAATTACCCTGCCGATATGGCACGCCCGGGCAGCACGGTGTACCGGACGACACGGTCCCGGCCGCGCACTTGACATGACCGTCACAGGCGGCAAAAATGCATCTCGATATTTAGATCCAGCGAAGCGGGGGCTTTGGTCATGGATGCTATGTCGTCGACAGCGCTGTGTTGCGAGCTCACCAGCGCCCGGCACATCCTCACCGATTTCAATATCGGCTGATAACCGGACTGCCCTGAAACCCTGCCCTCCACAATAAGTCCGGGGTCGGGTCCAGGGTCACTTCTTGCTGCCCGGAAATCCATTCGTCGCGGGCAAGAACGGCTATCAGAAACCGTATCGCGGGAACGACCAAGGAGAAGAACATATTGATCAGGAAAACAGCACGCGCGGCAGCGGCGGCGGCCATCGCCACGGGAGTCGTGCTCGGGGTGTCGGCTACTCCCGCCTTCGCCGCCTGCGGCAACAAGTGCGACGGCGAGAACCCGCAGACCTACAGCTACCTCGACGTCAGCGTCGGCGGGCCCGGCGCTGTCGTGAAGTGCTCCACCGACGCCCGGACACCGGCGAACTCGGGCTCCAAGGTCTACAAGAAGTACGCCACCAATCTTCCGGAGTCGGCGATCTACGTCGAGCTGCGCTACAGCCCTCAGTGCCGGACGGCCTGGGCCAGGACGAACGCGGACGGATGGGGGATCACCGTGTACAGCTACAACGCCAACGGTTCGTTCCGGACCTCCGCGTGGGAGGTGACGAACAGCAGCGTCAAGTACACCGCCATGGTCAACGACGCGGGTCTCAAGGCCAAGGCCTGCATCTCGATTCCGGTCAGCGACTCCGAGGTGTGCACGTCCCTCTACTGAGAACCCTTCCGGGAGCCGGCCGAGACGCCACGGAGTGTCAGGCCGGCTTCTCAGAACAACCCACCGAAACGGCTCGCCCGCATTCGGGCGGCCAGGAAAAGGAATGCCTTGATCAGGAACGCAGTACGCGCCGGAATCGCAGCGATCGCCGCCACCGGCGCAGTCCTCGCATTGTCGGCCACGCCCGCCTTCGCGGCCTGCGGAAACAAATGTGACGGAGAGAACCCCTTCTCCTACACCTACCTCGAGGGCGGTGGCGTCGGCGCTCCCGTCAACTGCAAGAACAGCGCCGTCACTCCCGAGAACACGGACACCAAGACGTACCTCAAGTACGCCAACCGCTCCATCTACATCGAGCTGCGCTACAGCACCGTCTGCCGGACGGCCTGGGCCAGGACGAACGCGGTCGGCTGGACCATCAACACGTACAGCTACAAGGCCGACGGCTCGTTCCGGACCTCCACCGAGCAGCACACCAACAGCACCGTCAAGTACTCGGCCATGGTCAACGACGCGGGCCTGACGGCCAAGGCGTGCATCTGGGTGCCGGTCAGCGACACGCAGGTCTGCACCTCCAAGTACTGAGGCACCCGGCCCTCCCTCTCCGGCGGCGGAGGAGGCGGAGGCGGAGGGCCGGCCCCGGACCGGCCTTGACAGGGCCGGAACTTACCGGAAAGATCAATATCGATATAGATCCAGCGAAGCGGGGGCTTTAGTCGTGGATACCATGTCGTCGGCAATACCGTGTTGCGATCGCAGCAACGCGAGGCACAATTCCGGTATTCACTGAGAGCCGGTTGCACCCTCAACATTCTCAGCAGGATCAAGCCTGCCAGGAATCCGCATTTCGTAAGCGCCCGAACCGCGCGGCAGTCCACCGCGCGGTAATCGCGGCGTGGGTCTGCAACCGGTTTCGCCCGATGGCCGTTCTGTGTTTCCGGGTAGTGATTCAGCCGTATCGTTCTCCGGCCCGGCCGTCGCATTCTGCCCATCGAGCGAACCATTGACTACGGGGAGCACATGGCCATCAGAAACAGACGTCTCCGGGCTGCGCTCGGAATGACGGCCGCGGTGATAGTCGCGGTGCCTTTGATCTCGGCGACGGAGGCGTCCGCCGAACCGGTCACACCACCGGCCCAGGCCGCCACGCCGCCGCCGGCCGACGATCCGGCCGCGGTCGAGCCGGGTCAGCGTGACGCGTTGCTCGGCAAGGGCTGGCAGCAGTCCCGGGACCGGCTGTGGACCACCAGCAGCGACATGACCGGTTTCCACATCCTCGTCGCCGAGGCGTCCACCGGCTATCAGTGGCGGACCGCGGCCTCGCTGAGCGAGCCCGGGATCGAGACCGACGCCTGGATCGGCAACGCCTGCGTCACCGAGTCCGGCAAGCGGGCCGTCGTCGTGTACGCGCCACGGACCTACACCAACAAGGAGACGCTGGGCGGCCGGGGCGGTTTCACCGCGGTCGTGGACCTGGACTCCGGCGTGGTCGACCGGCTCGCGCTGCGGACCAGCCTGGCCTACTTCAACCCGGGCTGCGGCGCCGGGGAGAAGGCGTCGCTGACCCAGGAGGGCGACCTGGACCTGGGTAGAACCCGCATCCACGTGCTGGACGCGGCCACCGGCCGTACCGAGACGCCGGTGGAGATCCCGGGACAGCTGACCTCGCCGGTCCCGACCAGGGACGGCCTGGTCGGCGCGGACGACAACGCGCTCGTCGAGATCGACAGGAAGGGCAAGCGCCGGCTGATCGCCGAGTCCGCCGGGGTGCCCTTCAACGTGGGCACCGACGCGAGCGGAGCCGTGGTGTTCATGGAGCACGTCGGTTCGACCGCCCGGGCCCGGCGCAGCGTCATCACCGGCGAGTCCGGCAAGCGGCGGGTGGCGACCCGCACCCTGGCCAGCGGCGGCCTCGACGACTTCGGTCTGCGGCGCGCGGCATCCGGAAAGATCTTCATCACCGGTGAGCCCAAGACGGTGGAGACGCTGCCCGCCACCACCGCCAGGCTCGACGCGCCGGTCGACGCCACCGTCTCCACACGCGGCGAGGCCGCCGTGACCTCGGTGGAACGCGTCGGCAACCCCGATCCGCGCGTCACCCCGGCCGACCCGCTCAGCGCACCCGAGGTCAGCATCGAGGCGCTCAGCCTCAAGACCCGGAAGCCGCTGAAGTTCACCGTCGACCCGGACGACGCGATCACTCCGCGCAGCGCCGACACCAGCGATCCCGGCGGTTACTGCTCGGTGCCGCGCAACGACCCGCGGGTGCAGGTCTACCAGCCCAAACCCAAGCAGGTGGAGTGGGCGGTCAACATGGCCGTCAAGAACAAGCTGACCGTCAACCGGCCGGCGGGCTGGAACAACAACGGTCTCAGCCAGTCCTACACTCCGCAGGGACTCTTCCCGCCGTACACCCTGACCGGAACCGGCGGCGCGGTGCCGGCCCAGATCATGCTCGGCATCCTCGGCCAGGAGTCGAATCTGTGGCAGGCCAGCGCCCACGTCATGCCGGGAGAGTTCGGCAACCCCCTGATCGGCAACTACTACGGCATCGACGAGGAGGGCAAGTCCAGCGACTGGCGGATCGACTGGTCGAAGGCCGACTGCGGCTACGGCGTCTCACAGATGACCGACGGCATGCGGAAGTCGGCGCACTCCCGCGACGGTGAGATCGCTCTGGACCCGGTCCGGCAGCGCGCGATCGGCACCGACTACGCCGCGGCCATCGCCGCCGGCATGCAGGTGATCCAGATCAAGTGGAACCAGTTGCAGTCGTACGGCGTGACGGTGAACAACAACGATCCGTCGAAGATCGAGAACTGGTTCTTCGCCACCTGGGCCTACAACTCCGGCTTCAACGCGCCGGGCCGCGAGGGCACCAACGGCGCCTGGGGCCTGGGCTGGGGCAACAACCCGGCGAACCCGCGTTACCCGGCGGGCCGGGGCAAGTTCGGCTCGAGCCCGCACCACTTCGCCACGCCGCAGCGCTACCCGTACCCGGAGAAGGTCCTCGGTTTCGCCGCCAACCCGCCGTCCATCTTCGAGGACCCGGCCACCGAGGTCCCGTTCTTCCGTCCCGCCTGGTGGAGCGGGGACGAGGGCAACGAGGAGCAGGCTGGCAGTGCCAAGTACAACCGGCACAACGCGATCCCCGAGCAGTCCCAGTTCTGCGGCGCCGCCAACGACTGCCAGTGGGGACGGCTCTTCACCCCCGACTACGGCGGCGACGGCACCCCCGGCTGGAACGTCATCGGCGAGCCGGCCGGCCCCTGTGCGCACCGCACGGTCAGCGGCAAGTACGACCTCAAGTGCTGGTGGCACAGCCCTGCCGCGTGGAAGGGGAACTGCCCGCAGCAGTGCGGCAACGAGTTCATCCGCTACGACTGGCCGGCGTACGCCGCCGAGCCGGAGAACGGTAAGAGCTATCCGCCGGCCTGCGGCAAGGCCGGGCTTCCGGCCGGGCTGCGCATCATCGACGACGTCCCCAACAGCGTCCCGTCGGTCCGTGTCCCCAGCTGCGCCGGCGACAACAACCACGGCACCTTCGACCTGTCCTTCAACGGCGGCTCGGACGGCGAGACGTCCAAGATCGACTTCCATCAGATCGGTGGCGGATTCGGCGCCCACTACTGGTTCTCGCACACCCGCAGCGCGGACCCCCAGCTGCACATCACCGGCAAGTGGTCGTGGAACCAGCCGATCAACGGCTGGGCCCGGGTCTTCGTGCACATCCCGGACCACAAGACGCACACCCGCCAGGCCCGGTACCGGATCGACCTCGGCAACGGGAAGTTCCGGGAACGGGTGATCCCGACCCGGATCCGGGAGAACAAGTGGGTCTCCCTGGGAGCCTTCCCCTTCGCCGGCAAACCGGGCGTCACCCTGCGCAACGTCACCATCGACGGCAAGGGGCTCGACGCGGTCGCCTGGGACGCCGCCGCCGTCCTCCCCCTGTCCGGCAAGCCCAAGGAGATCATCGCCGCTCTCGGCGACTCGTACTCCTCCGGCGAAGGCGCCTCGCAGCTCAACGGAGCCGACTACGACCGGGAGACCGACCTCTTCGGCAACAACAAGGATCTGCGCAACGCCTGCCACCGGTCGCGTTTCGCCTGGTCGCGGCAGATGGCGCTGAAGGACTCAGCGGTCAGCGTCTACGGCCGGACGGAGGCGATGGACTCGGACATCGACTACCGCCTGGTGGCCTGCTCCGGGGCACGGACACACAACATCCTGCCGTACGGCCAGCAGAACGCCCTCGGCAGGACGTCGGAGGGGCAGTACGGCGAGGTGCCACAACTCGAGTCGGGATTCGTCGACGAGGACACCACACTGGTGACCCTCTCCATCGGCGGCAACGACTCCCGGTTCGCCGACGTCATCAAGTTCTGTGTGATGGCCAGCACCAAATGCCAGAACAACACGATGGACGGTGACTCCGAGAAGCTGGAGGTCGCGCTGCCCAAGCACATCACCGGTCCGGTGAGCATCTCCCTCCGGCAGACCATCACCCAGATCTGGCTGAAGGCGCCGAACGCCCAGATCGTGCTCGTCGGGTACCCGACCCTCATCGAGGGGAGCTGCGTCTTCGGCATCGACTCGGCCGAGGTCCCCTGGCTGAAGGACATAGCGCAACTGCTCGCACAGCAGATGCAGGCCGCCGTCGACGAACGCGCGTCGGTCACCATCCCGGTGCACTTCGCCAACCCGGAACTGGAGTTCCGCGGCAAGGGGGTCTGTGCCGAGCCCGAGCTGATCCACGGGATCGTCACCCAGCTCACCCCCGGTGACGATCCGGTCTTCAAGTACTCCGACACCCACGGCATCGTCTCGGCACAGGGCTTCCACCCGAAGATCAGCGGCGCCTCGGCGTACGCCCGGGTCGTCGAGCGCACCCTCCGCTCGATCAACAAGTAGCTCGATCAACAAGTAGGGAGAACGGACCGCCTTCGACAGACGGGAGCAGGGGCGCGATGATCCTCGCGTCCCTGCTCCCGTCCGCGGCCCGTTCGATCCCGCCGGAAAGGCAGCGAAAGTGTCCACAGCACGGATGAGGCGATTCATGCCGGTCATCGCGCTCGCCGCCGGCCTCCTCGCCACGGGTTGCGCCGGCCTCGACCCGAAAGAGAAGGCCAGACAGCGAGCCGTCGAGGACGTCCGGGAGCTGGCCGCGGCAGCGCGGAGCGAATTCGACTCGGACCTGCGCTGGTTCGCCGGGAAGGACCAGAGCCCCGCCGACATGTCCGCGGAGATACGCCGCGGGTTCGAGGGGAGCCCGAATCGATCGGTACTCGACGTGACGGTCGGCCCGGACGGCGCCGCCCGCCTGGAGCTCGTGCTCTTCGGTCGCGGCGAGGCGGGCGGTGGATTGTCGTACGACAGCGCCGCCGTACGCCTGTGTGTCGCGATCGCCGGCCGCGTCGACGCCGGCGCCACCGCTGAGACGAGCGACCTGCCGTGCCCGGACGACGCTCCCGGCCCGGGACCCGGCATCGGCACCGTCGTCGAGACGGTGCAACTCGATGACTGACCGGGTCAGATCAGCTTCTTGGAGTTCCTGATCGCCTCGGTCAGCGATGCGATCAGGGGGGCCGCGCCGGCCCAGGAGTAGATCGGGACCGACTGCCACGGGAAGACCTGACCGGCCTTGACCGCGAGCAGCGCGTTCCAGCCCGGGTTCGACGCCAGGTCACCGGGCGAGAGCCGATCCCCCGGCCGCGCATCGAGGAAGATGATGTCGGCGTGGTACTTCCCGGCGTCCGCCCAGCTCAACGGCTCGTGGGAGGCCGTGCCCTTGAGCTTCGGCTTGACCACGTCCACACCGAGCTGCTTGAAATACATCAGATCGGAGCTGACCACGGCGCTGAAGATCTGGAAGGCGCCGGTGGTGGCGGAGGCGAACAGCACCTTGATGCCGTCGGCGGCCTTCGCGGCCTCGGACAGCTCGGCCGCCGCCTTCTCGAAACGGGTCTTGGCCTCGGCCACCCTCGCCGCATACAGGTCGGCGCCCAGCGACTTGGCGAGTTCGGCGTACCGCTCGATGGGCTCGTTCAGCGGGACGCGACCGGCGTTGACGGTGGCGATCGGTGCGAGCTCGGCGATCCGGGCTCGGCTCGCGGCCGGCACATACCAGTACCCGCCCGGATCGAACTGGTGCGTGATCAGCAGGTCGGGAGCGAGCGCCGCGTACTTCTCGACGGAGAACTCGCCCGATTTCCCGCCGACGACCTCGACCCTGCCGAGGTCGAGGCCACCGGCCTGGTACTCGGCGGTGCCGTCGGCCGTCCTGGTCTCGCCGAAGACGCCGACGATCCGGTCCTGGATGCCGAGGTCGGCCAGGGCGGCCGCGGCACCGGTGAAGGCGACGATCCGGCCGGGAACCTGGTCGGCCACGAGCCGCTCGGGCTGGTCGTCGGTGAAGGCCCATCCGCCGGCGGCGACAGCCGGTGACGGCCCGGGCCCGTCCTCGCCGCCACCGCACGCGGCGAGCAACGCGCCCAGACCGGCAGCACCGCCGGCGGCCAGCAGGCCACGACGGGACAGGGAAGGCTGTGCATGCGTCATCGTCAAGTCTCTCTGGGCTCCGGCCGCGTCCGACGGTCAAGCTAACCTAACGAGCCGGCGAGCTCTCCGGCGGCAGCCCCGCGCCGACTCATCCGAAGACCTCCGCCACCACGTGCTCGGCGATCGCCAGGGACGACGTCGCCGCGGGCGAGGGGGCGTTCCGGACGGCCGTGACCGAGCCCAGGCGGTGGATCCGGAAGTCGTCGACGAGGCTGCCGTCCCGGTCCAGCGCCTGGGCGCGCACACCGGCGCCGGCCCGGACCACGTCGGCGGCGCCGATCTCCGGGACGTACCGCATCGCCTCGGCCATGTAACGGCTCTTCGACAGCGAGCCGCGGACCTCCTTGATCCCGGTCCGCCAGTGTTTCCGGGCCATGTGCCAGGTGCCCGGCCAGGCCGCGATGCCGGCCAGATCCGGGATGGAGAAGCGGGTCCGGGTGTAGCCCTCACGGGCGGTGGCGAGCACCGCGTTCGGGCCGACCTCGACGATCCCGGTGACCCGGCGGGTGAAGTGCACCCCCAGGAACGGGTAGCGCGGGTCCGGAACCGGGTAGATCATGCCCCGGACCAGGTCCGCCTTCTCGTCGCTGACGCGCATGTACTCGCCGCGGAACGGGATGATCCGCGGCTCGGCGGTGTCACCGGCCAGCCCCGCGACCCTGTCGGAGTGGATGCCGGCGCAGACGATCACCTGGTCGACGGTGACGCTGTGCTCGCCCGACTCGATCCGGATCGACCCGACGTTGCGTTTGATGGCGGTCACCGGGAAGTTCAGCCGCACCTCTCCGCCGGCCTTGCGGATGTCCTCGGCGAACGCCCTGGTGACGCCCGGGAAATCGGTGATCGCCGTCTCCGGCGAATGCAGCGCGGCGAGGCCTGCGGCGTGCGGTTCGATATCGCGGATCCCGGCCCGGTCAACCCTTTTCAGGCCTGGTACGCCGTTCTCCCGCGCCCTCTTCTCCAGCTCGTCCAGGCGCCCCAGCTCGTCCTCCCGCACCGCGACGACGAGCTTGCCGCATTCGTCGTAGGCGATGCCACGGTCCGCACAGTACTCGCGCAGCAGCAGCCGCCCCCGGGTGCAGAGTTCCGCTTTGAGGCTGCCGGGCGTGTAGTAGATGCCGGCGTGCACGACGCCCGAGTTGTGGCCGGTCTGGTGCTGCCCGACCTCGGATTCCTTCTCGACGACCACGACCCGGGTGCCCGGCCGTCGCAGGCTGATCTCCCGGCCGATGGCCAGGCCGACGATGCCGGCTCCGATGATCCCGATGATCTCGTCCGCCACAGGTGTTGCCTCTCTGGTACTGCCATCTCGGCTACCGAGGTGGATGGCGAAAGTCTTGACCCTGGTATAGAACCGCATCGCCTCCGGCCCCTGCTCCTCGAAGGGGGCCCGGAGTGCCGGAACCCACCGAACGGCTGGTGCACATCCCACCCGGACGTCGTCGTGCCGACGGCGATCCGGCCCCGGGGGTGACGGTTGCGGGGTGGCCGATGTCGTCGTCAGCCCAAAGCCGGCCCTCGTAGTCGTCAGCCCACCAGCCGGCCCTCGTCGTCAGCCGAACAGCCGGCCCTCGTCGTCAGCCGAACAGCCGGCCCTCCAGGAGCAGGCGCGCGGTGGTCACCGCCGACGAGCCGGGCACCACGTCGAGGAAGCCGGTCGGGTGCTCCAGGCGCATCACGTCACGCGGCACCACGGCCCGGTCGGCGACCCGCAGCAGCCGGGCCGCCACACTGCCGGGCACGGTGGCCGCCGCGCCGACACCGACCGCGGCCCGGAAACCGATCGCGGGCTGCACCCTCTGCGGCAGGAAGGTCCGGGTGGCCAGGCTGCCGCCGCCGGCCGGCGGGGCGAGCAGGCACATCGTCGGCACGGCACCGATCAGCTCGCCGGCCAGCAGGCGCAGGCGGCCGACCCGGTGGCGCAGGCCCTCGTCGTACTCCAGCCGCGCCGGGGTCTCGTGGCCGGTGACGCCGAGCGCTGCCGCCTCGACCAGGGCCACCGGGACGCCGTTGTCGATCAGGGTGACCGGGACGCCGCCGAGGTCGTCGGCAGGCCGGCCGGTGGGCAGGACCGCGGCGTCGCCGAACTCGACGAGCAACCGCGACGCGGTGCCCGGCACGCCGCTGACCGCCGTCGCCCCGGCGTAGGCCGGCCGGCCGCCCGGGGTGGGGACGTGCACGGTGGCGTGGGTGCCGGTGGCGGGCACCCGGACCCGGACCGCGGTGACGCCGTCGCCGGCGGCGACCAGCCCGCGCTCGATCGCGAAGGGTCCGGCACCGGCCAGGATGTCGCCGCACGGCCGCGACTCGGTGACCGCCGCGCCGTCGCACGCGAGAAATCGCACGTCGACGTCGGCCGAGGAGCCGGCACACCGGTCGACCACGGCGACCCGGTCGGCCAGCGGGAACGGCCGGCCGATCAGCCGCGGCAGCAGCAGGTCGCGCTCGATCGGGTCGGCCGGCAGGTCGGAGGCCACGAAGTAGGCACCCTTGAACCGGCCGCCGCGTAACACCTGGACCGGGATCCCGTGCGCCATGAGGCCCTCCCATGGATTTGTCGACAATCATGTCGCCGCCAGACCGGACAGCCGGGCAGTGCAAACGATAGGCTCACCGCACGCGCTCGGGCAATTGTTGACAATTCTGTTTGATCAACCGAGGCTGAGCAGCGGAAAGGAGGACCCATGCCGCCCGAGTCCACCGGCCGACGTCCGGCCCGCGCCGCGAGCACGGCGGATCAGGTCCGCGACGCCCTCCGCGAGGCGATCCTGCGCGGGGAGTACCTGCCGGGCGAGCGGCTCGTCGAGGCGCAGCTCTGTGCCCGGCTGGCGTCCAGCCGGTTCAACGTGCGGGCCGCCCTGCAGGACCTGTCCGGCGAGGGTCTGATCGAGGTGCAGCGCAACCGCGGCGCCCAGGTCCGCAAGGTGTCGGCCGCCGAGGCCGTGGAGATCACCGAGGTGCGGATGGTGGTCGAGGGCCTGATCGCGGCCCGCGCCGCCGAGCGGGTCGACCCGGAGCGGGCGACCGAGCTCGACGAGATCGGCGTGCTGATGCGCCGAGCCGTCGAGGCCGGGGAGCACCGCCGTTACAGCGATCTCAACCAGCGGCTGCACGCGCTGGTCCGGCAGATCGCCGGGCACGGCACCGCCGACCGGATCGTCGAGACGCTGCGCGGCCAGATCGTCCGCCACCAGTACATGTTGTCGCTGGTCCCGGGCCGGCCCGAGCGGTCCCTGCCGCAGCACGAGCGGATCATCGCGGCCATCCGCGACCGTGACCCCGAGGCGGCCGAGGACGCCATGCGCGAGCACATCTCCAGCGTCATCGAGGCGCTGCGCGCGATGGATTACCCGGGGACCTGATCGCCGGGCAGGCGCACGGTGACGACGGTGCCGGTCGGCCGGTTGGGGCCGGCGGTGACCGCCCCGCCGTGCTGGGAGGCGGTCTGCGCGACGATCGCCAGGCCGAGGCCGGAGCCGGGCATCGAGCGGGCCGCCGTCGCCCGGTAGAAGCGGTCGAAGACGTGCGGCAGGTCCTCGGCGGCGATCCCCGGCCCGTTGTCGGCCACGGTCAGCACCCCACCGGCCAGGCGGGTGGTGACCGTGCCGCCGGGCGGACTCCACTTGGCCGCGTTGTCCAGCACGTTCACCACCATCCGCTCCAGCTCGCCGGGTCGGCCCAGCACGGTCACCGGCGCCAGATCGGTGTCGAACGTCAGCCCGGGCGCGCGGATCCGGACCCGGTTGATCGCGGCCGTCACCACCTCCGCGTACTCCACCTGCTCGATGGTCTCCCGGCTGCCCTCCTCACGGGACAGCTCGACCAGCTCGGTGGTGAGCGTGGCCAGCTCGCGGACCTGGGCGTCCAGGTCGTCGAGCAGCTTGACCCGCTCCTCGGCCGGCAACCGGTGCGCCAGGTCGGGCTGCCGCTCCACCGCGATGAGCAGCTCCACGTTCGTCCGGATGCTGGTCAGCGGGGTCCGCAACTCGTGGCCGGCGTCCTCGACCAGGGCCCGTTGCGCCTGTTTGGACGCGTCGATGGCGGTCAGCATCGCGTTGACCGAGCGGCCCAGGCGGGCGATCTCGTCGTTGCCGGACACCTCGATCGGGCGGGTCAGGTCCATCGACACGGCCACGTCCTCGACCGCGCCGGTCAGCCGGTCGACCGGGGCGAGACCGGCTCGCGCCACCGTCCGCCCGAGGACGGCCGCACCGGCTATCCCGGCCGCGCAGCCGAGCGCCAGCAGCGCGGCGAAGGCCGCCAGCACCCGCTCGTCGGGGCTCGGGTCGAGACCGACCTGGACCGCTCCCCCGCCGTCGATCGGGACGGTGAGCATCAGGTACTCGCCGGGGCCGATGGTGACCTGCTCCCGGGTCCCCGGCTGGCCGGCGGTGGCGATCGCGACGGCCGTCGCGGTGACCGGTAGCCGGACGGCGCTGCCGCCGACGACCGCCCCGGACGGGTCGAGGACCTGCCAGCAGGGGCCGATCTCCTTGTCGTCCGGGTCCGGACGGGCACCCTGCGACTTCAGCCACTGCCAGGGATTCTCGGCGATGGTCCGGGCGTCGGCCAGCAGCTCCGCGGAGATCTTGTTCTGCTGGATCGCGCGCACGCTCACCCACGCGCCGCCCGACACGAGCAGCACCGCGGCCGCCACCGCGCCGGTGACCAGCAGCGACAGCCGGTCGTGCAGGGGCCTGGACCGCCACCACGCTCTCACAGCGGCTCCTCCCGCAAGACGAATCCGACACCGCGGACGGTGTGCAGCAACCGTGCCTCACCCTCGGCCTCCAGCTTGCGCCGAAGATAGCCGAGATAGACGTGCAGGCTGTTCGACCCCTCGCCGAAGTCGTAGCCCCAGACCTGCTCGAACAGCGCCGTCCGGGTCAGCACCTGCCGCGGGTGGCGCAGGAACGCCTCGAGGATGCCGAACTCGGTCCGGGTCAGTTTCAGCGCACGGTCACCCCGCCACACCTCGCGGGTGGACGGATTCATCCGTACCTCCGCGAAGGTCAGAAGGTCCTGATCGGTCTCGTCGGAGACGATCGTGACGAGCGCGGAACGACGCAGCAGCGCCCGGATCCGGGCCAGCAGCTCCTGCAGGGCGAACGGTTTCACCAGGTAGTCGTCGGCGCCCGCGTCGAGCCCGGCGACCCGGTCACCGACACTGTCCCGGGCGGTCAGCATCAGCACCGGCACCACCACGCCGCCGGCCCGCAGCTGCCGGCACGTCTCCAGCCCGTCCATCCGGGGCATGCTCACATCGAGGACGACCGCGTCCGGCTCGCCGGCCCGCACCACGTCGAGGGCGGCCAGACCGTCCCCCGCGGTGTCCACCTGGTAGCCCTGGAACCGCAGCGTGCGCGCCAGCGAGTCACGCACGGCCGCGTCGTCCTCCACCACCAGGATCCGCATGGTGCCCATTAAATCCCGGCGGCGTCGATCGCCGACTGCAAGGACTCCCGGTAGCCGCCGGTGGTGTACGTCGCGCCGGACACCGAGTCGATCTCCGCGCTCTGCGCCGCCAGGGTCGCCTCGACCAGCTCGGGGATCGCCCGGGCGCTGATCTCGTCGTGCCGCTGGCTGCCGGTCGGGTACACCGGAACGCTGACCGAGGTGATCCGCCCGTCCGCGACGGTGATCACCACCTGGACGTCACCCTCCCGCGTCGGCACGGTGTCGCCGGAGAAGCTCTGGCCCTCCCCCGCCGGGGTCGCCGCGACGGTGACCGTAGCGGCGGATTCGCCGGTGCTGGTGCGGTAGCTGAAGAGCAGCACGAGCGCTGCCATCGTGGAGACCATCCACAGGCTGTTACGTCGCATCGGAAGTTTCCCCTTACCAGGCGAAGAGCTCGGTGTGGACGCGGTCGGCACGGACACCGGCGGCGATCGCCGCGGCCCTCGCCGTGCCCGCCCACTCCTCCGGGCCGCAGATGTAGACGCGGGAGGCCGCGATCCGGGGCGCCACCTGCCGCAGCGCCTCGGCGTCGCCGGTGCCCGACAGGCTGCCCGGCAGCCAGGACGTGCCGCGGGCGCGGGGGCCGGTCAGGTGCACCACCCGCACCCCGCGCCGGGCCGCGAACCACTCCAGCTCGGCGCGGAAGGCCAGATCGGCGTCGGTACGGGCGCGGTAGACGAGAGTCGCCTCGCCGTCGCGGTAGGGCAGCTCGCCGAGCAGCGACAGCAGCGGGGTGATGCCGATGCCGCAGGCCATCAGCACGATCGGCTCACCCTGGTAGGACTCGCCGGTCAGCCTGCCGTAGGGGCCCTCGGCCAGCACCCGGGTGCCGGGCTTCAGGTTCGCGACGCGGGAGCTGCCGTCACCGGCGGCCTTCACGGTGATCCGCAGCTCGTCACCGTGCGGGGTCGCCGACAGCGAGAACGGGTTGGCCCGGGTCCAGCCGGGACCGTCGAGGAACCGCCACTGGAAGAACTGCCCGGCCCGCGCCGGCATCTCGGCGAGCCGCTCACCGGTCAGATACACCGAGGTCAGGCCGGGACCCTCGGCGACCACGCGGCTCACCGTCAGACGGTGCCTGCGGTTACGGATCAAGGGCAGACCGATGCGGTACGCGACGACGGCCCCCGCCGCGGCGAGGTAGAGCGTCCACCAGTAGGCACGGGCCCAGGCCGTGCCGGTGAAGTCGGCACCGGTCCAGATCTGGTGCGGCAGGGCCAGGCCCACACCGAGGTACGCGTACAGGTGCAGCAGGTGCCACGACTCGTAGCGCAGCCGGCGGCGGGCCGCGCGTACCGAGGTGACCACGACCATCACCAGCGCGAGGGTGCCGGCCGCGGCGAGCAGCATGCCCGGATAGGTCAGGACCAGCTCCCACAGCGTGGTGAGGAGGTTCGCGCCGGCGGCGTACCCGACGGTGATCGTGACGATGTGCAGCACCATCAGCCAGAACGAGGTGAACCCGGTCCACCGGTGCCAGCGGGCCAGCCGGTCCTGGCCGAACGCCCGTTCCACCATCGGGATCCGCGCCATCAGCAGCACATGGAGCAGCAACAGGTCGGAGGCGTAGAGGCCGGTGAGCCGCCCGATCGCGGTGGCCGCGTCGCCGCCGGTCAGATCGGACAGGCCGCCGTTGCCCACCCAGAGGGCGGTGACGATCAGCAGGCTCAGCCCGGCGGCGGCCGCTCCGGCACCGGGCCACCAGGCGGGGGTGACGGGCAGCCGTCGCCGGACAGGTGTGGGCGTCGTGGTCACTGTCATGAGCGCCAACCCTGACGCGATCTTCTAAGACGCCCGGGGGCGGTTTCTAAGGGTTGGCTAAGAGCGGACGGGGGGGGGGGGGGGGCCCCGTCGTCACTCACTCAGTGCCTCAGGACGGGTAGTCCTCACGGCAGGCGGCCGCCGCGGGGTTCCGGTCGGCGGTCGGGACGAACGCCATGGCGTCGAACGCGACACTGTCGTTGCCGGTGAACTCGGGGACACCGACGTTGCTGATCTGCACCTGGGAGCCCCGGCCCAGCTCGTAGTTGCCGAGGTAGACCCACTTGCCCTTGCCGAGGACTCCGGGGATGTCGCTCTGCGTCTCGGCCTCGAAGTCGACGTGGCACTCCTTCGTCTGACCCAGGATGGGACCGTTGTAGATCTGGTAGTCACCGAAGCCGTCCGCGCCGTGGTTCGGCAGGTGGGCGACGATGCTGTACCGGCTCCGGGTGCCCGGTACCAGGTCGAGGTCCGGGATCCAGGTACCGACGATCTTGTGCTTGGTGCGGTCCGACCGGTACAGGTACGTGAACCACGAGTGGCCCTTGTAACCGGCGCCGACCTGGTGCAGGTCGATCTCCGCGTACGGCGCCGTGGAGATGTCACCGGCCGGGTTGCCGAGCCGGAGGGTGAACTTGCCGTTCTGCGGCTCGATGGTGTCGTCGTCGCAGCCCAGGTTGTGCCGCGTCGTGTCGTTGAGGCTGTAGACCATCGACACCTTCTTGGTCGCGTCCCGGGCCGGGTCGCTCCAGAAGCCGAAGGTGTCGCACTCCATCGGGTAGATCCGGTCGATGGCCGGCTCGGAGCTGCCCAGCGAGTACGCGAGGTTCTCCTTGGTGCACTCCTCGAGCAGGCAGTTGGCGATGTCGCCCTTGTCCTGCAGGAGGCCCTTCGGCCAGCTCGACGCCCCGTGGCCGTAGTACCAGCAGGACTTGTTGACCGCCGGGCAGCCGTTCTGCGCCTCGGAGCAGTTGTTGACCTCCGGCTTGCAGAAGGCGAACCGGTCCGGCACCGGCATGATCTTCTTGGCCGCGGGGCCCCAGGTCCGGCCGTTGGCGCCGAAGCTGGGCTTCGAGTAGGCCTCGGTCCAGATGACCAGGCCCTTCTTCTGCGGGCTCTCGATCCAGCCCATGATGCGCTCGGGGTAGGACCAGTGGCTCGGGGTCTCGGCGTCGGCCATGGTGGCGCGCAGGAACGCGCCCCGGTCGGCCGGGTACTCGCTGTTGGCCGGGTTGTTCAGCCAGCCGACGCCCCAGTAGCCGCCCTGCAGGTCGGTGTTGCGCCGGTCGTACGGGTAGTAGCCGCTGTTGTAGGCCCAGAGCGCGGTGAACCAGTTCTCGGCGTACGAGGGGTCGTTGTTGTTCATCAACACCTGGTACTCGTACGGCTCGTTCTGGATCTGGTTCCACTTCTCGATGAGGATGTTCAGGCTGGCGGCGATGTTGGCGGCGTAGTCCAGCGAGATGGCACGCGCCTGCGTGTCACTCCACTGACCACCGGCCATGCCGTCGGTGACCTGGCCGATGCCGTAACCGCAGTCGGCGTCGTCGAAGTTGATGTAGTCGAGGTTGCCCTTGTTGCCGTAGTAGCTGCCGATCAGCGGGTTGCCGGTGTCACCGGGAACCACGTGCCACGACGCCTGCGACATGTTCGTCTCCTGGGCGACCACGCCCAGCAGCACGTTGGCCGGCACGGTGCCGCCGCCGACCAGGTTCTTCTTCTCGAACAGCACCTGCGGCTTGTAGGCCGGCAGGCCGCCCTTGAGGTAGTCGGACGGGCGCTGCACCATCAGGCGGCCGTGGACCGCCTGGTCGATGGCCCACTCGACCTGGTTCGGGCTGGGCTGCAACGGCTGCATCTTCGGGTCGTTGCGCGGCACGATGCACTTGGGCTCGGTGACGCTGCGTGCGGCCAGGGCCGCCGAGACCCGCGCGGTGTCGCCCTTGTCCGGCGAGGAGTTGATGTCGGCGTCCAGCACCGGCGCCTCGGTGCTCGCCAGCTCCTGGGTGACGCGTGCACCGCTGGTGGTGGCGCGCAGCTTGACGGTGATCTTGCCGGCGTCCTCGGGCTGCGCGAACTGGAGCGGGCTCTGCACCGCGACGGCGGCCTGCTTGCTGTAGACCTCCTCAGCGAGCAGGTGGCCCTTGACCGAGACCGTGTCGACGCGCTCGTCGGTGGCGACGGTCTTCAGCTCGGCCGCGGCGACGGCCGACGTGGTCGTGCCGACCAGCGCGTTCTCGCCGCCGGCCTGACCGAACAGCTGCAGCTTCCCGACCGGCCCGCGGGCCGTCTCCCGCAGCTTGCCGCCGCTGAAACGCTCCGCGACGGTCTCCTTGCCGAGCACCGAGACGATGTCGACGCCGGAGCGGCCGGTCGCCCGGACTCCGAAGGCCTGTCCCTTGATCTTGGCGACCTTGGTGGTACGGCCGTCGGCCGCGATCTTCACCAGGTTGCCGCCGGCGACGCCGTAGTCGCCGTCCGGCGCGGGGGCCGGCGTGGTGAGCTGGCCCTTGACCTTGCGGGTCTTGATCACCTTCGCGGCCGCGGCGTCGATGGTGAGGACCTCGGTGTCGGTGCCGAAGTCGTCACCGATCGAACGGTTGATCAGGACCCGGTCGTCGGGCCCGCACGCCGGGTTGTAGTAGGAGAGCGACACCCCGGTCGCGACATGGGTGGACTTGCCGGTGGTGGTGTCGACCACGGCGGCGAAGCCACCGGCGCGCATCAGCTCCGGCTTGTTCGCCGCCTTCTTCGGGGCGAACACCGCGACGGCGTAGCGGCCGGTGCCGGTGACACAGACCTCGCCCATCCACGGGCCGATCTCGAGCGAGCTCGACTTCAGCGTGGCCAGGGTCGACCAGGCGAAGGCGTCCTTCTCCCGGGCGATGTAGAGGTGGTAGCCCTCGGTGTCACCGGCGCCGGTGACGATGACGTCGCTGGACTTGCGCCAGGACGCGCCCAGCGTGGCGTCCGGCTGCGGCATCGCGCCGCGGTCGGCGGCCGGGCCGGCCGGTGCCGCCGGGGTCGGTGAGGGTGCGGACAGGGCCTCACCGGGCACGGCGAGACCGGCGGCGACGGTCACCGCGGTACTCACCGCCAGGAGGCGTGACTTGGCGAAACGAGAATGCACTTTTCCCCCGTGCGAAATGACTGTGCTTTGACGAGAAGGCGCCACTGATCAGCGCCAGGGCGTACAGAAGGCGTTCGGCATGCCGGTGACGGCGCACATCCGGACCGACCGCTGCCACCCGAGCAGGGTCGTGACGTGGTTCATCTTGCCGCTGACGGCGGCGTTCGCCCGCTGTTGGTTCACTCCGCCGTACTCGGGCGAGAACTCCAGGTACAGCGTGCCGGAGTAGGCGTCGGCCAGCGAGGTGAAGTCGCCCCACATCGCGTGGCAGGTCACGCTGTAGAACAGGTCGCCACGACCGGTCACCGTGCCGGCCGAGTCGGTCACCTGCATGCCCGTGATGGCGTAGGCGTTGGCCTTGCAGTCGGTGTCCGCGACCTTGAGCCCGTCACAGCCGAAGTTGACGCAGTGGACGGCGGCGGCCGCCGGAGAGGCCGGCAGCACCAGGGCGCTGACCCCCATCAGGATGGTGGACAGGATGACGAGTGCTCGTCGTAGAAGCATATAGATCCCCGTGGTTAGAAATTCGCGCGCCATCCTCCCGCACATGATCGACGGAAGTCAAAATATTCGTCATCGATGGTTTTGATACGCTTCGCTGCCTGCCCAAACACGAACAAGCTGCTGAGGAACACATGTCAACAACGGGGGAAGACACGTCCGAGCGTTCGCACAGACGGCGGACGACGACAGTGATCATCGTCGCGCTGGCCGTCCTGGCCCTCGCCGGCCTCGCGGTGAGACAGCTCACCGGCGCGGACCGCGATGCCGAGCGCGGCGCGGCTGCGGAGGCGACGACACGATCGGTCACGGCAGAGGGCGCTGACGCTCCCGTGGGCCCGGACGGCTCCCCCGCCCCCGGTGGCGGCGTCATGGAGCCCGGGACCAGCGACACCGATCCGGCCCGCATCGTCTACACCATGCCGCCGCTGGGGCCGATTCCGGGCACCGGGATCGAGGCGGTGGTCAGCGCCTGGGAGAAGCGCTGGAAGGTGACACTGAAGTCGAGCCCCGAGACGCGCGAGCGGTCCACGATCGTCGACTATCCCCTGGGCGGCGGCCGGCTCCACCTCGCCCTCCGCACCACCGCGAGTGGCGCCGAAACGGAATCCGTGGTGTGCATCCTCGATCACGGCACGAAGAAGGTCGACCGGAAGGTCCAGGACGGCATCGTGAACGACTGCCTCTTCGCGGCGCTGGAGCCGTCGGAGCGCGCCGAGGCCACCACCTGGCTGAACGCCCAGGACTACCAGGGCAAGGTCGACTTCCAGACCCAGCGGAAGTCGATGACGCGCTTCGACCTGACTCTCAAGGCCATGCCGGGTATCGCGACCGTCAGCCTGGAGGGCCGCCCCTGATCGACCGGACGCGGCGCGGGCGATGGTGACCCGCGCCACGTCCGCGGGTCTCAGACCTGCGGCACAGAGGCTCCACAGGATGCGGACAGGGTGTTCCGGCGAAATGGAAACACCTGATGAACGCAACCTGAAGGAAGCCTCCTGTGACCATGTTGCTCGCCGTAGCCGCGGACCTCGTCGCGATCGCCGTCCTGACGTTCGGTGTCTACTTCCCACGCCACCGCAGGCGGGATCTGGTCACCGCGTTCCTGGGCGTGAACATCGGCGTCCTCGCGGTCTCCATCGTCCTGGGCAACACGGCCGTCGGCGCCGGGCTCGGACTCGGGCTCTTCGGCGTCCTGTCGATCATCCGGCTCCGCTCCGACGAGATCAGCCAGCACGAGATCGCGTACTACTTCGCCGCTCTCGCCCTCGGCCTGATCGCCGGTCTCGGCGACGTGATGGACGCCGTGCACCTCGGCCTGATGGCCCTGGTCGTGGCCGCGCTCTTCGTCGGCGACCACCCGGCCCTGTTCCGCCGGCACCGTAACCAGCTGATCCGGCTCGACGTCGCCTACAGCGACGAGGCCGCCCTGCGCACCCATCTGGAGCAGGTGCTCGGCGGCCAGGTCACGACCGTCGTGGTCAAGCAGATCGACATGGTCAACGACAGCACGCTCGTCGAGGTCCGGTACATCGCCGGAGCGGGAGGCGGTGCCACCGCCGGTCGCGCCCACACCCAGCTGGGCCCGCGGATGGAGCGGGTGAACGCGCGATGACCGTCACCACCGAGGTTCCGCTCTTCCACCGGTTCGCCCCGATCAGCCTGGACGAGCTGGTCGGCGAGGCCGCCCTGCTGACCCGCCTGGACCGCAAGTACGTGCTGCCCGCCGACGCCCTGCCGGCCCTGCTGGACCGGATGCCGTACGAGGTGCGCGCTCTCCAGATCGACCACCAGCGCACCTTCGGCTACCGCTCGATCTACTTCGACACCGCCGCGATGGACAGCTTCCACGCCGCCGCACACCAGCGGCGCCGGCGCTTCAAGGTGCGGGTCCGCACCTACCTGGACAGCGGGCTGAACTTCGTCGAGGTGAAGACACGCGGCGCCCGCGGGGTCACCGTCAAGGAGCGCATCCCGTACGCCGGTGACGGCGCCGACCTGGGCGCGGACGGGCGGGCGTACGCGGCCGCGGTGCTCGCCGAGGCCGGCCTCCACCCCGGTGTGGCGGATCTGCGCGCGGTGATGGCGACCTACTACCGCCGCAACACGCTCTACGTCCCGTCCACCGGCAGCCGGGTCACCATCGACACCGGCCTGGCCTGGCAGCTCCAGGACGGCTCGACCGTCCACATGCCGCACTCGGTGATCGTCGAGACCAAGTCCGGCCGGGCCGCCTCCGACGTCGACCGGCTGCTCTGGTCGCTCGGTCACCGGCCCGCCTCCATCTCCAAGTACGCGACCGGGCTCGCCGCCCTGCGCCCCGACCTCCCCGCCAACCGCTGGCAGCCCGTTCTGCGGCGGCACTTCTCCACCACTCCGGCCTCCTCCACCGCTCCGGCCTCCTCCACCGTGAAAGGGAACTGATGAGACTCCGCAAGAAGGTCCTCGCCGCCGTCAGCTCTCTGGTCCTGGCCACCGCCGTACTGGCCGGCTGCTCGTCGGGCGACACCGCCACCCAGGCGACCCAGGTCGCCGCCACCAGCACTGTCGACGCCTCGACCGTCGACGGCACCCAGGACGCCGCCGCCGTCCTCGCGGCGAACAAGGAGGTCCATACCGCCGGCAGCGACGAGGCCGGGACCACCGGCACGATCACGCTGACCGGCGACTCGGCCACCTCGACGGCCGAGGGCGTCACCGTCGACGGGAGCACGGTCACCATCACCGCGGCCGGTACCTACACGGTCAGCGGAAAGCTGGCCGGTCAGATCGTGGTGACCGCGCCGGACGCCACCGTCACGCTGATCCTCGACGGTGCCGAGATCACCAGCTCGACCAGTGCCGCGATCGCCGCCACCGAGGTGAAGGAGCTGGTCGTCCAGCTCGCCGACGGCAGCACCAACACGCTGGCCGACACCTCGTCCTACGCCGAGGACGCGGATGTCAACGCCGCCCTGTTCAGCGCCGGCGACCTGACCGTTACCGGCGACGGGAAGCTGACCGTCACCGGCAACGGCAACGACGGCATCGCCAGCAAGGACGGCCTGCTCGTGGACTCCGGCACGATCACCGTGACGGCGAAGGACGACGGGCTGCGCGGCAAGGACTACGTCGCCGTCACCGGCGGGACGATCACGGTCACCGCGGGCGGCGACGGCGTCAAGGCCGACAACGACGAGGACGCCGACTCCGGGTACGTGTCGGTCTCCGGCGGGACCGTCACGGTGACCAGCGAGGGCGACGGCGTGGACGCGGCCACCGACATCGTGGTCACCAAGGGCACCCTGAGCATCACGGCCGGCGGCGGGCACAGCGTCAAGCCGTCCGACGACACGTCCGCGAAGGGCCTCAAGTCCGGGGTCATCACGGTTCTCGAGGGCGGCACGGCCACCGTCGACTCGTCCGACGACGCGGTGCACAGCGACGGCGCGGTGCACTTCAACGGCGCGAAGGTGACGGTGGCCAGCGGGGACGACGGTGTGCACGCCGAGGGGCAGCAGATCATCGACGGCGGTTCGCTCGAGGTGACCGCGGCGGTCGAGGGGCTGGAGGCGGCCGACTTCGTCCTCAACGACGGCACGGTGCACGTGGTCTCCAGCGACGACGGCATCAACGGCGCCGGTGGCACGACCACCACCGACACCGCCGACCAGGGTGGGCAGCAGGGTGGCGGCGGCTTCCCGGGCGGCGGTGGCGGCCCCGGCGGCGGTGGTGAGACCGTCGGCGACTTCTCGGTCGTCGTCAACGGCGGCAGCCTGGTCATCGACTCTGAGGGCGACGGTCTGGACTCCAACGGGACGGCGTCGATCACCGGCGGCACGGTCGTGGTGAACGGGCCGGAGGGCAACGGCAACGGCGCTCTGGACGTCAACGGGACGTTCACCATCAGCGGCGGCACCCTGCTCGCGGCCGGCAGCTCCGGCATGGTGGTCACCCCCGCCACCGACTCGGCGCAGGGCTGGATCTCGGCGACGCTGGACAGCGCGATCGCGGCCGGCACCACCGTGCAGATCACCGACAGCGACGGCGCCGTGGTCGCCACGTACGTGACCAGCAAGAGCGTGCAGAACATCACCTTCTCCTCGTCGAAGATCACCAGCGGGGAGTCGTACACCATCCACACCGGAGGGACCGCCACCGGCGCGAGTACCGGCGGGCTGGCCGCGTCCGGGTCGCTCGGCTCGGCCACCCAGGTCGCCACGGTGACCGCCGGGCAGGCACCGGCCGGCGGCGGCATGGGCCGTCGCGGCGGCGGCCGCTGACCACCACCCCACCCCCCGCGGCGGCGCCCGGGAC
>NZ_JBHSBL010000004.1:55497-66483 GCF_042650585.1 Actinoplanes subglobosus
CGAACCGTCGCTCTTCGAGTTGACCTCCGGCGCGGGACGGGCGTGCACGTGAGTATGCTGATGCGGATCGCCACTCCAGGATCCACACAGGACTCTCGAAGAGGTCCAGGTGCCCGACGAACTGAACGACAACGACGACAACGGCTTCAGCCATCACAGCGGGGCGACGGTCCGCCGGCTACAGCTAGGCGGTCATCTGCGCGCCCTGCGACGGGCCAAGGGCCTCACCCGCGACCAGGCGGGTTACACGATCCGTGCCAGCGAGTCGAAGATCAGCCGGATGGAGCTGGGCCGGGTCAGCTTCAAGGAACGTGACGTCACCGATCTCCTGCGCCTCTACGGCGTGGAGGACCCGGCCGAGCACCGCCGTGTCCTGGCGATGATGCGTGAGGCCAACGCGCCCAGCTGGTGGCAGGCGTTCGGGGACGTGCTCGACACCTGGTTCCAGAACTATCTGGACCTGGAGCAGGCGGCCGAGCTGATCCGCACCTACGAGATCCAGTTCGTGCCGGGGTTGCTGCAGACCGACGCCTACGCGCGGGCGGTGATCCGGCTCGGTCACGAGGTCGACGGCCCGGAGGAGGTCGCCCGTCGCGCCCAGCTGCGGATGGCCCGTAAGCAGGTGCTCCAGCGGCCCGACGCGCCACGGTTGTGGGCGGTCCTCGACGAGGCGGTGCTGCGCCGGCCGATCGGCGGCCCCGACGTGCTGCGCGAGCAGATCGAGTATCTGCTGGAGGTCTGCGAGTCACCGCGGGTCCGGCTGCAGGTGATGCCGTTCGCCAAGGGCGGGCACGCGGCGGCCGGGCAGGCGTTCAGCATCCTGCGGTTCCCCCACGAGAAACTGCCCGACGTCGTCTACATCGAGCACCTCACGAGCGGCCTCTATCTGGAGCGGCGTGAGGAGGTCGACCGGTATGCGGCGGCGATCGGCCGGCTCTTCATCGAGGCGGAGCTACCCAGCCGGACACCCGACATTCTTCGCGAGCACCTGGCCCGGCTGTAACTCACGATTCACCCATGGGCCGGGCACAGCAGGTCCACAAGATCCGCCGGTTGACTTCGATGCGTGACGACGAACCCCGTACCCCCGCAGCCCCGCCGGATCAACCGCCGCGGTCTCCTCGCCGGCGGCCTGGGCCTGCTCGCCGCTGTCGGCGGCGGTAGCGCCTGGGCCCTCGACCGGTACGTCCTCGACCACGTCGAGGTCACCGGCGCCTCCCAGCTGGCCGCACAGAACGTGGTCGCGGCCGAGGCGGACAGCGGCGGCACGGCGACGGCGAGCAGCTACTCCAGCGACACCGCCACCATCAAGATCAAGAATGTGACGACCGGGTCGGGCAACGACAAGGTCACCTACTACGTGGCCGACGTGCAGGTCACCGACGCGACGATCGTGAAGTCGGCGTTCGCCAACGACCAGTTCGGCGAGAACATCGTCGCCAACCCGTCGGAGATCGCCGCCTCGGCCGGTGCGGTCCTCGCCATCAACGGCGACTACTACGGGTTCCGCGACACCGGCATCGTGATCCGTAACGGGGTGAAGTTCCGGGACGCCGGGGCGCGGCAGGGGCTGGCCCTCTACGCCGACGGGTCGATGAAGCTCTACGACGAGACCGCCACCAGCGCCGACGAGCTGATCGAGGACGGGGTGTGGAACACGCTGTCGTTCGGGCCGGGTCTCGTCGAGGACGGCGCGGTGATCTCCGGGATCGACCAGGTGGAGGTGGACACCAACTTCGGCAACCACTCCATCCAGGGGCAGCAGCCACGGACCGGGATCGGCATCGTCGACACCAACCATCTGCTGTTCGTGGTCGTCGACGGGCGCAGCAAAGGCTACAGCCGGGGTGTGACCATGCCGGAGTTCGCGCAGATCTTCACCGATCTCGGTGCCCAGGTGGCCTACAACCTCGACGGGGGCGGGTCGTCGGCGATGGTGTTCCGGGACAAGCTCGTCAACAACCCGCTCGGCAAGGGCCAGGAACGCGGCACCAGCGACATCCTCTACGTGGCCGGGTGATGACGATGATCGTGCTGATTCCGGCCTACCAGCCCGACCACCGTCTCGTGCGCCTTGTTGAAGAGCTGGGCTGCCATCGGATCCTCATCGTCGACGACGGTTCGGGTGGTCCGTACGCCCATGTCTTTGCGAAAGCCCGCATCGCCGGCGCCGAAGTGATCACCCTGGCCACCAACCGCGGTAAGGGTTTCGCCCTGAAGACCGGCTTCGCGCACATCGCGGCCCGCTTCCCGGGTGAGGACGTGGTGTGCGCCGACAGCGACGGGCAGCACCGGGTCGAGGACATCGAGGCGGTCGCCGTCCGGCTGAGCACGTCGCCGGCCGCCATGGTGCTCGGTGTGCGCCGGTTCACCGGGCCGGTGCCCGCCCGCAGCCGGTTCGGCAACGCCGCGACCAGGGTGTTCTTCCGGATGATCACCGGGCTCGCGGTGACCGACACGCAGACCGGACTGCGCGGCTACCCCGCCCGGATGCTGGGGTGGCTGGGCCGGGTGCCCGGCGACCGGTTCGAGTACGAGCTGAAACTCCTGCTGCGCGCCGCCCGCGAGCGCCTGCCCGTCGAGGAGGTCGGCATCGCCACCGTCTACCTGGACGGCAACAGTTCGTCGCACTTCCGGCCGATCATCGACTCGGCGCGGATCTACGGGCCGCTGCTCGCCTTCGCCGGTTCGTCGCTGCTCGCCTTCGCCGTCGACGCCGCGCTGCTGGCCGTGCTCGTCGCCACCACCGGTCAGCTCGTCACCTCGGCGGTCCTCGCCCGGCTGGTCAGCGCCACCCTCAACTACACGGTCAACCGGTCCGCCGTCTTCGGCGGCGACGTCCGCACCCCGCACCGCAAGGCCGCACCCCGGTACGCCGTCCTCGCGCTGACCTCGCTCACCGCCAACGTGGCGCTGCTCGAGTTCCTCACGTCGGCGACCGGCTCCCTGGCGCTCAGCAAGGTCGTCACCGAGCTGGCGTTGTTCCTCGCCGGGTTCGCGATCCAGCGGCTGTTCGTCTTCGGCCGGCGGCCCGCCGAGCCCGGCACCCCGATCGCAACGCGGCCGCAGCCGGCCGGCACCCGCGGGTGAGCAACCTGGGGAGATGACCTCCCGTCGCGTGGCGGCCTGGCAGCTCTGCCTCGCCGCCGCACCCGTGATCATCGGCGTGTACTACCTGCTCGTGCAAGCCGGTCTGTGGCCCGGCGCGCAGGTGGCGCTCTACGTCAGCGCCAACGCCACCTTCGCCGTCGCGGCCCTGGTCACCGCCCGCCGTCACCCGTCGATGCGCACCATCATGCTGCTGCTGGCGGGCTCCGCGGCGGCCGGCGTCACCGGGGACGTGCTGTTCTACTTCGACGCGCTGGTGCACGGTGAACCGCCGTACCCCGGCGTGCCGGATCTGTTCTATCTGCTCGCCTACCCGCTGATGGCCGTCGGGATGCTGCTGATCGTCCGGCGACGGACCCCCGGCTGGGACAGCGCCAGCGTCATCGACGCGGCGATCGTCGCCATCGGCACGGGCTACCTGGTCTTCCAGTTCCTGATCGTGCCCCTGGTCGATTTCAGCGACAAGTTCACCTCGCTGGTGTCGGTCGCCTATCCGGTCGGTGATCTGATGCTCATCGTCGTCGGCGCACGGCTGATGCTCGGTGCCGGCCCCCGCACCACGGCGCTCCGATTCTTCGGCGGCTACCTGGGGCTGGTCCTGGTCGCCGACGCGTGCTACGGCTACCAGACGCAGGCCGGCACCTACCAGGCGGGCAACGTCCTCGACGCGCTGTGGATCGGCGCCAGCTTCGCCCTCGCCGCTGGAGTTCTGCACCCCTCGGCGATCAAGATGGTCAGCACGTCCCACGCGGCCACACCGGACGCCACCCCGGGCCGGCTCGCCGTCCTGGCGATCGCCGCGGTCACCGCGCCCACCTCGATCGTCGTCCAGCACTACACCGGCGCCGAGGGGCATGTGGTCGTCGCCGCGGTCATCTGCATCCTGCTGTTCCTGCTGGTCATGCTGCGGATGGCCGGGCTCGTCCAGGCGCAGCGGCACGCCGCCGTCACCGACGGGCTCACCGGGCTGCGCAGCCGCCGGTTCTTCGAACAGGCCCTCGGCAACCAGGGCGAACGGTCCGTCAAGAGCGGGGTACCGGTCAGCGTGCTCCTGCTCGACATCGACCACTTCAAGAACGTCAACGACACGTACGGCCACAACGGCGGCGACCGGGTCCTCGTCGAGGTCACCCACCGTCTCCGGGAGCTGGTCCGGCCCGGTGACGTGGTCGCCCGCTACGGCGGTGAGGAGTTCGCGGTCCTGCTGCCGGACACGATGCCCGAGCAGGCCGCCGAGATCGCCGAACGCATCCGCCGCGGTGTCAGCGCCGCCCCGATCGCCGTCGACGAGTCCCGTCTGCACGCGGTCACCGTCTCGGTAGGTGTCGCCGGCATGCCGGCCGCCGGAACCACCGACGAACTGGTACTTGCCGCGGACCGGGCGCTCTACGCGGCCAAGAACGCCGGCCGCAACCGGGTGGCCGGCGTCGCCTGACCCTCCCGGGAATGCCCGGGTCCTGCCTGGACGGACCGCGGGCGGCAGAATCGTCGGCATGCGGTTCGGCATCCTCGGTCCCGTCCGGGCGGAACAGGCCGACGGGACCCCGATCCCGCTCGGCGGACCCCGCCTGCGCGCGCTCCTCGCGATGCTGCTGCTCGACGCCGGCCGTCCGGTGCCGATCGACCGGCTGATCGACGGTCTCTACGGTGACGAGCCGCCCGCCGGGGTCGCCAACGCCCTGCAGTCGCAGGTGTCGCGGCTACGGCAGTCGCTGCCGGTCGAGCTGGGCCCGGCCGGTTACCGTCTCGCGGCGGCCCGCGACGACGTCGACGCCCACCGGTTCGCCGCGCTCGCCGCCGACGGTCACCGGGCCCTCGCCTCCGGCGAGCCACAGCGGGCGGTCACCCTCCTCCGTGCGGCGGCGGATCTCTGGCAGGGAGAACCCCTCGCTGATGTACGGGACGCGCCGTTCGCACACGCCCAGGCCGCCCGGCTCACCGAACTGGGACTGGCCGCGAGCGAGGACCGGTACGACGCGGAACTCGCCCTGCCCGGGCCGGTGCCGTCGCCGGTGATCGCCGAGCTCCGTGACCTGATCGCCGCCCATCCGCTGCGCGAACGGCCCCGGGCCCAGTTGATGCGCGCTCTGGTGTCGGCGGGGCGCCCGGCGGAGGCGCTCGGCGTGTTCGAGGAGGCGCGCCGGACGCTCGCCGAGGAGCTCGGGGCCGACCCGTCGCCGGAACTGGTAGCCCTGCACACCGACCTGCTCCGTGCCTCCGGCCCGGCCGCGCCCGCGCTCTCCTCTGCCCGCGGCCCGGACGCACCCGTGCCGTCCCACGCCCCCGGCCCGGTCCGGCACGGTGTTCCCGCTCAGCTGACCAGCTTCGTCGGGCGCGACGGTGATCTCGCCCGGGTCGCGGCCGCGCTGCGCGGCCGGCGGCTCGTCACGCTGCACGGGCCCGGGGGTGCCGGGAAGACCCGCCTCGCCGCCGAGGCCGCGGCGCGGCACGACGGCGACGTCTGGTTCGTCGAACTCGCCGGCGCCGGATCGGAGGACGTGCCGTCGGCGGTGCAGGCCGCGCTCGGGCTGCGCGACGTCCTCGTCAACCCGCCGGGGGCGCCGTGGCAGCCGCCGACCGCGGTTCCCGGTGTCGTCGACCGGCTCGTCGCGGCGCTCAGCGACCGGCGTCTGCTGCTGGTCCTGGACAACTGCGAGCACGTCGTCGACGCGGCCGCCGCGCTGGCCGGGCGGCTGCTCGCCGGTGCGTCCGGGCTGCGGATCCTGGCCACCAGCCGGGAGCCGCTCGGCATCACCGGGGAGGCGCTCGTCCCGGTGGGCGGGCTCCCGGTCCCACCCGAGACGGCCGACGATCTCGCCGCCTTCCCCGCGGTGCGGCTCTTCCTCGACCGGGCCGCGGATGTGGCACCCGGCTTCGCCGTCACCGCCGCGAACGCCGGCGCGATCCGGAGACTCTGCCGCACCCTCGACGGGCTCCCGCTGGCCGTCGAACTCGCGGCGGCCCGCCTGCACGCGCTGCCGGTCACCGAGATCGCGGCCCGGCTCGGCGACCGGTTCCGGCTGCTGTCCGGCGGCAGCCGCACGGCGGCCGGGCGGCACCGGACACTCCAGGCGGTCGTGGCGTGGAGCTGGGACCTGCTCACCGAACCGGAACGGGTGCTGGCCCGCCGCTTCACCGTCTTCACCGGCGGCGCCACCCTCGACGCCGTGGAGCGGATCTGCGCACCCGGCGGCTTCGACGTGCTCGCGGGCCTGGTCGGGAAGTCGCTCATCGAACGGGACGGCGACCGCTACCGGATGCTGGAGACCATCCGGGCGTTCTGTGCGGAGCGGCTGGCCGAGTCCGGCGAGCGGGAGACGCTTCACCGGGAGCACGCCCGGTACTTTCTGGAGCTGGCGGGGCGCGCTGATCCGTACCTCCGCGGGTTTGATCAACTCGCCTGGCTGGACCGCCTCGACGCCGACCGGGACAACCTGCACGCCGCGTTGCGCCGCAGCGTCGCGCACGGCGCGACAGCGACGGCGTTGCGGCTGGTCGCCGCGCTGTCCTTCTACTGGTGGCTGCGCGGGCTGCGCGGTGAGGCCGCGACACTCGCCGGGCTCGCCCTGGGTGCGGCCGGTCCGGAGCCGCCGCCGGGGCACACCGAGGAGTACGTGTTGAGCGCCTTCAACGCGACCCTCAGCGCCGGGGCGGGAACCGTCCGCCCGGCGGCGCGCTGGGTCGACTACATGCGGACGCTGACGGCCGCACCCCGGTACCCGTTCCTGCTCTACCTGTCGGCGATGGCGGTGGGGCCACCGGCCGGCGACCCGGGTGGCATCCGCGAGCTCAACCGCAGACTCCGCGAGCAGATCGCCGGTGATCCGTGGAGCCAGGCCCTCGGCGGGATCGGCGCGGGCTGGATGGTCCTGTTCTCCGGCAGTGATCCGGCGCTCGCCGAACCGGAGTTCCAGGATTCGCTCGACGGGTTCCGCGCGCTCGGCGACCGGTGGGGTTCGATGCTGGCCCTGTCCGGGCTCGCCGAACTGGCCTCCTGGCGCGGCGACCCGGCCGCCGCCATCGCACCCACCGCGGAGGCCCTGCGCCTGGCCGGGGAACTCGGCTCCACCGTCGACGTCGCCGACCTGCTGCGCGGGCGGGCCCAGGCCCGGATGGACACCGGGGATGCCGAGGGGGCCGCCGCCGACTTCCGCCGGGTCGCCGAACTGGCCCGGTCCGCGGGGGCTCCGGAGCTGGTGGCGGCGGCGCTGCTCGGTCTCGGATCGCTGGCCCTGGCCCGGGCCCTCTCCGGCGCCGGCCGGGAGGCGCTGGCCGAGGCCCTGCGATGCTGCACCGAGGCGCTCGCCGTGTGCCCGGCCGGGTGGTACAGCGCCGACGGCACCCGGATGACGATCCTGGTGATGCTGGGCCGGATCGCGGAGATCTCCGAGGATCCGGTGGCGGCCGCGGCCCGCTATCGGGAGGTGTTCACCGTGCACGGCGGGATGCTCGGCTTCCTCGTCATGGCGGAGGCGTTCGATCGGCTCGCCGCCCTGGCGGTCGCCGCCGGTGACCCGGTGCGGGCCGCACGGCTGCTCGGCGCGGTCCAGGCGCTGGGCCTGCGTGCCGGGCCGGACTCCTCCGGCCCGGCCCGGGACGTCGCCGCCGCGGCGCTGGCCGCTCTCGGTCCGGAGCGCTACGCGGCCGCCGTCGCCGAGGGCGCCGCCCTCTCCGCGGACGAGGCCATGGCGCTCCCGCTGGCCCCACCCTGAACGGGAGGCGGCCCACTTGATCAACTTGATCGGCGCACCTGATCGGCCCACCTGATCGGCCCATCTCATCGGCCCGCCTCATCGGCCCATCTCATCGGCCCGCCTCATCGGCCCATCTCATCGGCCCGCCTCGTCGGCTCAGCGGAGGCGGCGCACGACCGTGGCGATCACGTTCTCCACCGGGATGAAGCCGAGCTGCCGTGAGTCCAGGCTCTGCGCCGGATTGTCGCCGAGCACCGCTACGTGACCGGCCGGGACGACCGCCGTACCCATGCCGTCCGGTGCCTTCTCAGCCGGGCCCGCCGCGACCCGTTTGATCAGCAGCGGGCCGTCCGACGAGCCGGGCACCCCGTGCGGCAGCGGATTGCGGAACACGACGACGTCACCGCGCCGGGGCACCGACCGGCGGCGGCGGGCGACCAGCCGGTCCCCGTCGGCGTAGGTGGGCCGCATGCTGGGCCCGCGCACGACGGCCACCAGCACGGCCGCCCGGATCCACAGCGTGACGGCCCCGGCCACGGCCAGTACCGCGACACCGGCGACGAGCACGGGCCCGGCCTCCCTCCGGAATGGGAAGGCCCTGCCACCGGACAGTGGCAGGGCACGGAACGTCAGGCGGAGCAGCTGTACGTCACCCGGTCGGCGCAGTTGTCGTAGACGTAGGTGTACCGGTAGCGCGCGACCCGGGTGCCGGCGCAGTAGCCGACCTGGACGGTCTCCCTGCGCAGCAGGATGCAGGCGGCATCGACCTCGGTGGCCGGGGCGACCGCCGCCAGCAGCCGGTCGGCGAGCTTGCCGAACATGCTCATGTACACACTCCCTCGTTGCGCCGGCCGGTGGGTGACCAGCCGGTTTCCGTCACCCGCCGGTCGGCGGGCTCTTCCGTCACCCGCCGGTCGGCGGGTGAAGCGTGTAGCCGGACGCCTGCACGGTGAACAGGGTGGCGTAGGTCCCCCCGGCGGCCAGCAGGGTGGCGTGGTCACCGAGTTCGGTGACGACACCGCCGGACAGCACGGCGATGACGTCGGCGTCGCGGACGCTGCTGAGCCGGTGCGAGATGAGGACACTGGTGGCGCCGTCACGCAGCTCCCGCAGGCGGGTGTGCACCTCGTGCTCGGCGTCGGCGTCCAGGCCGGCGCTCGGTTCGTCGAGGATCAGCAGGTCCCGGTCGGCGCGCATGAAGGCACGGGCCAGCGCGAGCCGCTGCCACTGCCCGCCGGAAAGCTGCACCCCGCCCGCCCCGGATGCGTCGTCCGGCGAGAAATACCTGGTCAGCAGGGTGTCGTAGCCGTACGGGAGCTTCTCGACGGTCAGGTCGACACCGGCTCGTCCGGCGGTCGCCTCGATGGCGGGCCGGTCGTCGAGGCGGGCGACGTCACCGAGCCCGATGTTCTCGGCCGCGCTCAGGTCGTAGGACATGAAGTCCTGGAACACCGCGCCGACCCGTTCGCGCAGGCTGACGACGTCGAGACGGCGCACGTCGACGCCGTCCCACAGCACCGTGCCACGCGTCGGGTCGTAGAAACGGCACAGCAGTTTGACGATCGTGCTCTTGCCGGCACCGTTCAGCCCGACCAGCGCGGTCGCCTCACCGGCACGGATGGTCAGATCGACGCCTCTGAGGATCCACGGCAGCTCCGGCCCGTACCGGAACCAGACGTTCTTGAACTCGATCCCGTCGCGGAGCGGCGGCGCGGCAGCCACCGGGAGGCCCTCGGGCGCCGCGAGGTCGGCCGGCGCCGCGACCACCTCCCGGAAGTGCGTGAAGATCAAGAGCGCTTGGTGGGTACGGGCGAAGTCGCCGATGATCGACCCGAGGAGGTTCTGGACGCCGCCGGTCGCGGCCGCGAGAACGACGATGTCACCGGCGCTGAGGCTGCCGGAGCGGGCGGAGAGCGCCGCCCACACCAGTCCCCCGCCGGCGACGGCCGCCGCGAGCCCGGTGAGCAGCGACTGCATGCGCAGTTCCCGCAGGTCGAGGTCGCGCATCCCGCGATTGATCTTGCGTAGTTCGGTGGCCATCCGCCCCGCGAACAGGTTGCCGAGCCCGTAGAGCCGCACCTCCTTGGCCGCGGTCACCGACGAGACGAGGTCGGCGTAGAACAGCTCCCGCCGTGTGGCGTGCCCGAGCCGGAGCATCATCGCGGCCCGCGCCCGCGACAGGATCAGCTCGGCGCGGACCGCCGGAACCGCCGCGACCGCCACGACGAGCGCCATCCACGGGGCCGTACCGGCCAGCGCCACCACGAACCCGGTGATCGTGACCGTCGACTGGGCGATGGCCAGGCCGTTCGCGGTGACCTGCGCCGGGGTGGCCGGCCCGTCGGCGACAGCGAGCTGGAGCCGGTCCTGGAAGTCCGGATCCTCGAAGCGGCCCAGCCCGGCGAACCCGCCGATCGCCTGGAAGAGCTGCTCCCGCCCGGCCAGCTGGGTACGCCGGCTCATCTCGGCGTCGAGGAACTGCCCGGCCGCCGGCATCAGGGCGCCGACCAGCCCGGCGGTGGCGAGGGCGACGACCACGGTCAGGAGCTCGGCATCCGTACGGTCGCCGGCCAGCTGGTCGAGCAGCAGTTTGGTCAGCCAGGCGACGACGACCGGGGCGAGACCGGCGATCAGGGCGATCCCGGCGCGTGCGGCGAGAAGTCCACGGGAGGCCTGCCAGGCCAGCGTGAACGCCGCTCTCAGCAGGGCGGTTCCGCCGCTTTTCCCGCCGGCTTTCCCGCCGGCTTTCCCGCCGGCTTTCTGGCCGGCTTTCCCGCCGGCTTTGAGGCGGGTTTTCGCGCCGGCTTTCCCGCCGGCTTTCAGGCCGGCTTTCTGGCTGGCCTTCGCGCCGGCTTTCTGGCCAGCCTTCGCGCTGGCTTTCAGGCTGGCTTTCCCGCTGCCTTTCACGCCGGCTTTCCCGCCACCGCCGGGCTGAGAATGGGCACCGAGTTGCTCCCGAATGACCGAGGACCGCCGGATTCACCGGCCGTGAGCCGAACACCGGGGACGACTGCCGCCGGTCCATCATCGATTCACCATCGCCGATGCGTGCTGAACCCTACCCGATTCCCCGTTCATGCACCTCCGCACTCCCCCGCCCTTCCCTCAGCCCCGCGCGCCGCCACCTCCTTCCACACACCGCGCTCTCCCGCCCCTGCTTCGCCGGCCACCCTTTCCACACACC
>NZ_JBHSBL010000005.1:0-11257 GCF_042650585.1 Actinoplanes subglobosus
GCTCCCGCTCCACCTCCACCCCCGCTCCCGCTCCACCTCCACCCCCGCTCCCACCCCCACCCCCACCCCCGCTCCCGCCACCCGGCCGTCGACCTTCGCGCCCTCCCGCTGTCTCGTCCGGCGGGCCGTCCCAGCCGTTCTCCCGCCTGGTTCCGCCATCTCGTCCGGCGGGCTATCTCGTCCGGCGGGCCATCTCGTCCGGCGGGTCGTCCCGGCCCGCCCGTGGCGCCCATTGCCTGCGCGATCTTGGCCGTTTCACCACCGCTATCGGTGGTCAGTTACTCAAGATCCGCGGGGTGAGGGTGGACCTGTCATTGATCTTGACGGGCTGCCGTCGCTGTCGAGTCTTTCCGAGGCCGCCAGCCGCTCTGCCGTCAAGTCGCCCCACGGGGTCGTTCTCGGAGGGATTCGAGGGGATCGCCACTCGATGGCGGCGCGGGAGGTCGCTCGACTCGGGGCTTGCCTGGAGGGCATCCAGCAACCCGCAGAAAGGCTCTGTCTCTCGGTCGCGGAGACGGTGGCGCCACCTCGTTGGGCCGGTGTCGGGAGTGTGGGTCGCGCATGGCGGTGTGGTGGGGTGAGCGGGACGGACGCATTCGGCCCGGCGGGGCGTCGGGCGTGGGACGGATGGGCTGCGTCGCGTCGTAGGGCGGGACGGCGTGGGATTCGTGGGGCTGGGTGGCCGTACCAAATATGGGGTTTATAAGGGCATGTTGGTGTGATTGCCGCGGCCGGCGGGTGTGGCGGCGAGCGTCTCGGCGATGCGGCGGCGGGTGTGCTGGGGGAGGACGATGTCGTCGATCAGGCCCTGTTCGGCGGCTCGGGAAGCGCTGGTCGAGGCCAGTTCGTCGGCCAGCAGGCGGGCCCGGAGGAGCTCTCGGCCGGCCGGTGGGGTGGCGGCCAGCGCCCGGCGATGGCGTAGGTCGACGGCGGCGTTCGGCCCGATGGCCGCGATCCTGCTGGTCGGCCAGGCGAGGACGGTGGTGGCGCCGAGGGAGCGGGAGTTCATCGCGAGGTAGGCGCCGCCGTAGACACGCCGGGTGATCAGTGTGACGCGGGGTACCACCGCCTCGGCGAAGGCGTGCAGCAGTTTCGCGCCTCGCTGCGTCGTGTCGGTGTGGCCGGTGCCGGGCAGGAGTCCGGGGGAGTCGGCCACGACTACCAGCGGAATGCCGAGCGCGTTGCACATGCGGACGAAACGGGCGGCCTTCTCGGCGGCGGCCGGGTCCAGGCTGCCGCCCAGGCGCAGTGGGTTGTTGGCCAGGACGCCGATCGTCCGGCCCGCGAGACGGCCCAGTGTGGTGACGATGTTCGTGGCCCGGGTGGCGTGCAGTTCGGTGCCGGGGGCGTCGAGCAGGGCCCGGACCAGTGGCCGCACGTCGTAGGCGCGGTCCGTCGTGGTGGGCACGAGGGTGTTCAGCGGTACGCCGGTGGTGCCGCCGGGAGCGACGTCGTCGGGGGAGAAGCGGCCCTGAGCGCCCAGGAACAGCGCGAGCCGGCGAGCCTCGGCCAGGGCGTCGTCCGGGTCCGCGGCGAGGAGGTCGGCGACCGGATCCGCGGGTGACCGGCCGGGCGTGGCGATCACGACGTCGGAGAGCGGCGGGACGTAGGCGGCCGCGGCGGTGACCGGGCCGAGGAGCACCGAGATCTGCGGGATCCGGCCGGAGGCACGGACGGTGGCGGCGTACACCTGACCGGCCGCGTCCAGGCCCGGCACACCCTCCGCGAGCCCGGTCCCGGTGCAGTGCCAGAGGCCGATCACCGGGACACGTTCCCGGACGGCGGCGTCGACAGCGGCCACGACGGTACGCCCACCGGCGGCGCCGAGCGCACCGTCCAGGCAGGCGAACCCGATGACCAGGGTCCCGTCGACACGGCCGCGGGCCGCTAGGACGCCGGAGGCCAGCGGCCTGGTCGTGCCCCGGTCGAAGAGGGCCCTGAGCCGCTCCTCGGGGTCGTGGTTCCCGACCGGGGTCGGATCGACTCCCGAGGAGTGCAGGCTCACGGCAGGGGGTTCAGGCGCGGGTGAAGACGAGGGCCACGTTGTGACCACCGAAACCGAACGAGTTGTTCATCGCCGCCTGGATGTCGGCGGACCGCGCCTTGTGGGCCGCCACCTCCAGGTCGAGGCGCTCGTCGGGGTCGTCGAGGTTGATGGTCGGAGGGATGATGCCGTCCCGGAGAGCCAGGATCGCGGCGATCGACTCCAGCGCGCCGGCCGCACCGAGCAGGTGGCCGGTCATCGACTTGGTCGACGTCAGGATCGGGTGGCTGCCGATGGCCGCCCGGATCCCCTTGATCTCGCCCATGTCGCCGACCGGGGTCGACGTGGCGTGGGCGTTCACGTGGTGGATGTCGGCGCCGGTCAGGCCGGCGTCCTCGATCGCCATCCGCATGGCACGGATGCCGCCGCGGCACTCCGGGTCGGGCTGGACGATGTCGTAGCCGTCGGAGGTGATGCCCGCTCCGGCGAGACGCGCGTAGACCCGGGCGCCACGGGCGGCGGCGTGGTCGGCCCGCTCCAGGATCAGCGCGCCGGCGCCCTCACCGAGGACGAAACCGTCCCGGTTCCTGTCCCACGGGCGGGAGGCGCGTTCCGGCTCGTCGTTGCGGGTCGACATGGCCCGCATCGAGGCGAAGCCGGCGACCGGCAGCGGGTGGATGACGGCCTCGGTGCTGCCGGCCACCACCACGTCCGCCCGGCCGAGCCGGATCAGGTCGAGACCGAGGGCGACCGCCTCGGCGCCGGTGGCGCAGGCGCTCGCCATGGCCCGGACCCCGGCCTTGGCCTGGAGTTCGAGACCGATGTACGCGGCCGGGCCGTTCGGCATGAGCATCGGCACGGTGTGCGGGCTGACCCGCCGCGGACCGGACTGCTCGAGGATGTCGTCCTGGTCGAGGAGGGTGATCGCGCCCCCTATGCCGCTGCCGAAGCTGACGGCGAGACGCTCCTGGTCGACTCCCGCGTCGGCGAGGCCGGCGTCGGCCCACGCCTCCTTGGCCGCGATCACGGCCATGGCCTCGGAACGGTCCATCCGGCGCAGCCGGACCCGCTCGATGACCTCGGACGGCTCGACGGCGAGCTGTGCGGCGATGCGCACCGGGAGGGTGCCGGCCCACTCCTGGGTGAGGTGTCCCACCCCGGAGCGGCCGGCGAGCATGGCGTCCCAGGTGGACGCGACGTCCCCGCCCAGCGGGGTCGTCGCGCCGAGCCCGGTGACGACGACGTCTACGTTGCTCATGTCAGTGGTTCGCCTCGATGTAGTTGACGGCGTCGCCGACAGTCTTCAGGTTCTGCACCTCGTTGTCGGGGATCTTGACGCCGAACTTCTCCTCGGCGGCCACCACGACCTCGACCATGGACAGCGAGTCGACGTCCAGGTCGTCGGTGAAGGACTTCTCCTCGGCGACGTCGTCCGGGTTCACCCCGGCGACCTCCTCGAGGATCTCGGCGAGGCCGGAGGTGATCTCTGTGCGAGTTGCCATTGTGGGAATCTTTCCTCTCGATGGTGCGGACGACATTCATTCAGGACCTACCCGGAGTTCCGCCCCGCTGTAGGTAATCCGGTTTCGTCTCCACCGTCCTGAATAAATGTTGCTGGCGACGGTCAGGTGTCTTCTGCACTAAGGGCAGCGGACGACCTGGCCGGCGTAGGTGAGGCCACCGCCGAAGCCGAAGAGCAGCACCGGCGCCCCGGAGGGCAGCTCCCCGCGCTCGATCAGCTTGGACAGGGCCAGGGGGACGCTCGCGGCGGACGTGTTGCCCGACTCGACGAGGTCCTTCGCGACGATGGCGTCGGGGCTCAGGCCGAGCCGCTTGACGATGCCGTCGATGATCCGGGTGTTGGCCTGGTGCGGGACGAAGGCGGCCAGCTCGGACGGGGCGATCCCGGCCTTCTCGCAGACCTCGATCGCGAACGGCGCGAGGGCCGTGGTGGCCCAGCGGAAGACCGCCTGGCCCTCCTGCTTGATGTAGGGCTGCCAGCCGGCGATCTTGAGCGCGTCGCCCTTCTCCGGTGTGGAGCCCCAGACCACCGGTCCGATCCCGGCAGCTTCACCGTCCGGCGCCGCGGAGAGGACCGCGGCTCCGGCACCGTCGCCGAAGAGCACAGCGGTCGTACGGTCGGACCAGTCGGTGATGTCCGACAGCTTCTCCGCGCCGATCACCAGGGCGTTGCGGGATGCTCCGGCCCGGATCGCGTGGTCGCCGGTGGCGAGTGCGTAGGAGAAGCCGGAACAGGCCGTGTTCACGTCGAACGCGCCGGGCGCGTTGATCCCGAGCCGGGCCGCGACCCGGGTCGCCACGTTGGGACAACGGTCGATCGCCGAGCAGGTGGCGACGACGACCAGGTCGATGTCGGACGCGGTGAGCCCGGAGGTGGCCAGCGCCTTCTCCGCCGCGAACGTGGCCATGTCGGCCACCGACTCGCCGTCGGCGACCCGCCGCTCGGCGATGCCGACCCGGTCCCGGATCCACTCGTCGTTGGTGTCGAGTGTGCTGGCCAGGTCGGCGTTGGTGATCACACGCGACGGCTGGTAGTGGCCCATCGCGAGGATGCGGGAACCCGCGGTCATCGTGCGTCTCCTTCGGTGCGGGCGATCAGAGCGAGGGCGGCCGGCAGGTCGTCCGGGGTGTTGAGCGTGACGATCTCGGGGGCGCCGTCGCCCTTGAGCTCCCGCTTGACCAGGCCGGCCAGCGTGCCGGCGGGCGGCAGCTCGATGACGCCGGTGACACCGAGGTCCTTGAGGGTGCGCATGCACAGGTCCCACCGGACCGGGGCGGTGACCTGGCGGACCAGGCGCTGGAGCATCTCGGTGCCGCCGGTGACGGCCGTGCCGTCCAGGTTCGACAGGAGCGTCCGGGCCGGATCGTGCACGGTGACACCACTCGCGACCGCCGCCAGCGCGGTCTCGGCGGGAGCCATGAAGGGGGTGTGGAAGGCGCCGGCCACCGACAGGGCGATGACCCGGGCCTTGGCCGGCGGCGCGGCGGCGAACTCGGCCAGCGCGGGCAGCGCGCCGGCGGCGACGATCTGGCCGGCGCCGTTGCGGTTGGCCGGGAACAGGCCGTGCTTCTCGACGGTGGCGACCACCTCGTCGGGGTCACCGCCGAGGACGGCGCTCATGCCGGTCGGCTCGATCGCGCAGGCGGCGGCCATCTCCCGGCCGCGGACACCGGCGAGGGTGATCGCGTCGGCCGGGGTGAACACTCCGGCGAGGGCGGTGGCGCCCAGCTCGCCGACACTGTGCCCGGCGATCACGCCGACCCGGTCCAGCGGGAGCTGCTCACCGGCCAGCAGGGCGGCGGCGACCAGCAGCGGCTGGGTCCGGGCGGTGTCCTTGATCTCGTCGGCGTCGGCGCGGGTGCCGAGGTGCAGCAGGTCGACACCGGCGAGGGCGGACCACTCGGTCAGACGGGCCTCGGCGCCGGGGAGATCGAGCCAGGGGGTGAGGAAGCCGGGCTTCTGGGAACCCTGGCCGGGGGAGAGTACGGCGAGCACGTCTTCGACTCTTCCGGATCGAACGGCTTTCCGGGGTAGCCAGGCGCGACCAAACCCTACGATCAGGGTTGTAGGGTTCCTACAAAACAGAGGTGTTCTTGGGTCACTTCAACCACATTTATACCTCCCTCGAACGTGTCGAATGGTGAGAGATCCCGGTCACGTCGCGGGGTCCAGACGGCCGATGGTCAGGGCCATCCGCAGGGTGAAGGCGTCCCGGCCGTCCAGCGGGGACAGCCCGGCGACCTCCGCGACCCGCCGCAGGCGGTAACGGACCGTGTTCGGATGGACGTAGAGCTCCCGGGCTGCGCTCTCCAGCACGCTCCCCGAGGCGAAGAAGGCGTCGAGGGTCTCCAGCAGCCCGCTGCCGGCCCGGGTCAGCGCCCCGAAGACGTCGTGCCGCAGCTTGCGCCGGGCGTCCATGTCGCCGGAGAGGACCCGCTCCGGGAGCAGGTCGTCGGCGGCCACCGGGGACGGCGCGCCGGGCCAGGCCGGTGCCGCACGGAACCCGGCCAGTGCGGCCCGCGCCGACTCGGTGGCCTGGTCGAGTGAGGGCACCGCCGGCCCGACCACCACCGGACCCTCCCCGAAACCGCCGCTGAGCGCGGTCGCCGCGGCCACCGGATCGGTCGCGCCGCCGACCACCACGACGAGACGCTCGCCATGCACCCCGGCGATCACCTCGAGCCGGGCCCGGCGGGCGGCGCGGTAGACGGCGTGCAGCACCGCGGTGATGTCCCCGCCCGGGGAGCGGCCCACCACCACGGCGACCGGCGGCGCGTCGGCCCAGCCCAGGGCAGCCGCGCGGCTGGCCAGCACGTCGGAGGAGTCGCCACGCAGCAGTGCGTCGACGAGCAGGGCCTGGAGGCGCGCGTCCCAGGCGCCCCGGGACTCGGCCGCCCGGGCGTAGACCCGCGCGGCCGAGAAGGCGATCTCCCGGGAGAACCGCAGGATCGCCTGGATCAGCGCCGCCTCCTCGCCGGTCTCGGCGAAACCCGGCACCTCGGCCTCGGCGACGTCGACCGTCACCTTGATCATCTCCACGGTGTGGGTGAGCGTGATCACCCGGGCCAGAGCCCGCGGCGCCGCGGCGAACACCTCGTCGGAGATCTCGGTGCTGGCCGCGACCGTGCCGCCCGAGCGCAGCCACTCGACCAGTGACCGCACGCCGGCCTGTGCGACGAGCATCACCCAGGACCGCTGGTCGGCCGGGAGCGCCCGGAACCACGGGAGCGTCTCATCCATGCGGGCGACCGCCGCGCTGGCCAGGGTGCCCGCCTGCCGCTCGATACGGCGCAGGGTGCCCGGGGCCAGGGGTTTCGCCGGGGTGTCCGGCCTGCCCTCGGCTGATGTGCCGGTGTCGGTGTCTGCCACGCCGTCCAGAGTTCCACGCGGCCGCCCGCCTCCGGTGCCCGGCGTCCTGTTGATGCGCTTCCGGGGCCTTCCGGACGTGCTTCCGTGGCCGCTACGCGCAAACGCGGGGGGTTTCCGGGGCCGCTACTCGTGGACGCGGGGTGTTTCCGGGGTCGTTTCTCGCGGGGCGGGAGCGCTTCCGGTGGAGATGTGCTGAAAACGAAGACATTGCGTGGTTTTAGGAGTTTTTATGACATTTGACCGGCGTAGCGGTGCGCCTCTCCCGCGATTTCAGTCGGTGACCTGGCATCGTGTCGGACGGCGGTCCGGCCGGGGATTAACACCGGACGTCTCGGTGCCGATGAAGAGTCGGTGCCGGGAGAAGCCGGCCCGCGCACGGATCGAGGAGGCGAGATGATGGAACGGGACGACGCGTTCGCGTGCTCCGACAGGGATCCCGCCCTCGATGACGCGCCGGCAGCGCAGCCGGCCGACGAGGAGCTGATCGTGGACCCGGGGACCGGCCGGGTCGGATGCCGCACCGAGCTACGGGGCTGGGCCGGCGCCCACCTGCACGGCGCGGTCCGGCCCCGGCGGCGCGCGGCGGGCCGCGGCCGTCCCCCCGGCCGCTGGTGCTAGGTCTGCCCCGTACGGGTGAGTGACGGGCGCGTTTCCCGGCCCCGGAGCGGTCGGGCTGGTCAGGTTGGCGTGGTGGACGACAAGAGACGGCAGATCCTGGATCAGGCGCTCGCCCTGGTGGACGAGCGCGGGCTGGCAGCCATGTCGATGCGGGCGGTGGCGGAACGCGTCGGGCTCACCTCGATGGCGCTCTACCCGTACGTCGGAGGCAAGGACGCCCTCCTCGACGGCCTCGTCGACCTGCTGCACCTGGAACTCGGCACCACCGTCGGCCAGGACCCGGCCGATCTCGACTGGCGGCACCGGCTGTGCGCGCTGGGCCGGGCGGTCCGCTCGCTGGCCCGGGCCCACCCGAGCGCCTTCCCGCTCCTGCTGAACCGATCCGCCGCCGGGCCCTCCGCGTCCTGGCTGGCCGCCGCGCTCCAGGGCATCCTCGCCGACGCCGGGGTGCCGGTCTCCGAGGTGCCCCGCCAGGCCCGGCTGATCTGCGCTTTCCTGCTCGGTTACACCACCGGCGAGGTCACCGGCGGGCTCCCCGGATCGTCCCCGGAAATGATCGAGGGCGCCGCCGAGTTCGACGCCGACCTGGAGGACCTGGTCGGCATGGTCGAACTGTCAGCGGCACCCCGGACGAGCACCGTGCAGCCGGACGACGTCAGACGCGCCGCCGGATGAGGAACGCCATCCCGGCCAGACCGGTCAGGATGACGAGCAGCACCGCCCCGTTGAGCAGGAACAGCCGGCGGAACTCGGAGAAGGCCTGGCTCATCTCCTCCATCGCGTCGACCTCGGTCGACGCGAGGTCGGTGCCGACGCCACCACCGATGCCGCCGTGCACGACATCCGGTTTGACCTCCAGCGGCGCGCCGCCGAGCCGCAGCGACTCCGGCATGGAGAGCCGGCCGTAGAACCAGCCCTCGGACTTCTTACCGGACGGCTGCTTCGCCGGCCGGTGCGCGCGCGGCCCGCCCTGCGCCAACGGGTACAGGTGGTAGAGCTGGCTCGGCGCGTCCTTGACCATCAGGGTCACGGTGTATTTCGGGCCCAGCTGAGCTGATTTCGGCGCCGAACTCGACGACTGGGCGGACGCCAGCCAGTCCACCTCGCTGGTCAGCATCTGGAACAACCGGGGCCGCTCGTCCTGTCGGACCAGGACGGTCTCCTCCATGCCGTTGCCGACCAGTTGCACCGCATCCGGTTTCGGCGGCGCCTTCGGAGCGGCCAGTGCCGCCCCCGGCGCCGCACCCAATGTCAGAGCCAGCGCCACAGCTGCTGCCGCAGCCGTCGACACCAGCCGCGTGATCGCCCCCCGCACCATCCGACCTCCCCGCCCGTGGATGGACATGGCCCACTCAACCCGCTGCTCGTGCCCGGCGGTGGAACCGGAACACGGCCCAGGTCTCCAGCCTCCCTGGGCGCCGCCCCGGCCGCATCTCGAGGCGGGGTGAATTGGAGCCATGTGGGGATGACCGCGGAGACGGGAACGGCCGTTGATCAGCCGCCGAATAGTACCCACTACGCGCAACGGGTGGGGCCGGTGGTCACCCTGGTGACGGAGAGCATCACCGGATTCGACGACCGGCTATGGCGTGCCGGCCGCCGAATGCGGTAGGTAGGTCAGAGACGTGCTCTAGCAGCGGAAATGCGAGCCAGGACGCGCTCCTTGCCGAGCAGCTCGATCGACTCGAAAAGCGGCAGCCCGATGGTGCGGCCGGTCACCGCCACCCGTACCGGAGCCTGGGTCTTGCCCAATTTGAGACCTCGCGCCTCGCCGACCCGCTCGAGTGCCGCCTTCAGAGACTCGGCGGACCAGTCCGTCAGGGCGCCGAAGGCGGCCGCGGTGTCGTCGAGGATCTCGGCGGCGCCGTCCTTCATCGCCTTCGTCCAGGACGCCTCGTCGTCGACCGGCTCGTCCAGGAAGAGGAAGTCCACGTTCTCGACGATCTCGGACAGCACCGCGATCCGGGTCTGGGCGAGCGGGGCGATCGTGGCGAAGACCTCGGCGTCGAACGCCGCCGGGGCCCACGGCGGGGCCGCGATGGTGTCGGTGCCGGTCAGCCACGGCGCGCAGACCTGGGTGAACTCACTCGGGGTGAGGGCCCGGATGTACTCGCCGTTGAACGCCCGCAGCTTCTTGACGTCGAAGAACGCCGGCGCGTGGTTGACCTCCTCGATCCGGTACTCCTCCTCGATCACCGACCACGGGACGATCTCCCGGTCGCCGGTCGGGGACCAGCCGAGCAGCATCAGGTAGTTGCGCATGGCGGCGGCCAGGTAACCCTCGTCCCGGTACGACTCGAGGGCGACCTTGTCACGCCGCTTCGACAGTTTCTGCCGCTTCTCGTTGACCAGGACCGGCACGTGACCCCAGACCGGCGGGGTCGCGCCCAGCGCCTCCCACAGCAGCTGCTGTTTCGGCGTGTTGGGCAGGTGCTCCTCGGCGCGGAACACGTGGTTGATCCCCATACTGAGGTCGTCGACCACGTTGGCCAGCAGGAACACCGCCGAGCCGTCGCTGCGGGCGATGACGAAGTCCTCGATCAGCCTGTTCTCGAAGGTGGGCTTGCCGCGGACCAGGTCGATCACCACGGTCTCGCCCTCGTCGGGCGTGCGGAAGCGCAGAGCCCGGCCCTCGCCCGGCCCGAGCGCCCGGTCGCGGCAGAAGCCGTCGTAGCCGGTGTGCTTGTTGCTCGACCGGGCCACCACGTCGTCGCGGGTGCAGTCGCAGTAGTAGGCCTTGCCCTCGCCGTAGAGCCGGGTCGCGGCGGCGGTGTGGTCGGCCGCGTAGGACGACTGGAAGTGCGGGCCCTCGTAGGTCCCCCGCTCGATGCCGATCCAGTCGAGCGCCGAGATGATGCCCTCGGTCCACTCCGGCCGGTTACGAGCCGCGTCGGTGTCCTCGATCCGGAGCACGAAGACACCACCCTGCTGCTGGGCGTAGATCCAGTTCTGCAGGGCGGTGCGGGCGCCGCCGACGTGGAACATACCGGTGGGTGAGGGAGCGAAACGCACGCGAACAGTCACCGGCCCAGACTACCGACCAGCCGCCTCATACCGTGAAGCGCCCGACCAGACCGGTCAGCCGCTGCGCGGTCGCGGTCAACTCGTCGGCGGCCCGGTGCGACACCGCCACCGAGTCCCTCGTGCTGCGCATCGCCCCGTTCACCGTACCGATGCCGTCGGCGATGTCCCGGCTGCCGCCGGCCGCCTCGGAGATGTTGCGGGCCATCTCGGCGGTCGTCGCGGCCTGTTCCTCGACCGCCGCCGCGATCGCCGTCTGATAGTCGTTGACCTGGGCGATCCGGGCCGAGATGGCGTCGATCGCGGTGACCGCCCGGGCTGTGTCGGCCTCGATCGCGGCGACCCGCCCGGTCACGTCCTCGGTCGCCCGGGCGGTCTCCTGGGCCAGTTCCTTGACCTCGCCGGCGACCACCGCGAAACCCTTGCCCGTCTCGCCGGCCCGGGCCGCCTCGATGGTCGCGTTCAGTGCCAGCAGGTTGGTCTGTTCGGCGATGGTGGCGATCAGCTGCACCACGTCGGTGATCTTCGAGGTGGAATCCCGCAGCTCGGCGACGACGTTCGCGGCCGCCGCGGTCAGGCCGACCCCGTCCCGCCCGGCCTGCGCGGCCTCCTGGGCGTTGTGCGAGATCTCGGTGATCGAGGCGCCCATCTGCTCGGCCCCGGCGGCGACCGTCGCCACCACGTGCGACACGCTCTCCGCCGACGCGCTCACCGTGTCGGCCCGGCTCGCGGCGGTGTCGGCG
>NZ_JBHSBL010000005.1:11266-146411 GCF_042650585.1 Actinoplanes subglobosus
TCGCCGCCGGTGGCCGCCACCCGCCGGGCGGTTCCGGCGACCTCGTCGGAGGCGCCGGTGACATCCTGCATGACGGCGCGCAGCTCGGCCGCCGCGGTGTTGAGCGCGCGACCGGCCTCACCGATCTCGTCGCGGCCCCGGTCGTCGATGCGAACCGTGAGATCCCGGCCGGCGAGCCGGGTCAGCGCCCCGGTCAGCGCGGCCATCCGCCGCGAGATCGGCGACGCCTGGAGGTACGCCGCGGCCGCACCCGCCAGCGCCAGCAGCACAGCGGCGATCACGAACGACGTCAGCATCGCGCTGCGCCCGTCCCGGACCGCGGTGACCGCGGCCGCGGCGTCGGCGTCGTAACCGCCCACGGTCACCGCCCACTGGTACGGCGGATAGAAGCCGACCGTGGTGGTGGTGTCCCCGGCCGGCGCCCCGGACGCACCGGGCAGCCGGTACATCGCCTGCCAGGTGCCGCCGTCGGCGAGCTCGGGAGCCTTGGTGACGATCTCCTCGACGTATTTCGTGCCGTCGGCGTCGGTCGCGTCCAGAACGGTCTGCCCGGCCATGCCCTCGATGTTGGAGGCGACGATCCGCCCGCGGTCGGCGGCGGCCGTGCTGAACACGCTCACCCAGCCGTTCGTCTGGATCTTCTGCTCGCTGATCGTGCCGGTCAGCGTGGCCAGCGCGTCGGCCTGCGGCACACCGACGAAGAGCGCGCCGATCACCGCTCCACCGGCGCTCTTGATCGGCTGGTAGACGGTGATGTACGGCGTGCCGACGACCGCCGCGACACCCCGGTACGTCTTCCCGGCCGTGATCGCCGCGGCCACCGCGTTCGCCTTGCCGTCGGCGGTCGCCGGGATGTACGTGCCGATCGCCCGGGTGCCCTTCGCGGACTTCACCGTCGTGCCCACCCGCAGCAGGTCACCGGCCGCGTTCATGCGCTGGAAGACGGTGACCGTGGCGCCGGACAGGTCCCGGGCGTCGTCGACGAAGGGAGTGGTCTGTTTCAGGTCGGTGTTCTGTCCCAGCCACGTGCCGCCGATCTCCACCCGCGGCAGGCTGACCGTCGTGGCCTCCTGGGTGACCTGGTTGGTGGCGGTCCAGGTGACCCGCCGGCCGGACATCCGCATCCCGCCGCTGCGGTCCAGGAAGGCCGCCGCGCTGGTCATGCTCTTGTCGACGCCCTGCTGCACCTCGTCGGCGACGGTACGCACCAGCGCGCTCACGTCGGCGGCGCTCTGTGCCAGGGACGCCTGGTTCTGGCGCAGCACCTCGCGTTCGGTGTTGTCGGCGAATCGTCCGCTCTGCCACGCACCGACCGCGACCAGCACGATCGCCGTGACGAGGACGCTGCCCAGACCGAGCAGGAGCAGTTTGTGCCTGATCCGGAATCCCACCCCTGGATCATCGCGCCGCCACCACCGTGCCGCCCGCTCGTTGCCGTTTTCAATGGGTACGTCGAGCAACGAGGTGGGGACGATGGGCAAGATCGTGGCGGTGGAGTACATGACTCTCGACGGCGTCTTCGAGGAGCCGGTCTGGAGCGGGCCGTACTTCAACGAGGAGCTCGGCGCCTGGCAGACCTACAACCTGGGTGAGGCCGACGCGCTGCTGCTCGGCCGGGTCACCTATGAGGGGATGAAGTCGGTCTGGCCGGAGATGGCCGCCGAGACCGGTGAGTTCGGCGCGAAGATGAACGAGATGCCCAAGCACGTCGCGACCACGACGCTCACCGAGCCGGAGTGGAACGCCACCTTCATCGAGGGCGACGTCGCCGAGGCGGTGGAGAAGCTCAAGACCGGCTCCGAGACCCTGCTGATCAACGGCAGCGCGACCCTCGTCAATTACCTGGCCAGGCACAACCTGATCGACGAGTACCGGGTGATGATCTTCCCGGTGGTGGTCGGCGAGGGCCGGAAACTCTGGGAGCCGGGCACGAGGCTCGCGCTGTCGCACACCGGCAGCTGGCGGTCGGCCACCGGCGTCGAGGTGATCACCTACGTTCCGGCGTGACCGTCCCGGCGTGACCTGCTCCCGGGAGGGGCGTCGTGTGACGCCCCTCCCGGAGAGGCCTGCTACGAGTCGCCGCCGGTCTCGCCCACCGGTGCGGCGTTGACGTCGTCGATCGCGTACTTCTTGGCCGCCTCGGCCGGCACATGCGCCGGAATCTGGCCCCGCAGTGCCAGCTCACGCAGCGTCGCCACGGTCACCGACTCGCCGTCCACGTGGAAGTGGCGGCGCAGCGCGTGCCGGGTGTCGCTCATGCCGAAGCCGTCGGTGCCCAGCGAGGTGTAGCCGTTCGGCACCCAGCGGCTGATCAGGTCGGGAACCGCCCGCATCCAGTCGCTGACCGCGACCGACGGGCCCTCGGTGGCCTCCAGCTTCTGCTGGATGTACGGCTTGCGCGGCGCGTCGCTCGGGTGGAGCAGGTTGTGCTCCTCCGCCAGGATCGCGTCGCGGCGCAGCTCGGTCCACGAGGTGACCGACCAGACGTCGGCGCTCACGCCCCAGTCCTGGGCGAGCAGCTCCTGCGCCTTGAGCGCCCACCGCATGCCGGTGCCGGAGGCGAGCAGCTGCGCCTTCGGACCGTCCTTCTGCGGGCTCTCGCTGAACCGGTAGATGCCCTTGAGCAGGCCCTCGGTGTCGAGGCCCTCCGGCTCGGCGGGCTGGATCGCCGGCTCGTTGTAGATGGTGAGGTAGTAGAAGATGTTCTCCTGCTTCTCGCCGTACATCCGGTGCAGGCCGTGCTCCATGATGTGTGCGATCTCGAACCCGAACGCCGGGTCGTAGGAGACCACCGCCGGGTTCGTCGCGGCGATCAGCAGCGAGTGACCGTCCTCGTGCTGCAGGCCCTCACCGTTGAGCGTGGTCCGCCCGGCGGTGGCGCCCAGCAGGAAGCCGCGGGTCATCTGGTCGGCGGCCGCCCACAGCTCGTCGGCGGTCCGCTGGAACCCGAACATCGAGTAGAAGATGTACAGCGGGATCATCGGCTCGTCGTGCGTCGCGTACGACGTACCGGCCGCGATGAAGCTCGCCGTGGAACCCGCCTCGTTGATGCCCTCGTGCAGGATCTGGCCGTCCGTCGACTCCTTGTAGGACAGGAACAGCTCCCGGTCCACCGAGGTGTAGGTCTGGCCGTGCGGCGAGTAGATCTTCTTGGTCGGGAAGAGCGAGTCCATGCCGAAGGTCCGGGCCTCGTCCGGGATGATCGGCACCCAGCGGGCCCCGAACTCCTTGTCCCGCATGAGGTCCTTGAGCAGCCGGACGAACGCCATCGTGGTGGCGATCTTCTGCTTGCCGCTGCCGCCCTTGAGGCCGCTGAACGCCTTCGAGTCCGGGATCGCCAGCGACTTCGCCTTGGTCCGCCGGGTCGGGATGGACCCGCCCAGCTCGCGGCGCCGCTCGACCATGTACTGGTACTCGTCGGACTTCTCGCCGGGGTGGTAGTACGGCGGGAGGTACGGGTTCTCCTCGAGCTGCTTGTCGCTGATGTCGAGGTAGAGGCGGTCCCGGAAGCCCTTCAGGTCCTCCAGGGTCAGCTTCTTCATCTGGTGCGTGGCGTTACGGGCCTCGAAGTGCGACCCGAGCGTCCAGCCCTTGACGGTCTTGGCGAGGATCACGGTCGGCTGGCCGGTGTGCTCGGTGGCCGCCTTGTACGCCGCGTACAGCTTGCGGTAGTCGTGCCCGCCGCGCTTGAGGTTCCAGATCTCGTCGTCGGTCATGCCCTCGACGAGCTTGCGGGTGCGCGGGTCGCGGCCGAAGAAGTGCTCCCGCACGTACAGCCCGGACTCGCCCTTGTAGGTCTGGTAGTCGCCGTCGGGCGTCTTGTTCATCAGGTTGACCAGCGCGCCGTCGGTGTCGGCGGCGAGCAGGGAGTCCCACTCGCGGCCCCAGACGACCTTGATCACGTTCCACCCGGCGCCGCGGAAGAACGCCTCCAGCTCCTGGATGACCTTGCCGTTGCCACGGACCGGGCCGTCGAGACGCTGGAGGTTGCAGTTGACCACGAAGGTCAGGTTGTCCAGCTCCTCGCGGGCGGCCAGGCCGATCGCGCCGAGCGACTCGACCTCGTCCATCTCGCCGTCGCCCAGGAACGCCCAGACGTTCTGCTGGCTGGTGTCCTTGATCCCTCGGTTGTGCAGGTACCGGTTGTAGCGGGCCTGGTAGATCGCGTTCAGCGGGCCGAGACCCATGCTGACCGTCGGGAACTCCCAGAAGTCCGGCATCAGACGGGGGTGGGGGTACGACGGGAGACCGCCACCCGGGTGCGACAGCTCCTGCCGGAAACCGTCGAGCTGGTGGGTGGTGAGCCGGCCCTCGAGGTAGGCCCGCGCATACATACCGGGCGAGGCGTGACCCTGGTAGAAGATGTGGTCGCCACCGCCCGGGTGGTCCTTGCCCCGGAAGAAGTGGTTCATACCTACTTCGTAGAGGCTGGCGCTCGACGCGTACGTCGAGATGTGACCGCCGACGCCGATCTCCGGCCGCTGCGCGCGGTGCACCAGCATCGCCGCGTTCCACCGGATGTAGGCCCGGATCCGCCGCTCGACGAACTCGTCACCCGGGAACCAGGGCTCACGCTCCGGCGGGATCGTGTTGATGTAGTCCGTGGACGTCAGTGGCGGCACGCCGACCTGTCGCTCCCGGGCCCGCTCCAGCAGGCGCAACATCACATAACGGGCTCTTTTCGCGCCGCGTTCGTCGATGACTCCGTTGAGCGACTCGACCCATTCGTTGGTCTCTTCAGGGTCGATGTCGGGAAGCTGGCTCGGCAGGCCATCGCTGATCACCGGGCGCTTGCGCTCCGTGGCCACAGGCAATCCTCTTGGTGTGAGTGTCGGATAGTCCGTGCGACCTAGGTGGCGAATCGCGCGGAATAGGTCTCCATCCTGCCCCCTTACGGTGTGCGTCGTCACGTCTACAGGCCGTCTCAGCGACGCTCGACACATGTACTGACCAGTAACTTTGTGGACCCGCCGGGGACTCAGCCGTTCACGAAGGAGAAACGCACCTGCCGGATCGGGTTGTCGCCGTTGGTGTCCACCAGGCAGACCGACTGCCAGGTGCCGAGGGCGATCTGGCCGTTGATCACCGGCAACGTGGCGTACGGGGCGATCCACGCCGGAAGGACGTGATCACGTCCGTGGCCCCGCGAACCGTGCCGGTGCGCCCACTTGTCCTCGGTGGGCAGCAGATCGTCGATGGCGGTCAGCAGATCGTCGTCCGACCCCGCCCCGGTCTCGATGATCGCCACCCCGGCCGTGGCGTGCGGCACGAAGACGTGCAGCAGGCCGTCCCTCTCGGACTGGACGAACGACGCCGCCTCACGGGTCATGTCCACGACAGCGGGCGAGCCGCCGGTCCGTACGGTGATCAGTTCGGAACGCATCGGCCGAGCCTATGTGTACAGATCGAGCAGCAGGAACACCGAGGCGGTGCCGGCCAGCCAGCACACACACTGCACCAGGCGCGCCACGGCCCACCACAAGATCATGTAACCGAGTACACCACCGGGCGCCGTCGCGTGTGTGCCAGATCGATCGTTCTCGCAGTGGCATCACTGGCCGCGGTCGGGAATGCTGAATTCCGTGACCACTCCGCAAAGCCTCGACGAGCGGTTCCGCGATGCGGTCTCGGCCCTGCGACCACCGGAGTCCGGGCGTGCCCCCGGCGATCCGGTCCGCGACGGCGCCGGCCTCACCGGCGCCAGCGCCCGGGAACTCTTCGACGCCCAGTTGACCAGCCGCCACCTCGACCTCGCCGCGCGCTGGCTGCGCAGCTTCAACGAGGGCTTCCACACCGGCGGGTCGTCCGGGCACGAGGGCAACGCCGCGGTCGCCGCGGCGCTGCGCGGCGACGATCCGGCCCTCCTGCATCACCGTTCGGCGGCCTTCTATTGCGTACGGGCGGCGAACCACCCCGGCGAACCCGGCCAGGACTCCGCCCACCGCCTCGAGGAGGCCGCCCGCGACGTGCTGCGCGGTGTCGTGGCCTCGGTCCGGGACCCGATCACCGGCGGCCGCGACAAGATCTTCGGCAACCCGGCCCTGCACCTCGTCCCAGCCCTCTCCGCACCCGGCGGCCACCTGCCCCGCGCCGTCGGCCTGGCCCACTCCCTGGCCCGTGGCGGCGACACCGCATGGCCCGATGACGCCATCGTGGCCGCCTCGTTCGGCGACGGCGGGGCGGGCGGAGCCGGAGCCACCTCGGCCCTGCACGCGGCCGGCCGGCTCGACCTCGCCGGCCAGCGCGTGCCCCTGCTGCTGATCTGCGAGGACAACACCCCCGGCGAGCCCGGCCCGGACGGCTGGACCGGGACGATGCTGCGTGGCCGCCCCGGCGTGCGGTACACGTACGCCGACGGGTGTGACCTGGCCGCGGCCCACGACGCGGCGGCCGAGGCGGTGGCCTGGGTGCGCGCCGAGCGCCGACCGGCCGTCCTGCACCTGTCCACGGTGCTGCTGCTGGGCCGGCCCGGCGACCCCGAGCCCGGCGACGGCCTCGACCGCGACCCCCTGATCGGCACCGCCCGCCTGCTCGTCGAGGCGGGGCTGTACGGGCCGGACGAGGTGATCACCCGCTACGACGAGATCGGCTGGCAGGTCCGCAAGGCCGCCGAGGAGGTGCTCGGCGAGGCGAAACTGGCGTCCGCCGGCGAGGTCGTCGCCTCATTGGCCGCCCGCCGCCCGCTGCGGGTCGCGCACGCCGTCGCGGAGGCCGCCGGACGGGCCCTCGGCGCGGGCGCCCCCACCCGGCTGCGCGTCTTCGACGGCCGGCTCCCCGAGGACGCCGGGCCGATGACGCTCGCGCAGACCATCACAGCCGGTCTCACCGACGCTCTGGCCGCCCATCCCGGGCTGCTGCTGTTCGGCCCCGCCACCACGCGTGGCGGCCGTCACGGCGTCACCACCGGGCTGTCCGGTGTCGACGCCGACCGGGTCTTCGACACCCCCGCCGACCCGACCACGATCATCGGGCTGGCCACCGGTGCCGGGCTGGCCGGTCTGATCCCCGTCCCCGAGCTCGACTGCCTCGCCGGGCTGCACGGCGCGGCCGAGCAACTGCGGGCCGAGGCGGCCACCATGGCGTACCTGTCGTCCGGCGCCTACCGCAACCCGCTCGTCCTGCGGGTGCCCGGCCTCGCCCAGCCGTTCGGGATCGGTGGCCACCTGGCCAACGACAACACCGTCGCCGCGCTCCGGGACGTACCCGGCCTCGTCGTCGCCGTGCCGGCCCGCGCCGCCGACGCCGCCCCGATGCTGCGCTCCTGCCTCGCCGCCGCCGAGGCCGACGGGACGGTCAGCGTCTTCCTCGAACCGGTCGCCGTCTACCAGACGAGGGACCTCTATCAGCAAGGCGACAGCGAGTGGCTGGCGCCCTACTCGGCGCCCGGCGGGTGGGCCGACGAGCACGTCCCGATCGGCCGGGCCCGCATCTACGGGCTCGGCACCGCCCAGGATCTGACCATCGTGACGTACGGCAACGGCGTCCGCATGTCGCTGCGTGTCGCCGCGCAGCTCGCCACCGAGGGATACGGCGCCCGCGTGGTCGACCTCCGGTGGATCAACCCGCTACCCGTCGCTGACCTGGTCAGGGAGGCGACGGTCACCGGCCGCGTGCTGATCGTCGACGAGACCCGGCGCTCCGGCGGCGTCGGCGAGGGCGTTCTGGCGGCACTGGTCGACGGCTCGTTCGTGGGATCCGTGCGCCGCGTGGCCGCCGCTGACGTGCCCGTTCCGCTCGGTCCTGCTGCCCAGCACGTCCTCGTGGGAGAGGATGCCATCACACAGGGTGCCCACGCCCTGCTGGCACGGTAAATTGCCACACACTCGGTGCGCCACTTGCGCACCGGCTCCGGAATGTGTGGACTACCCCCAGGTTCCGGTGCGAGTTTGACGGCACTTTCATGACGGCTAGGAGGATTTGGACAGTGAGCGCGACCGCGGGTCAGGCCGACGGCGTACGTAGCCTGGCGGACCGGTTCGGCCTGGAGCCGAACATGGTGGTCATGGAGATGGGATACGACGACGATGTCGACGAGGATCTCCGTGACGCCCTGACCGAACGCGTCGGTGACATGGTCGACGAGGACACCGACGAGGTCGTCGATGCGGTGCTGCTGTGGTACCGCGACGGCGACGGTGACCTCTTCGAGATTCTCACCGATGCCCTCGGCCCCCTCGCCGATCAGGGCGTGGTGTGGCTGCTGACCCCCAAGGCGGGCCGTGACGGCCACGTCGAGCCCAGCGAGGTCAGCGAGTCGGCCCCGACAGCGGGCCTCCAGCAGACGTCGACGGTCAACGCCGGCAAGGACTGGACCGGCGCCCGCCTGGTCACCCCCCGGGGCGCCAAGAAGAAGTAACTCACTGCCCTCTCCCACCAGGTCGGCGCCCGCTGGGCGCCGACCCTGAAGTGTTTGCCCGTTCCGATGGGTTTTAGGGTGGGGGGATGCCGATCGACGTGGGCGTGCCGGCCCCTGACTTCCTGCTCAAGGATCAAAACAACCAGGAGGTACGCCTCAGCGACTTCCGTGGTCGCAAAGCGGTCCTGCTGGTCTTCTACCCGCTGGCGTTCAGCCGCCGCTGCCACGGCGAGCTCACCGAGATCCAGGAGCACCTCCCGGAGTACAGCGGCGACCACATCCAGGTCCTGACCGTGAGCGTCGATTCGGTCTACAGCCACAAGGTGTGGGCGGAGCAGGAGGGCTTCGACTTCCCGCTGCTGGCCGACTTCTGGCCGCACGGCTCAGTCGCCACCGCCTACGGCGTCTTCGATCCCGAGCGGGGCTACGCCAACCGGGGCACATTCCTGATCGACACCGAGGGCATCATCCGCTGGGCGGAGATGAACGGCCCCGGAGAGGCCCGCGACCAGACCTCGTGGCGCACAGCCTTGGCCACCCTGACCAGCTGACCGCCCGGGCCCTCCTCGCCAGTTCGAGGCCTCGATCAGCGACAGGGTAGGATGACGACTCCGGCCGCATGCCGTGCCGGGCGCGTAGCTCAGTGGGAGAGCACTCGCCTTACAAGCGAGGGGTCGTAGGTTCGAAACCTACCGCGCCCACCAGAGCCCTATTTACCTGCGGAAACGTCATCTGACAACCGTAGGAGAGTGAAGACCGATGGGCGGAAACCACTCGCTTATGCGTTTGGACGGTCATCTCCGGAAAGTCGGCGATCGCGCGTTCTGATGGCAGATCAGGGCCGGCTGACAGGCTGCTGCCGCTTTGTGGGAGACCAGTGTGCGTGCCGAGCAGCGGTGAGGGCCGTTGTAGTGGTCAGGATTGTGATCCATAAGCGGTGTTATGCTCAGGATCCTGAGCATAAAGCAGGTGGTGACGATGCCTCGTCCAGTGTCTTCGCGGGTTCAGGCCGGTGCCGTCAGCATCGGCGAGCAGCTTGTGGTGTGGCGCAAACTGCATGGGCTTACCGCGGCTCAGGTGGCTGAGCGTGCGGGAATCTCCCGCGGCACGTTGCGGCGTGTCGAGGTGGGGGACGCGGGGGTGAGCCTTCAGGCGTTCCTCAGTGTGGCTCGGGCGCTGGGAGTGTTGGAGTCGCTGGTGACGGCACTCGATCCGTATGAGACAGACCTCGGGCGGGCTCGCGCCGACGAGATTCTCCCGCGCAGGGTCCGTCCTTGAGCCGCGTTCGCACCTATGTCGAGATCGCTGGTGTGTCTCGTGAAGTCGGCGATGCGTTCTTCAACTTTCGGCGGGGTCGGCTTACAGCGACCTTCTCGTATGCCCGCGACTACCTAGGTCTTCGTGGTGCGTACGCGATCGATCCGGCTCTCGGTCTCTCGGGCGGCTCGTGGCCGTTGCCCAACGGGCTTCCCGGGGCGTTCAGCGACGCCGCGCCCGATCGGTGGGGGCGGAATCTCATCGCCAAGCGCCTTCGTGCGCAGGCGACGGCCGAGCGACGGCCGATGCCGACCCTCGATGACCGGGACTTCCTGCTCGGGGTGAGTGACGAGACCAGGCAAGGCGCGCTGCGGTTCAAGACCGAGACCGCCGACGAGTTCCAGCATCCGGCTCCGGAGGTTCCGAAGCTGATCGCCTTGCCCGCGTTGATGCATGCGGCCGCCGCGGTCGCACGTGACGAACCGGGCAACCTGGAGGCGATCAAGACTCTGCTGGACGCGGGTACGGGCTCGCTCGGTGGGGCACGCCCCAAGGCATCGGTCCGCGACGGTGATCGTCTTCTGATCGCCAAGTTCGCTCATCATGCGGACGACTGGAACGTGATCGCCTGGGAGAAGTCGGCCCTCGACCTGGCGGCAGAGGCAGGCATCGTGGTCCCCGGCCGGAGCCTGGTCGGCGTCGAGGGGAGCTCGGTGCTGCTGCTGGACCGATTCGACAGGGAGGGCCGGCAGCGGGTCGGGTACGTGAGCGCGATGACTCTCCTGGAAGCACGTGACGGCCAGCCCCGGGATTACCTCGAAATAGCCGAGGTGATTCCGGACCATGGCTCGATGACCGTTGCCGATCTACGTCAACTGTGGCGTCGGATCGCCTTTTCCATCGCCGTACACAACACCGACGACCATCTTCGGAATCATGGATTTCTGCGCCGTGGGCCGGGTTGGACCTTGGCGCCCGCCTTCGATGTGAATCCCAATCCGGACCTGGCGGCGAACCGGGTCACCAGTATCGGGGGCGCATCTGATCCGGCCGGTGAGGTCGAGGCGCTTCTGGTTTACTCCGAACGCTTCGCCTTGACGGATGCGCAGGCGCGCGTCGTATTGCGTGAGGTGGCCGACGCGGCCCGCAGCTGGGCCGCGGTTGCCCGGCGCAACGGGGTCGCCGAGGCGGAGATCGCCAGGTTCGACCCGACGCTGACTCGGACGATCGAGGTCGTCAGTGCGTCGGCCGCTGGGGGTTAGTCATGCTGCCGACGGCGTCCGACTCCAGAGTTCGACCGGTTCTGCGATCTGCGCAACGCTATGGCCGGCGCGTCTCGGATTTGGTCTCGTCCGGCGAGGTCCGGCCATCTGCGGCGAAGGGCTACGGTGCAGGTCGCGGACGTTCGCGGGCGAAGGCGGACGGTGGGGCGCAGACCTTACCAGCGAGGGGTCGTAGGTTCGAAACCTACCGCGCCCACCTCGACCCGCATTGCCGTAGATCACGGATGCGTAATGATCTACGGCAGTCTCCGGTTGTGCGGGTGAGCGGTTGGCTGCCCGGCGGTGTTGGTCTCAGCTACCCCATTCCTCTTTCATGGCGCTCCAGCTGATTCTGGTGGCGGCTGCCAATTCGTGGGCGGCACGATCCTGTTCGATGGCCGAGCGGAAGTCGTCGCGGGTGGTCACCGCCGCGCTGGACGACCGTACGGCGGTTTGTCGTAGTTGTGTGGCGGAGACCGCGAGAAGCTCGAGTGGCTCCCGCAGTCTCTCCGGGCACCGGGCGGCAAGCTGCTCGGCGTCCATGACGAGTTTGGTCAGGTGCAGTTCTTCGAGGCCGGACTCGGTGAAGGGGCCTTCGTTCCGGACGCGCCATTCGACCCGCTGAGCCAGCCGGAGCACCTCGCTGATCTCCAGGTACTGGAACTGCGGGGAGCCGGGGCGGGTCAGGCGCTGGTCTTCGGCCTGTCGTTCGGCGCGGTCCTGGACCCGGTCGCTGACCTGGGTACGACGCTGCCAGCGCGCGATCATGACGGCTACCACCGTTGCCACGATGCCGAACAGAGTTCCGACTCCGGCGGCCAGCCAGTCGCCGGCGGTGACGCCGGTCAGTGCGGTGTTCATGGTCTCCGTCGTCCTCATTTCAGCAGCGAGAGCATGGGCGCGGTGGGGTTCAGACGCCTGGGCTCGTTCTCCTCCATGGCGCCGGTCACCGCGGCTACGGCGATGCGGGCGACGGCATGGCCGGTGATGCGGAGGAGTTTGCTGTTGAAGTGGCCCGCTTCGGTCAGTTGGACGAACAGCGGCCCGGGCCCCGGACGCTCGGAGGTCAACTGACGCCGCCACATCATCAGCGCCGTTGCCGGGCAGATGATGCCGGCGTCTCGTCTGACGGCGATCGTGAGGTACCGCACCGGCTGGCTGGTGCGGCGGAAGAGGCGCAGTTCCAGACCTTTCTCCGTCCGCATCATGTCGTCGGCGTCCAACGCGGCGATGTCGGCAGGCGTCAGGCCGAGCGCGCACGTCATTCCGAGGAGCAGTGCCGCACGGTCCCGGAGTTGTCTTTCCGGGGACCACCACTGCACGTTCCTGTTGATCGTGCGGACAAGTTTCTCCAACAGGTCGTCCGGGGCCGCGGTGAAGCCGGCAGGAGGTCGAGCCGGCGCCCTCGGGGAGACGGCCGGGGCCTGCCTGCCGTCGAGCCGGCTCTTCCAGCCCACACCGCCCGCCCGGAAGAGCCTCGATCGGCAGAGGTTGCTGCACGTGTTGCGCCGCGCGCCGCGCTCTGCCTGGATCATGAGCCGTTGACACCAGGAGCAGAACCATTCCTGTAGGCCGAGTTGCACCGCTAGAGCCAGGTAGTTCTCGGGGCGACCCGCACGGTGGACGTCCTTGAGCCTGGATGTCAGGACCCGGTCCTCGCGGAGAGTGGAAATGATCGCCTGGATTCTGGCGTCCACCGTGGATCTCTCGATGCCGAGCGCCTGCGAGAGGTTGCGGTCCGAGTACTCCAGGCCGACTCGGGCGAGAAGCAGGACCCGATCGGTCTCGTCCTCGACACGTGACAGGAGTTCCCCGAACAACGAGACGCTCGTCACGTCGCCGACAGCCGCTTCACCGGTGTGGTCCGCGGGCCGTCTGTCCATCTGACTCATCCCCACCCCTTTCCGATCGTCTCCATGAACACGAAAGGCTCCGCTCGCCAACGCGAGCGGAGCCTTGAGTCCAACGAAAAAAGCCCCAACAAAATGTTGAGGCTTGGCTGCAGGCACAGAAAACCTGCTGACGGCAGCCTATTACAAGATCACTATTTCGCAAAATGGCTGGTCAGGGCCGGATAGCGGCACTGGCTCACGTGACGTTTCACTGTTCCCATAAAAACGGCACGTAGAATCGGTCGTAGCGGCTATCGGATTTGCCTTGGGGTTGCGTAAAATGCGCGCCCGCTGAGCGGGTTCAAGGCTTATCCCCCGCCCACATCATGCCCCGGTTGTTCGCGGAAGCGCGGACCCCGGCGCTATGGATGTCCTCTTCGTGGACCGGCCCCTCCCGTCGTGATGGCTGCCGGTGAAAGGCAACCGGGGTGCAACGGTGGCCAGCTCATGTGGGGGTGGGGTGGGGTCGATTCGTAGGGGGTCCGCGGGTGACCGCGGTGGGCGGGTCCCGGCCGGTTTCCCCCTGGCGGTCTGGGCCCGCCCGGACGAGGGGCTATGCGAGGAGGCCGACGTGGGTACGGAACTGCACGCCGGGATCGACTTCGAGAAAGTGGTCGTTTCGCCGTACCCCATCAAGGGGCGCAGTGGGGTCGCCTCGCGTGAGCGGACCGGGACGCTGATCGAATATGTTCCCCGGGCGGCCAGCGGCCGCAGCCGGGAGGAACGTGTCACCTTCGCGGCTCGCCTCGCTCTTCCTCTTCTCTTCGTGTCGGCCGTGCTCGCGGCTTCCGGGTTCAGCTGGTGGCTCGCCTTCGGCGGGAGTCTCGCCCTCGTCGGTGTCGTCTGGCGGCGGCAGGCGCGGGCCGCGCAGCAGTCGGCGTTCGCTGTGCCGCGGGACACCGAGTCGCGGGTTCTGTGGTCGGTGGCGGAACGGGCCGCGTTCGCGGGGGCGCTGGATGCCTCGAAGCGGGTCCGGCGGACCTGGCCCGCGCTCGGCGACATGATCGATCCGGTTCTGGCCGATCGGTCGCTGACCCGGTCGCTCGGTGAGCTGGCCGAGGTTCTGGGGCGGCGACAGGAGCTCCGGCGGCTTCGGGAGGAATTGGCCGAGGTGTGGGGGGCCGACATTCCGGCGGACAGTCCGGCCCGGGTGGCCGCCGACGTTCAGCGTCAGCGGGCCGACGAAGTGTGGCGGGAAGCCGGGGACGCCGCCAACCGGATCCTCGGCAGCATCGACGCCGCGGCCCGGGCGGGGGAGAGCTTCATCCGGGAGCGGCGGGTCGCGGCCACGGCCCGGCACGCCGAGCAGACACTCGCCCGCGTCGCCGGGGTGCCGGCGGCCGTGGAGAGCGGGCCGGATCTCGCCGGGCGGACCGAAGCCGTGATCGAGGCCTACCGGGATCTGGCTGGGCGCGCCGACATCCAGGCCGCCGCCTGAGCCACCGGCCGACCGGGCGCGGGCCGGCAAAAGGTCGGCAAAAGGTCGGCAAGGAGGCCGGCAAGAAGGCCGGTGGGATTCACTCATGGAATTCCCCCGGAGGGGTGATGTGATCTCACCCGACTCTGAGGGAACCTTGTCCCATGACAGGTGTTCTAGTGCTCAGGCCGCCCGGCGGGACGTCTGCCGGGGGACCAGGATCGCGCCGGGCGGGCGGCCCGATCCGAGTGCGGCCACCAGTCGCTCCTGCACCTCGTCCGACGACGGCAGCCGCCACTGGCTGCGGGCCGGTGGCACCTCCCAGCGGACCTGACCTTCGGGCATCCGGCTCGGGGGCGCCGGGATCCACGAGCCGGCGCCGTGGCGGATCACGTCGAGGCGGTGTTCGAGTTCGGGGCGCAGCGGGCTTCCCGGCCGGACCAGGAACATCCAGCGGCCGTCGCCGGTCACCGCGACCGGGCCGCCGGCCGGGCCGTGTGTGCCGAGTGCCGCGGGCACCTCCAGCGCGTCGAAGGTGTTGCCGGTGGCGAGCAGCACCGTGTGCGGGTGCCGGCGCCACCAGGCGGTGATGCGGGCCGGATCGGTGCCGGCGGACGCGGCCCACGAGTCGAGGGCCGGGTGGCAACCGGTGATGGTGCAGCCGGGGCGTCCGCATTCGAAGCGATGGCCGGTCAGATAGGCGCCCGGCGTCACGGTCCAGCCGTGCGCCGCATACCGCATCGCGGCCCGGCGCAGGAGGGCTCTGTCGAGGATTGACGGTGGGACGAACGGCTGACGGCTGGTCCACTGCATAGCTCGATACCCCCGGATTCGAGTGGCTAGGCCGTATCCCTACGACGACGGACGTCGTTGGGTCCGGCAGATCCACCCTTTGCAACTTGCATGAAAAACTACGAGCATCGGTGAGCAGGCGATCACACACGCTGTGCGATCTGCGCGCACGTGAGCGGTCCACACTGCGAGTGAACACCGGATGGCTCACCAGCGGAGGGACCGCTGGTTGAGTGGGGGAGGCACCGTGGACGAGCTGCCGATCGGCCGTCGCGTCGCCTATTGGCGGGGCCGACGCAAAATGTCCCAGCAGGTGTTCGCGGACCGGCTGGGCAAGTCAAAGAGCTGGGTCGACAAGGTGGAGCGCGGGGTCCGCCGACTCGACAAGTTCTCCGTTGTCTATGACATCGCCGACGTGCTCCAGGTCGATGTCCAGCTGCTGCTGGGCAAAGAGGTGGAGCGCAAACCGGAGACGCAGAACTGCATCGACCAGGTGGAGGTCGAGGAGATTCGGGCGGCTCTGGAGCGGTATGACCAGATGAGCGCGTTCTTCCAAGCGGTGCCACATTCCCCACCGCTGACGGAGATGCGCAAAGCGGTCAGTCACGCGTGGCTGACCTACCAGCACGCCAAGTACGGGGCCTTGGCGCGCGCCCTGCCCAAGCTGCTCCGCGACGCCCAGGCGGCGGACAGTGCACACGCACACAGCGACGAGGCGCCCACGGCGGCGCACCTGCTCGGGCAGGTCTACCAGATCGCCTCGTCGGCGCTGCGCAAGGTCGGCGAGCACGAGCTCTCCTGGCTGGCGGCGGACCGCTCGATCGCGGTCTCGCAGCGGGCCGGCGACCAGTTGCTGGCCGGACTGGCCAGTTACCGGGTCGGCAGCGCGCTGCTGGCGCTCGGCCGGGTCCGCCCGTCGCTCGAGGTCAACGTCAACATAGCCAACCGGCTGGCGCCCGGACCGGACCGGGCCCGGGGCGACCAGCTGTCGGTCTACGGGATGCTGCTGCTCAACGGGGCGATGGCGGCGGCCCGGATCGGCGACAGCGCCACCGTCCGGGACCTGCTGTGCGGCGCCGACCAGGCGTCACTGGAGCTGGGCGGCGACTTCAACCACTACTGGACCAGTTTCGGGCCGACGAACGTGCAGCTGCACCGCTGTGCCACGGCGGTCGAGCTCGGCGACGGGAAACTCGCCGTCGAGACGCACGAGAACATGAACAAGGCGGGGTTCCAGGCCATGCTGCCGGAGCGCCGGGCGCACCACTATCTCGACATCGCCCGTGGTTACACACAGATCGGCGACGTCGAGAAGGCGGGCGAGATGCTGCTGGAGGGCGATCGACTCGCCCCGTCCGAGATCCGGTGCCGGCCGCTCGCCCATGAGGTCCTTTCCGACGTGCTCCGGCGTACCCGGGGCACGCCGTCGGCTCCGATCGCGGAGCTGGCCGAACAGATGGGAGTCGGTGTATGAGGTGGGTCCGCGAGTGATGACGGGTAACCCCTCACCCGGTGTGCTGTACGTGCTGGTGTGCGGCTCACCGATGGCCCGCGACGTCGGGATCCTGGTCAGCCTCGCCCAGAGCGAAGGCTGGGACGTCTGCGTGGTCACCACCCCGGACGGCCGCAAGTTCGTCGACGTGGCGGCCTTGCAGGCCCAGACCGGGCATCCGGTCCGTTCCGACTACAAGAGTCCCGGCGACCCGGACGTGCTGCCGGCAGCCGACGCGATGATCGTCGCGCCGGCCACCGTCAACACGGTCAACAAGTGGGCCGCCGGGATCACCGACACGCTGGTGCTCGGGCTCCTCGTGGAGGGGTACGGCTACGGCGTGCCCACCGCCGTGGTCCCCTACACCAACAAGGTCATGGCCCTGCACCCGTCGCTGCACGAGAGTCTCGCGAAGCTGCGGGACTGGGGTGTGCACGTCCTCTACGGCGAGGACGTGTGCCGTCTGGGCGGCCCGGGGCAGACCGATCGTTTTCGCGGCCAGTTCCCCTGGCGGCGGGCCCTGGCGGCGGTCAGCAACCCGATCGCGGCGGGCAGCCGAGTCGAGCCGGGGGCGCTTTCCTAGCGGTATAGGGTTGGCCCTCGTGACCGACTTGACCGTTCGTGCCGTGGTGGACGCCCTCGACGCGCGTTTCCCCCGGGCCTGGGCCGAGTCGTGGGACCGGGTCGGACTGGTGCTCGGCGAGTTCGAGCACCCGGTCACCCGTGTCCTCTGCGTGGTCGACTGCGTCCCGGAGACCGTCGACCAGGCGATCGAGCTGGGTGCCGACCTGATCGTCGCGCACCACCCGCTGTTCCTGAAGCCGGTGTCCTCGATCGCCCCGGACACGTTCAAGGGTGCCCTCGTGCACCGGCTGATCCGGGCCGGGGTGGCGCTCTACACCGCGCACACCAACGCCGACGTGGCCAACCCGGGTGTGTCCGACGCGCTCGCGGCACGGCTCGGCCTGACCGCGCTGCGCCCGCTGGCGCCGGCCGAGGGTGCGGCCGCCGGCGAGGGGCGTGGCCTGGGCCGCATCGGGGAGCTGCCGCAGCCGCTGACGCTGGCCGCGCTGACCCGTCTGGCGGCCGAGCGCCTGCCGGCCACCGCGGCCGGGGTGCGTGCCGCCGGCGACCCGGACGCCCTGATCGGCACGGTGGCCGTCTGTGGTGGCGCCGGTGACTCCTTCCTGGCCGTCGCCGCACGGTCGGGCGCTGACGCGTACCTCTGCGCCGATCTGCGCCACCACCCGGTGAGCGAGCATCTCGCCTCGGGTGGCCCGGCCCTGCTCGACGTCGCGCACTGGGCGAGCGAGCGTCCCTGGCTCGACGACGTGGCGGCCTGGCTGCGCGAGGTGTTCCCCGTCGAGGTCGTGGTGTCCGATCTGGACACCGACCCCTGGACCGTCCATGCGAATCGCGATGATTTGGAGATCCGCCCGTGAAGGCCGCCCCGGAAGCCCAGCGCCGTCTGCTCGACCTGCAGGCCGTCGACACCACTCTGGCGCAGCTCGCGCACCGGCGTAAGTCGCTGCCCGAGCTGGCCGAGATCGACGCGGCCGCGCGGGAGATCTCCGCGCTCGAGGACGAGCGGGTCCGTGCCCAGGTGGTCGTCGACGACCTGGACCGGGACATCGCCCGCCTGGAGAAGGACATCGACCAGGTCCGCCAGCGCAAGGACAAGGACCAGAAGCGCCTGGACGCCGGTGGTTCGCTGCGTGAGGTCGAGGGGCTCCAGCACGAGCTGGCCACGCTCAACCGGCGGCAGTCGGAGCTGGAGGACGCCGAGCTCGCGCTGATGGAGCAGAACGAGACCGCCGCGGCGGTGCTGACCGAGGTGCAGGGCCGCCTGTCGGCCGCGGTCGGGAGGCGTACGGACGCCGAGCGCCGCCGCGACGAGTCCCTCGCCGAGATCGCCAAGGAGCTGGAGTTCAAGACCCAGGCCCGGGTCCCGCTCGCCGACGACCTGCCCTCCGACCTGGTCACGCTCTACGAGAAGATCCGTTCGGAGACCGGCATGGGCGCGGCGCTGTTCCACGCGGGCCGCTGCGGCGCCTGCCGGATCGAGCTGTACGGCGCCGACCTGAACCGGGTCAAGACGGCCCCGAAGGACGACGTGGTCCGCTGCGAGGAGTGTCGCCGGATCATGATCCGTACCGCGGAGTCGGGTCTGTGAGCCAGCTCCGTGTGATCGTCGAGGCGGACGGTGGTTCCCGGGGCAATCCGGGTCCGGCCGGTTACGGCGCGGTGGTCCGTGACGCGGATTCCGGCGAGGTCCTGGCCGAGCGGTTCGCCGCGCTCGGCGTCGCCACCAACAACGTGGCGGAGTATTCGGGCCTGATCGCGGGCCTGGAGGCGGCGGCCGAGCTGAACGCCGCCCGGGTGGCCGTGCGGATGGACTCGAAGCTGGTCGTCGAGCAGATGTCGGGCCGCTGGCAGATCAAGAACGCCGGTCTGCGCCCGCTCGCCGCGGAGGCGGCCGCCCTGGTCGGCAAGTTCGCCGGGGTGACGTTCGAGTGGATCCCCCGGGAGCGCAACAAGGCGGCCGACGCGCTGGCGAACCGGGCGATGGACGGCATCACCGAGACGCCGCCGCCCGCGGCCGAGAAGCCGAAGTCGTGGGCGCCGCCGGCCTCGCTGGCGGACGCTACCCGGATCATCCTGGTCCGGCACGGTGAGACGCCGCTGACGTCGCAGGGCCGTTACTCGGGGCGGGGCGACGTCCCGCTGACCGACGAGGGCGAGGCGCAGGCCATGGCCGCGGCGGGCCGGGTGGCCGGTATCTCCCGCGACATCGCGGCGGTCCTCTCCTCACCCCTTTCGCGGTGTACGAGGACCGCGCAGCTGATCGCCGACGAGGCGGGCGGCCTGCCGGTGACCATCATGGACGATCTGATCGAGTGCGACTTCGGCGAGTGGGAGGCCAAGACCTTCGCCGAGGTGCAGGAGCGGTGGCCGGCCGAGATGTCGGCGTGGCTGGCGTCGACGAGTGTCGCCCCGCCGGGTGGGGAGTCCTTCCAGGCGGTGGCGAAACGAGTCCGCGGGGCTCTCGCGACCGTGCTCAGCGCGTACCCCGGCAAGGTCGTGGTCCTCGTTTCTCATGTGTCGCCGATCAAGTTGATCCTGCGTGACGCGCTGGCGGCCGGTGACGCCTTCCTGCACCGGCTCTTCCTGGACGCGGCGGGTGTGTCGACGATGGACGTGTGGCCGGATGGGAACATCGCGGTCAGATCGGTCAACGAGACCGCGCACCTTCGTTGACTGCATATTGACCCTCGCAGGGCGGACGTTTAGCTTCCTCGATTAGGAAACTTTCTTCAACGTTTCGCCCTGGAGGGCTCATGCGCGGTTTCACCCGCCGCTTCGTCGCCGCGGCGGCCGCCGCCACCTGTGTCGTGGCGGCCGCACCGGCTCCCGCACAGGCACACGGGAACGACAAATACACCAAGGTCGCCTACTTCACCCAGTGGGGTATCTACGGCCGCGACTTCCAGCTCGCCGACGTGCAGAACTCCGGTGCCGCGGCCCGGCTGACCCACCTGAACTACGCCTTCGGCCCGGTCACCGCCGACGGCGTGTGCGCCTCGGCCGACCCGTGGGCCGACTGGCAGACGCCGTTCTCCGCGGAGAACAGTGTGGACGGTGTGGCCGACGTCGCCGGCCAGCCGATCTCCGGCAACCTCAACCAGATCGCCGAGCTCAAGAAGAAGAACCCCAAGCTCAAGGCGCTGATCTCGCTCGGCGGCTGGACCGGCTCGGCGTACTTCTCCGACGCCGTCCTCACCGACGCGTCCCGCAAGAAGCTGGTCGGCTCCTGCATCGACCTGTGGATCAAGGGCAACCTGACCGGCCTGCCCGAGGGCGTCGCCGCCGGCATCATCGACGGCATCGACCTCGACTGGGAGTGGCCCGGTTCGTCCGGCAACGACGGCAACGTCATCCGGCCCGAGGACAAGCAGAACTTCACCCTGCTGCTCGCCGAGTTCCGTAGGCAGCTCGACCAGCTCGGCACGAAGACCAAGAAGAAGTACCTGCTCACCGCGTTCCTGCCGGCCGCCCCGGCGAAGATCGAGGCCGGGTTCGAGGTCAAGAAAATCTTCAAATACCTCGATTTCGGTACGGTGCAGGGCTACGACTTCCACGGCAGCTGGGAGCTGCGCGCCAACCAGCAGTCGGCGCTGCGCGTGCCGGCCGGGGCGCCCGACAACCCGGACTTCTCGGTCGAGAACACGATCAACGCCTGGATCGCCGGCGGGGCGCCGCGCAAGGAGCTGGTGCTCGGCGTGCCCTACTACGGTCAGGGCTGGACCGGCGTGACCGGCGGGCGCAACGGCCTCTTCGGGCCGGCCACCGGCCCGGCGCCGGGCGTCTTCGCCAACGGCTCCGAGGACTTCAAGACCCTGCAGAAGCTGACGACGCAAGGCTTCAAGATCCACCGGGACATCCGGAACGGTCACGCGTGGCTCTTCGACGGCAACACCTTCTGGACGTACGACGACCCGGCCGTCGTCTTCCAGAAGTCGCTCTACATCCGGGCCAAGGGTCTCGGCGGCGCGATGATGTGGTCGCTCGACGGTGACGACGAGAACGCGTCACTCACCAAGGCCATCTCGGCCGGTCTGCGGTAATCATTTTCATCGATGCGGCGGTGTGCCCGTTGGGCGCACCGCCGCACCCGTTCGGCGCACAGGGGATCGCTCGTTCATCCGATGTCTCGTTAGCGTGACGTGGACCACACGCAATGTGGACGGAGGAGACCCATGGCCGAGCCTGAGAGCCCGAGAACCGATAGAAGTCCCTGGAACTGGCTGCTCCTGGTGCCGATCGTGGTGCCGTTGCTGACCTTTCTGTACAACCACGACGAGCCGCGGATCGCAGGCTTCCCGCTCTTCTACTGGCTGCAGTTCGCCTTCATCCTGCTCGGCGTCGGCACCACGACGCTCGTCTACCAGATGACCAGGAGGCGGCGGTCATGAGCGATCACATCACCGAGATCGTCGTCTTCACCGCACTGTTCCTGCTGGTCAGCGGGATGGGGTTCGTCGCCTCCCGGTGGCGGGCCCCGAAGGACATGGCCCACCTCGACGAGTGGGGACTGGGCGGCCGCAGTTTCGGTGGCTGGATCACCTGGTTCCTGGTGGGTGGTGACCTCTACACGGCGTACACCTTCGTCGCCGTTCCCGCCCTGATCTTCGGTGCCGGGGCCGCCGGGTTCTTCGCCGTGCCCTACACGGTGATCATCTACCCGCTGTTCTTCCTGATCCTGATCCGGCTCTGGTCGGTGTCGCACCGGCACGGCTTCGTCACGCCGGCCGACTTCGTGCGCACCCGGTTCGATTCGCCGACCCTCGCGCTCGTCGTCGCCATCACCGGAATCGTGGCGACCATGCCGTACATCGCGCTGCAGTTGATCGGCATCGAAGCCGTCCTCAAGACCATGGGGGTCACCGGGGAGAGCACGATCGCCCGGCATCTGCCGATCATCGTCGCGTTCGCGATCCTGGCGGCCTACACCTACCAGTCCGGGTTGCGGGCCCCCGCACTGATCGCGTTCGTCAAGGACACCCTGATCTACATCGTGATCCTGGTGGCGATCATCTACCTGCCCTACAAGCTCGGCGGCTGGAACGCCATCTTCGACGCGGCCGACGCCAAGTTCCAGGCGTCCCCGGCACCCAACGACGGCATCACCCTCAACGCCAACAACCAGGTCCAGTACTTCACCCTGGCCCTCGGCTCGGCGCTCGCCCTGTTCCTCTACCCGCACAGCATCACCGGTGTGCTGGCCAGCAGGAACCGTGACGTGATCAAGCGCAACATGTCCGCGCTCCCGGCGTACAGCCTGCTGCTCGGCCTCATCGCGCTGCTCGGCTACATGGCCATCGCGGCCGGGGTGAAGCCGCTGCCCGGAGCGAAACCCGGCACCGTCGACAGCAACACCGTCGTACCGGTGCTCTTCGACCAGCAGTTCCCGGCCTGGTTCACCGGCGTGGCCTTCGCCGCCATCGGCATCGGCGCCCTGGTCCCGGCCGCGATCATGTCGATCGCCGCGGCGAACCTGTTCACCCGCAACATCTACAAGGAATACCTGCGCAAGGACGCCACCCACGCGCAGGAGGCGAACGTCGCCAAGATCACTTCACTGGTGGTGAAGATCGGCGCGGTCGCCTGCATCGTCTTCCTCGACCCGCAGTTCTCCATCGACCTGCAGCTCATCGGTGGCGTGATCATCCTGCAGACGGCGCCGGCCGTGGTCGTCGGGCTCTACACGCGGTGGCTGCACCGCGGCGCGCTCGTCGCGGGCTGGGCGGCCGGCATGGCCATCGGGTTCTGGATGCTCTGGCAGATCCCCAACGCGGCCACCGGGCGCAAGCACTTCGGCGGGTCGGCGTTCCCGCTGTCCGAGTTCGGGTTCGACAGCACGAAGACGATCTACGTCGGGTTCGTGGCGGTGCTGGTCAACGCGCTGGTCGCGGTGCTCGTGACGCTGGTGCTGCGGGCCGCCAGGACGCCGGAGGGCGTGGACGGTACGCAGGCCGGCGACTACTTCGCGGACGAGGGTGATCCCCGGATCGAGCGGCAGCGCACCACCCCGGTCGAGAAACTCTCCTCGACCTAGACGCCGCCTCGCCCCTGGCCGCGTCCGGCCGGGGGCGAGGTTACGGCATACGCGAGATGATTTTAGGTATTAGTCCGACTCGCCACAGATGGGGCTGATGCTCCGGTAGCGTCTGGTCTTGCGCCGCCCGACCATGACCCTCGGAGGAGCTCAGCGTTGCCCAGCCAGACGACCCTGACGCAACAGTTCGCCACCGAGTACGCCAAGGGCGCGGTGCCCGGCATGCTCAGGGCCATCCGGACGATCAAACGTGCCAACAACCTGATCCTCGTCGGCGCGCTCGCCGCCAGCTACCTGCACCAGGCCCACTACCTGGCCACGCTCGGCGCCGGCATGTTCGCCTGGATCGTCCCCGCCGTCTTCGACCTGGCCATGCTCTCCATGCTGACCATCGCGCACACCGCGGGCATGGCCGCCGACGCCAAACGCGCCGCCATGAAGATCCTCGCCATCGTCGTGGTCATCTCCGCCGCGGTGAACTTCGCCGCCCCCGGCCCGCTCGGTCTGCGCATCATCTTCGCCCTGGTGGTCGGCCTGGTCGCCGGCGTCGAATGGGTGGCCGCCAAGATCCGCCCCGACTTCGCCGCCATCGAGGCCCGCGAGGTCGCGGTGATCACCGAGGTCAACCCGAACCGCAAACTCGACCCCGAGGTCGCCAAGGCCCGCGCCGCGAAGGCCGCCGCCACCCGGCGCGCCAAGCAGGAAGCCGCCGAGGCGAGCGCCAAGGCGTCGGAGGAGGCGGCGCGCACGCGTGCGCTGCGGGCCGCCGAGCGGGCCAAGGCCCGCGCCGACAAGGAGGCGCTGGACCAGGCCGAGCTGGACCGTTTCCTCCGCGAGGGCCGCGTCGGCATCGAGGAGCCGGTCGGCGCCCACCGGGCCACCTGACCGCGCCGGCGGAAGGCGGCGGACGAGCCGGCCTGTACGCCGGATTCTGTTCCCGGGGACCGAGGTCACCGGTGGCGGCCATCCATCTAGGCCTGCCGTTGCCGGCAGGCTCGAGCAGCCTACCCGCAGGCTCGGGCGAGCAGCCCTCGAACGCCTGCGCCGGCCCTCGCCTCGCGGCTCGGGCCTTGCTTGGCCTTGCTCCGGGTGGGGTTTACCGAGCCACCCCGGTCACCCGGGGTGCTGGTGAGCTCTTACCTCACCGTTTCACCCTTACCGACGACGTACGCCGTACGCCATCGGCGGTCTGTTTTCTGTGGCACTTTCCCGCGGGTCACCCCGGGTTGCCGTTAACAACCACCCTGCTCTGCGGAGTCCGGACGTTCCTCGGCGGCACCACAGGGGTGCCGACGCGGCCGCCCAGCCGACTCGTCCGTCGCGCCGCAATCCTACGGTGCCGTCTCGGCTGTCCGTGCACGGCTGCCACCGCCGGGGTGTGATGACGCTGGTCACCCGCTGTCGAGGGTCTGAGCGGTGGGCGGCGCCGGCTTGCGTAGGGTCGGCTGCACCATGGATGTCACGGAGATCTTTCTGCTGGTGGTGGCCGGGGTCGCGGCCGGGGCGGTCAACGCGATCGCCGGTGGGGGTTCGCTGATCACGTTTCCCGCGCTGATCGCCACCGGCCTGCCGTCGGTCGAGGCGAACGTCACCAACTCGATCTCGGTCTTTCCCGGCTATGTGTCGAGTGTCGCCGGGAGTCGCGCCGATCTCGCCGGGCAGGGGCGGCGGCTGCGGGCGACCGTTCCGTCCGCGGTCCTGGGTGCGGTCGCCGGGTGTGCGTTGCTGCTGCTCACGCCGGCCCGGGCGTTCGAGGTTGTGGTGCCGTTCCTGGTGCTGGGGGCGGCGGCGACGCTGGCCTTTCAGGAGCGGCTGCGGGCGCTCGTCGGGCATCCGCGGAGCATGTCGCCGAGGCGGGCGGCGGTGACCTTGCGAGCCGTGGTGTTCGTGGGCGCCATCTACGGTGGCTACTTCGGGGCCGCGCTCGGCGTGATGTATGTCGCGGCCCTCGCCCTGGTCGTCGACGAACCGCTGAAGCGGATCAACGCCCTGAAGAACGTCCTGTCGGCCACCGTCGGCCTGGTGACGTTGCTGGTCTTCGCGGCGTTCGCGACGGTCGACTGGGCTGCCGCGGCCACGCTCGCGCCGGCCACGATCATCGGGGGGTACGCGGGAGCGCGTCTCGCCCGGCGCCTGTCCCAGCGGGTCCTCAAGCTCGTCATCGTCACGTTCGGGACGACGATCGGTCTCCTCCTCTGCTATCGGGCGTTCCTGGCCTGACCCCACCCGCCGCTGCGGGACGGCAGCGGTGAGTGGGGCGACGCGGTGTATCGCGGGTGGACAGGCGCCGCCGGGTCCGGGAGCAGGAGTGCCGGCCCGCTTCCGGACCCGGCGGCGGGGCCGGTCGCCAGCCGGTCCGGGGGATGTTGCCGGTCGATGGGTGGGGCCGCGGCGGCGTGCCGCGAAGGTCGGGTGGGTGCTTACGGCGTACCGGGGAGATGGAAGGCCGTGCGCTTACCACCGGGACGCGGTCGGCAAACCTGCCGGCCGGACTTTTTCGCGGCGGATGCCGCCGGCGACGGCGAGGACCACTTCGAGGGTGTCCTCCTCGCCGAGGCCGTGGAGGCTGCGGCACGGGACGGCGCGGAGGGCCTGGGGTGTCTCGCAAGCGTCGAGGCGCAGGGCGACCAGCCGGCCGACCAGTGTGGACGCCGAGGCGAGCAGCGCCCAGTCGGCCGGGGTGGCCCGGTGCTCGCCGGAGAGCAGCACCAGAACCGGGCCGGTGCTGCTGAAACGACCCTCGGCGAGGCGGGCCGCGAACGTGCTGTCGGCCGGGTCGAGGTGGACCTCGTGACCGGCGGCGCGGAGGCAGACGGTGATCCAATGTGCCCACGGCTCGTCGGCGGGGGAGTGGGAGACGAGCACGGGCACGTTCCCAGCATGACGGACGCGGCTCCACAGTGCTCGATGGGGTTTGCGTAATCCGTCGATGGCGTGGTGTGAGAATGTCGTCCGTTGACGTGCAACTTGCACAACTCATAGTGTCGGTGTCGTGACGGCGGGTGGACCCTTGTGGGAACGGGGGAGGCCAAGTCACGGGGGAATGCTGACAAAGCATCACAAATCGAGGAGCGCTCGATGACTGTCGCGATCGGGATCAATGGGCTCGGGCGAATCGGCCGAAGTTTGACCCGGATCGTGGCCTCCGTGCCGAATCCAGGCGTGGAGATCGCCGCGGTCAATGACATCGCGTCCACGGAGAAGCTGGCTTACGGCCTCCGGCGTGACAGCATCCGGGGGTCGTTCCCCGGCACGGTCACCGCGAGGGGTGACTACCTGGTGGTGAACGACCATGCCATCCGGGTGTTCCACCACGAGCGTCCGGAGAGGATCCCGTGGGCGGAGCTGGGGGTGGACGTGGTGATCGAGGCGACCGGCCGGTTCCGCGCCGGGACCACGGCCCGCAAACACATCACCCACGGCGGGGCCCGCAAGGTGGTGATCAGTGCCTCCGCCGACGACCCGGACGCGTTCCTGGTCTTCGGGGCCAACGACCAGAACTACGACCCGGTGGCGCACGACGTCGTCTCCCCGGCCTCGTGCGGGGTGAACGCGCTGACCGTGATGGCCAAGGTGCTGCTCGACCGGTTCGGGCTGAGCTCGGTGAACACCTCGGTCATCCTGGCCAGCCAGGGCTGGCAGCGGGTCCAGGACTCGGCCGTCGGTAACTCCCGTGACGATCCGCGTCTGGGCCGGGCCGGCGGGGACAGCATCATCCCGCACAACTACGTGGTCGGTGACCTGGTGCGGGTGGCGCTGCCGGAGATCGGCGAGATGCGCTACAGCTACTACTGCGTACCCACGCCGATCGGGTCGCTCGCCGAGATCTCCGGCCAGACCGGCCGCCCGGTGACCGCCGAGGAGGTGAACCGGGCGATGGCCGAGGCCGCCGCCGGCCCGCTGCGCGGCATCCTGGCCTACGACCCGGACCCCACCGTCTCCATCGATGTCAAGAACAACTCGGCGTCCTGCCTGTTCGACCCGTCCGGCACGCAGACCACCGCCGACGGCGGGGTGAAGGTGCGCGGCTGGTTCGACAACGAGTGGGGCTTCTCCAACCGATTACTCGACCTGGCGCGCCTGGTGGGCGAGCGTTTACCGGTCGGCTCCAGCCGGGTCTCCTGGAGCGTCGCCTAGGCTGGCGGCGTGGTGGTGGACCTGGCCGGCGTACGGGCGGCGGCGAAGCGTATCGACGGACGGATCCGGCGGACCCCGGTGCTCGCGGCCGGCCCGGACCTGTGGTTCAAGCTCGAGTTCACGCAGCATGCGGGCTCGTTCAAGACCCGCGGCATGATCAACCGGATCCTGTCCGGGCCGGTGTCCGGGGCGGGCGTGATCGCCGCCTCCGGTGGCAACGCCGGGCTGGCCGCCGCCTACGCCGCCCGCGAGCTGGGCCACTCGGCCGAGGTGTTCGTGCCGGTCACCGCCCCGGCGGTCAAGGTGGCGAAACTCGGCAAGCTGGGCGCGCGGGTGGTTCAGGAGGGCCGGGAGTACGCGGAGGCGTACGCGGCGGCCGTGGTGCGTGCGTCGGAGACCGGGGCGTTGTTCTGTCACGCCTACGACGACCCGGAGATGATCGCGGGGAACGGGACGCTCGGGCTGGAGCTGCAATCCGAGTTGTCGTTCGACACCGTGCTGGTCGCGGTGGGTGGGGGCGGTCTCCTCGGCGGCATCATCGCGGGACTGTCGCGGGACGTCCGGATCGTCGGTGTCGAGCCGGTCGGCTCCTGTGCGTTGTGGGCCGCACTCGACGCCGGTGAGCCGGTGGACGTGCCGGTCTCCGGGGTGGCGGCCGATTCGCTCGGCGCCCGGCGGATCGGGGACATCGGATTCGAGCTGGCGCGGGCGGCGAAGGTCGACTCGGTGCTCGTCGAGGACGGTGCCATCGTCGAGGCCCGCCGCAGACTGTGGGACGAGCACCGTCTCGTCGTCGAGCACGGCACCGCGACCGCCCACGCCGCCCTGCTCACCGGCGCCTACCGTCCCGAACCGGGCGAACGCGTTGTCGTCCTGCTCTGCGGCGCCAACACGGATCCGGCCGATCTGGCCACGTAGACGCGCCGATTCGGCGACGCTCGGTGGATGGCGGACGACGAGCCCAGGACAGGCGAACTCGACACGGACCCCGGTGCGGACGAGAAGCCCGACGAGCCCGAGGTCGCTGAGGAACCGGAGAGCGCGGAGGAGCCGGAGACCGGCGAGACCTCGGTCAAACAGTTCCGGCGGTTCGCCACGGCCGTCTGCGTGGTCGGCATGCTGGTGCAACTGCTGCTCACCGCCTACTACCTGGGGATGGGCCACAAAGCCGCCCCGCACGACCTGCCGGTCGGACTGGTCGCCGGCACCGACCAGCGCGAGTCGATCACCGCGATGCTGGAGGAGAACGGCGCGTTCGAGGTCGCCGACTACGCCTCGGCCGATCTGCTGACCACGGCGATCAAGCGCCGCGAGGTCTACGGCGGGGTTGACGTGACCGGTGACGAGCCGGTCCTCTACGTGGCCGGGGCGGCCGGGACCTCGGCGGCGTCCCTGCTGCGCACCACCTACAACAACGTGATGCAGCAGCAGAAGGCGAAGCAGGTCACGACCATGGCCCAGGCCGGCGACTCGGTGGGGATCACCGTCGCCCAGGCCCTGATCGCGACGCCCAGGGTCACCGACGTGGTGCCGCTGCCCGCCGACGACGTGAACGGGGTGTCGCTCGGATTCCTGACCCAGGCGTTGTCACTGGGCGGGACGATCGCCTCGATGGGACTGGGGCGGCTGATTCCCCGTACCCGCAGATCCTGGCGTCGTGGCGTCGCGCATCTCGCGACGCTGGTCCTCTACGCGGTGGGTTCCGCCGCCGTGGTCCTCTGGTCGATGAGCTGGTTCGGGGTCGGCGAGGGCGCCGACCGCGTCGAGATGCTCTGGATCTTCTCGCTGATCTCGCTGGCCGTGACCGGGTCGACGGCCGGGGCGGTGGCGCTGGTCGGCCCGGCAGGTGCGCTGGTCGGCGCGTTCTACTTCACGATCGGTACGGTGATCTCGGGCGCGAGCATCCTGCCGGAGTTCCTGCCGACGTTCGGCCGTGAGCTGGGTGAGCACCTGCCGACCGGGGCCGGGGTGCAGGCCGTTCGCGACAATCTCTACTTTCCGGACGCCCCGATCGGCGGGCACCTGACCGTGCTGGTTCTCTACGCGGCGATCGGTTGCCTGATCGTGCTCATCACCAACATTCTCCCGAACCGTACAGACCGGACTTCCGAGGTCGATCTGGGCCTGTGACCGGTGACCCACCGGCAACCGTGGCCACCTCATGAACCGGCGCGTACGGTCGATCCGTACTTGAAGTATCAAGTGCACAGGGAGAGGGCATGCCGGTTCGTACTCGCGTCACTGTTCCGCTCGAGTTCCCCGATGGGTACCGCACCAGCGCGGAGGTCGTCACCTTCACCGGTCTGTCCGACGGTAAGGAGCACCTCGCGCTCGCCCTCGGTGACGTCGCCAAGGCCGAGTCCCCGCTGGTCCGGCTGCACTCCGAGTGCATGACCGGCGACGTCTTCGGCTCACAGCGCTGCGACTGCGGCCCCCAGTTGCGAGAGGCCGTCGAGCGGATCACCGAGACCGGTGGCTACCTGCTCTACCTGCGGCAGGAGGGTCGTGGCATCGGGCTGTACGCGAAGCTCGACGCCTACGCCCTGCAGGACCTGGGCATGGACACCTACGAGGCGAACCGGGCTCTCGGCCACGGCGACGACGAGCGTGACTACACCGCCGCCGCGCAGATGCTGGAGGCCCTCGGCGTCGCGTCGGTCGACCTGCTCACCAACAACCCGGACAAGTCACGGCAGTTGCGTGACCTGGGTGTCGAGGTGCGGGCGGTCCGGCCGACCGGGGTGCACGCCTCCCCGGCGAACGTCCGCTACCTGCAGGCGAAGGTCGCGCACACCCAGCACACGATCGACCTCGCGCCCGCGTCCTGAGTTTCCCGCCGGTTGCGCCTCAGATTCCCTGGGGCGCGCCGAACGGGTAGGGCGTGGGTATCGAGGGAGTGAATTCGCGCATCGCGGACATCCAGAGCCGGATCCTCGCGCTTCAGGGCCAGCAGGCCCCGACCACGACGGCGCGCGCCCGGACGGAGACGCCCGCTCAGGCCAGTTTCGCCAGCCATCTCCAGAGTGCTGTCGCATCCACCGGAGCTTCGGACAAAACCTACAAACTCAACAGCAAGGGCATTCCGGAGGATCTCGCCGCGTACGGGAACGGCAAGATCCCGGCCGGCGCCCTCGGGCAGGTCGGCAACACCAACCACAGGCTGTGGGCGCCGGCCGCCGAGAACCTGAACCGGATGATCGAGGACGCCCGTCAGGCCGGCGTCAAGATCGGCATCACCGACTCCTACCGTCCGTACGCCGAACAGGTCGACCTGGCCCGCCGGAAGGGCCTCTACTCGCAGGGCGGTCTGGCGGCCAGGCCCGGCACCAGCGAACACGGCTGGGGCATGGCCACCGACCTGGACCTGAACTCCGAGGCGCTCGCCTGGATGCGGAAGAACGCCAAGAACTACGGATTCGTCGAGAACGTGCCACGGGAGTCGTGGCACTGGGCGTTCCGGCCCAACATCTAGACCCGGCAGAGGATCTCCCCGTGCGGGATGATCAGCCAGCCGTCGGGGTCGTCGGCCCACCGGCGCCAGCCGGCGGAGATCCTCTCCAGGTCGCTCCCGATCGCGGCGCCGGTGTCCACCGCGGTCGTGGCCATCGCGGAGTTGAGCACCCGCTCCTCCCACATGCCACCCCACCACTCGCGGTCCTCCTCGTCGGCGAAGCACCACACGCTCGCCGTCGCGGTGACGTCGGTGAATCCGGCAGCCCGCGCCCACGACAGCAGCCGCCGCCCGGCGTCGGGCTCACCGCCGTTGCCCCGGGCCACCCGCTGATAGAGGTCCAGCCACTCGTCCAGCTCGGGCAGCTCCGGGAACCACGTGAACGCCGCGTAGTCGCTGTCGCGCACCGCGACCAGCCCGCCCGGCTTGGTGACCCGGCGCATCTCGCGCAGCGCCGCCACCGGATCGGCCACGTGCTGCAGCACCTGGTGCGCGTGGACCACGTCGAACGTGCCGTCCGCGAAGTCGAGCCGGTGCACGTCGCCGACGGCGAAGTCGACGCCGGTCAGGCCGCGCCGCGCGATCTCGGCCCGGGCCAGGTCGAGGGCGTCCGCGGTCTGCTCCAGCGCGGTCACCCGGCCGGGTGTCACCAGCTCAGCCAGCTCGGCCGTGATCGTGCCGGGCCCGCATCCGACGTCCAACAGGGAAAATCCGGAGGAAAGATGCGGCAGCAGGTACGCCGCCGAATTCTCTGCGGTGCGCCACCGGTGTGAGCGCAAGACCGACTCGTGGTGTCCATGGGTGTAGGTCGCCATGGGTCCAACGCTAGGCCTGCTGTCCTCAAATATGGGATTACCTTCCCACTATCTGGATAAGGCGATTTCTTGCTGCGCTGTTCAGGACGTAGTTTGGTCCCCATGAGGATCGGTATCGTCGGTGCGACGGGACAGGTGGGCGGCGTCATGCGCCGCATCCTGGCCGAGCGCCAGTTCCCTGTGACCCAGCTCCGGCTCTTCGCCTCCGCACGCAGTGCGGGCCGCACGATTCCGTGGGGCGACGGCGAGGTGACCGTCGAGGACACCGCAACGGCCGACTACTCCGGCCTCGACATTGTGCTCTTCTCCGCAGGCAAGGGCAGCTCGCTGGAGTTCGCCCCCCGCTTCGCCGAGGCCGGCGCGGTCATCGTCGACAACTCGTCGGCGTACCGGATGGACCCCGACGTCCCGCTCGTCGTCGCCGAGGTCAACCCGGCCGCCGCCCGGGTCCGGCCGAAGGGGATCATCGCCAACCCCAACTGCACCACCATGGCCGCCATGCCGGTGCTGCGCCCGCTGCACGACGAGGCCGGCCTGGTCTCCTTCATCGCCACCACCTACCAGGCGGTCGGCGGCGCCGGTCTCGCCGGTGTGGCCGAGCTCGACGAGCAGGTCAAAAAGGTGGCCGACCGCGCCACTGAGCTCACCCACGACGGCTCGGCCGTCGAGTTCCCCGAGTCCAAGGTCTTCCCGAAGCCGATCGCGTTCAACGTGATCCCGCAGGCCGGCTCGTTCGTCGACGACGGCAGCTTCGAGACCGACGAGGAGCAGAAACTCCGCAACGAGAGCCGCAAGATCCTCGGCCTCCCCGGCCTGCTGGTCTCCGGCACCTGTGTGCGCGTCCCGGTCTTCACCGGCCACTCGCTCCAGGTCAACGCCCGATTCGAGCGCCCGCTCAGCCCCGAGCGGGCCCGGGAGATCCTGGCCACCGCGGCCGGCGTCGAGCTCTCCGACGTGCCGACCCCGCTTCAGGCCGCCGGTCGCGACCCGTCCTACGTCGGCCGTTTCCGCGTCGACCCCACCGCCGAGAACGGGCTGTCGTTCTTCATCTCGAACGACAACCTCCGCAAGGGCGCGGCCCTCAACGCGGTCCAGGTCGCCGAACTGGTCGCCGCCGAACTCCGCTGACCCCGGATCCGCGCGACTCACGAAATGCCGCCCCGGCACCATCCGTCCGGGGCGGCATTTTCCTTTCTTGTACGGGGTGAACCGCCGACGACCGCAACACGGACGTCCCCTGGCTGCCGCGCGACGCGGCTGCGACGTCCAGGCTCCAGCGCGTCTCACGGGCGTATGCGTCCCTCGCCGTCTCATCACTTCTTCCCGTGGGCGCATCACTGTCCCGCGTGGGCCGCATCGCTGTCTCGCGTGGGCCTCAGTGCCTCGTGCGTAGGCTTCACGGCCTCGTGCGCGGGCCTCACTGCCCTGTGCTCCGGAGGCGTGCCCGCCTCTTGCTGGGGAGCGTGACCGCCTCTTGCCGGACGCGTCGCCGCCTCTTGCCGGACGCGTCGCCGCCTCTTGCCGGACGCGTCGCCGCAACTTGCTGGGCGCGTCGACGCAACTTGCGTGGATAGTCGTCGGCGACTTGCCGCAACCCAGCGGTTGGCGAAGAAGTGCCGGATTTGTTACTTGATGACCGGTTTACCCGAGTTGACGTCCTTTTTGTTCAGCTTAACAATGGGAATTTAGGACTTTTTGCCCGAATCGGTAGCGCTTGGCCGATTTTGGCGGCACAGTGATGGAATGAACGACAGTGGGCTGGGCGGGGCGGGCTATTTCTGGTGCCTCCGCGACCACCGGGTGGAGAGCGGCGACGACGTGTGCCCAGCTCAATACCGGCTCGGTCCCTACGGCACGGCAGACGACGCGACGCGGGCACTCGAGACCGTCGAGAAGCGCAATGCCGAGTGGGATGCCGAGGACGCCCGCTGGACAGGGGAAGCCAGCTGACGTAATCCGCCGCTCCGGCCGACCGAGCCGGAGCCGCGTGTCTCCCGGCGCGGACGTGCCCGCAGTCATTCGCAAGGAGGAACACCTCGATGCCCGCTGCCAAAAAGGCCTCGACCAGGCCCGCTGCCTCAGGCGCGGGCCCCCGACCCAGAACCACCCCAACCGGTACGGGCAACCGCACGACCGCCGCCACCCCCACCTCGGCCGCCACCCCAGCCACCACGCGCGCTGCCGCTGCCACCCGTGCCGGCGCTGCCGCTGCGAAGTCCCGCCCGGCCAAGGCCGGCGCCGCACCCTCGGCGAAGAGTCCAGCGGCGAAGGGCCTGTCCACGTCGGCCGCCGCACGTTCGGCCGCGGCGGGTAAGGCCGCCGCCGGCTCGCGTTCCGCCACGTCGGCTGCGGCGGGGAAGGCTTCGGCTGCCTTGCGTTCCGCCACGTCGGCTGCGGCAAGGAAGGCCTCGGCCGGCACCCGTTCGGCCGCGTCGGGTGCACGTTCGGTCCGAGCGGATAAGGCTTCGGCTGGCTCGCGCTCCGCCGCGCCGGCCGCACGTTCGGGTGTCGCGGGAAAGGCGTCGTCGGCTGCTCCGCGTTCTGCCGCGCCGACTGCGCGTTCTGCCGCGCCGTCTGCGCGTTCTGCCGCGTCGGCCAAGTCTGCGGCGACCGTGGGGAAGGCTGGCGGGCCGGCAACGGTCAGGCAGACCGCCAAGTCGCTGGCCGCTGGCAAGCCAGCTCTCAAGCAAGCCGCGGGGAAGCCGGCGTTGAAGGCCGCCTCTGGGAAAGAGGTCGCCGGCAGGCCGGTGGTGAAGCCGACCGTAGGCAAACAGGCCGCTGGCAGCCCGATCCTGAAGCAAGCCGCTGACATGCCGGCCGTGAAGCAGGCCGTGGGCAAGCAGACCGTGGGCAAGCAGACCGTCGGGCAACCGGGCACGACGACTCCGGCGGCCGGCCGCAAGGCTGTGGTCGCGCCGGTGGCGAAGGTTGCCGCGTCGGTGAAGAAGCAGGCCGCGACCGCTTCCCCTGGCCGTAAGGCGCCGGCGGCGGTCATCGTCAAGCCTCGGAACGCTGGTTCGGCGCGTGCCTCCGGGAACGATGCGAAGTCGGCACCCGTAGCGAGCCGTGCCGCACGGACGAACGCGTCGCCGGTTGCGTCGTCCGCCGGGAAACGGAACAGGTCCGCAGCTGACGTGGTGACCGTTTCCGCCAAAAGAGGTTCCGCTGGCGCGAACTCCGGTGCCGGAACGCGAGCCGCCAAGACGGGTGCGGTTGTCGCCACCAGGTCCGGTTCGAAGTCGGCGGCTTCGGTCGGACGGACCGCGCCGAGGCCGGCGACCCCGGCGGCGCGGGCCTCGAATTCCAGCAGCACCGTGACCGGGAAGGCCACGCCTCGGACGACCGCAGCCGTCAAGCCATCGCCCGTCAAGCCATCGCCCGTCAAGCCAGCGCCCGTCAAGCCAGCGCCCGTCAAGCCAGCGCCCGTCAGGCCCCTGGCCGTCAAGCCCCTGGCGGGGAAGGCTCTAGCCGGGAAGGTTTCGACCGGGAAGGTTTCGCCCGGAGCCGTCTCCGCGGGGAAGGGCACGGTCGGCGGGCCGACGGCGCGGCGACCGGTGGCGCAGCGGCCCGCGTCCGAGCCGATCGAAGTCAAGATTCCAGCGGGCCGGAAAGCCGGAAGCCGCGCTGCTACCGGCAATGAGCCCCTCAGCGCAAAGGGCGCCGGTAGGACGAACACGCACCGGGTCGTGGCCGCCGCCAAACCCACGGCCGCCTCCAAGATCGTCTCCACGGCGAAGGTCGCGGGCGCTGCCAAGGCCGCTTCCAGCGTTAAGGCCGCTTCCAGCGTTAAGGCCGCTTCCAGCGTTAAGGCCGCTTCCAGCGTTAAGGCCGTTCCCAGCGCCAAGGCCGTTCCCAGCGTTAAGGCCGCTCCCGAGGCCAGGACCGCGGCCGGATCCAAGACCGCTCCCGCTGCCAAGGGCGTTTCTGCCGGCAGGGGAAAGGCTGCATCCAAGGCCGTTCCCGCATCGAGGCCGGGGAACGCCACGAAGGTGGGGACCGCATCGAACACCCGAACGGGCAAGGCCGCCGCGCAGCGAGTCGGTGGGAAGGCTGCCGTCGAGGTGGCCGCCGCCAAGAAGCCTGCCGGGCGAACGGTGGCGGCGGCCGGAAAGACGGCTCGGGCCGTGTCGGCTCGCGCGTCCGCGGCGAACGGGGCCGGCGCCGGCCGGGCTGTCGCAGGCAAACCGGCTTCCGGGACCAGGACCACGGCGGGTAAGGACATCGCAGGGCGGGGGAAGACCCCCGCGGGGAAGGCCGGTGGCGACCGCACGACCGGGACTGCCGCTGGTGGGCGGGCTGCCGCCGGTAAGAGCGCGGTGAAGGGATCCGGCCGGAGCGTCGGCGGCGTGACCGTACCGATCGGGTCCAAGGCCGGTCCGGCCGTTCAGCGGCGGGCCGGTGGTTCCCGGAAGGTCGCCGCGGCCATGGGTAACCAGCCGAAGAACCGGGTGACCGTGCTCACCGGCGACAGCTGGGACGACGACGGCGACGAGCGGGAATCCGCCTACCTCGCCGGGCGGATGCGCCCGGACCAGGTGGCCTCCGGCCCGCAGGGCGACGTCGAAGAGGACGCGGTCGACACGGCGTCCGGCCCGAACGTGTCGTTCGTGGGTGGATGGTTCCCGCCGCATCGTGGACCGGTCCTGCCGGACGAGGACTCCGACCAGTGGGGAGCGGACCGGCCCGACCTGGAGGCGCTCGCAGCCGGCTCGGACGAAGCCGAACCTGACGACGACGAGGACGAGAGCCTTTCCGAGTACACCGGCCCGGCCGACGCTGTCGAATCCGGATGGGTGTCCACGCTCGCGCGGGTCTCCAGTGCTGACGGACGTGAACTCGACTCGGACGACGACACCGAGGACGACGAGTCCCCGGTCGCGGTCGCGGCCGGCGAGGACGAGCCGATCGGTGGTGCGGTGCTTCGCCCGTTCGGGGAGGGCGCGGACCTCGACGACGAAGTCGAGGCCGACGGACTCGAGGCCAACGAACTCGACGAGGACGAGGACGCCGACGAAGAGGACGAGGAGTACGACGACGAGGAGGCCGCGGAGGATGAGGGCTTCGACGCGGAGGTCGTACCCGCGCTGGTCGGTGGTTCTTCCGGGGAGATCGACGAGGAGTTCGCGGAGGACGAGGCGGACGAGCTCGACGAGGTGACGGCTCCCCGGGCCGGTACCTCCAGGAGCGCCGGAAGCCGGGCCGCGTCGGACGCCGCCGCCGGGAGTGGGGCCACGAAGCGGGCACCGGCTCGGGGCACGACGGCCAAGACCGCAGCCGGCAAGGCAGCCGGAGCCGCGAGGACGGCGGCCAAGGCAGCCGGTGCGGCGGCGACGGCGATCAAGACCACGGGTTCGCGTCGCGGTACCGCTCGGACCGACGGTACCTCCGCCACGGTCGCCGAGGAGACATCCGTGCAGACGGGGCGCCCGGCGGCGAAGGCTGCCCGGAGCGCGACCAGGACAGCCGGGACCAAAGCCGTCGGTACGACCGCTGGAACCGCCGCTGTCGGGGCCGCTACCGGGGAGAAGGCGGTCAAGGCGGTCGGGAGCACCGCGGGCCGGACGGCCGGAGGGAAGACGGCCGGGACCCGGATGACCGCGTCGAAGGCCGCCGGTACGAAGTCGACCGCGGCGAAGGCGGCCGGGACCGAAGCCACCACCACCAGGGCGAAGGCGACCGGGACCAGGGCTGCCGGCAGTGGGACGGCAGCGAAGGCCACCGGTGGCACGGCGGCTACGGCCGCGGGCAAGGCGACCGGTGCCCGGGCGACGAAGGCCACCGGTTCAACGGCGGCGAAGGCTGCGGGGACCAGGTCGGCTGGGGGCGCCGGGAAGGCGACGGGAAAGGCGACCGTTGCCAGGGCCGCCGGTGGAAAGGCGACCAAGGCGGGGACGACTCCGGCCAAGGCGACTGCAACCAAGGCGACTGCAACCAAGGCGACTGCGGCTAAGGCGACTGCGGCTAAGGCCGCTGGGACCAAGGCGACGGCCAGTAAGGCTGCTGGGGCCAAGGCCACGGGTGCGAAAGTGATGGCTGGTGCAGCCACGGGTGCTGGTACCCCGGCTGGGGCCAGGGCCGCAGGTGCCAAGAAGGCGGCTGCCGGTACGGCGGTATCCAAGACTGCGGCGGCGAGGACCGCCGCGAAGGCAGCCGGGACGAAGGTGGCGGCGAAGAGAGCAGCCGCTCCGGGGACTCCGGCTTCGGCGGCCAAGACTGCCGCAGCGAAGAAGACCGCGGCGAAGGTGGCTGCCGTCAAGTCGACCGGGACGAAGGCTACGGGCGCGAGTCCGGCCAGGGTGACTCCGGCCAAGGCGACGGCCGCCAAGGGGACTCCGGCTAAGGCGACGGCCGCCAAGGGGACTCCGGCCAAGAAAGCCGTGGCTAAGGCGACAGGGGCTGCCGCGGTTAAGACGACCGCTGCCAAGAAGGCTGCGGCCAAGGTTGCCGGGGCTACCCCGCGGGGAGGCGTGGCGGCGAAGAAGACCGCCGCGAAGGCCGCGCCCGTGAAGTCCACTACGGCCAGGGCCGCCGGGAAGTCGGTCGCGCCGAGTAAGGCGGCTGCGGCTACCAAGGTCGCGCCCGCGAAGGCTGCGGCCAAGGCGACAGGCGCCAGGACCGCCGGTGCGAAGGCCACGACGGCAAAGGCGGCTGCGGCTAAGACGACCGGGTCTCAGGCGACGGCCGCGAAGGCGCCTGGAACCAGGGCAGCCGGGGCCAAGGCCACTGCGACCAAGGCGACTGCGGTTAAGGCGACCGCAGCCAAGGCGACCGCGACCAAGGCGACCGCAGCCAAGGCAACTGTGGCTAAGGCGAGCGGGACCAAGGCGACTGCGGCTAAGGCGACTGCGGCTAAGGCGACTGCGGCCAAGGCGACGGCAGCCAAGGTAACTGCGGCTAAGGCGAGCGGGACCAAGGCGACGGCGGGTAGGGCAGCTGCCGGGAAGGCGACGCCCGCGGCGAAGGCGCGCACGGCGTCTGGAACGAAGGCGGCCTCTGCTGGGGCGACGAAGGCAGCGGGAGGTAAGGCGGCAGCAACGAAGGCCGCGGGCACGAAGGCCACGGGTGTGCAGGCCACGGCGGCGAGCGTCAAGACGACCGGGCCCAAGGTGGCTGCTGCCAAGGCGACCGGGGCAAAGGCGACCGGCGCAAAGGCGACCGGCGCAAAGGCGATCGGGGCAAAGGCGGGGAACCTGAACGCGGCGGGCAAGGCTGTCGCGGGCAAGGTCACGACGGCCAAGGCGGGCGGGAACGCGGCCAAGAAGGCCGGCAGCACCGCTACCACGGCCGGGAAGTCTGCCGCGGCGAGCGGGAACGCGGCGAAAGCGGGCGGGAACGCGGCCAAGGCGACTCGGGCTTCGCGGAGTTCGGGGGTCAATTCGGGGACCTCTGGGCGTACGCCGGGAAGTGCTCGAACCGCACGCAACACGCCCCGCGGTGAGCCGGTGCAGGCTTCGCGCTCGGTGGGGCGCCGGCGCTGATCGGCGGATCGTGAGCGCGCTGTCGTGGGTGGGGACACCCCGGCAGCGCGCTCGTCGTCGTTACGGCTGGTAGGAATGACCCGTGCCGATCAAACGGGTGGTGGCGCCGCAGATCGACTTCTCGGGGCTGCGGCGGGAGCTGGGATTGCCGGACGAGTTTCCGGAGGCGGTGCTCGCCGAGGCGGCGGAGGCGGCCCGGGATACTTCGATGCCCCGGGCGGATCGTGGTGGCATCGAGTTCGTGACGATCGATCCGGCGTCGTCCAGGGATCTCGACCAGGCCATGCATCTGAGCCGGCGGTCCGGTGGCGGCTATCGGGTGCACTATGCGATCGCTGACGTCGCCTCCTATGTGCGGCCGGGTGGGCCGTTGGAGGCGGAGAGCTGGGTCCGGGGCCAGACCGTCTATCTGCCGGACGGGCGGGTTCCGTTGCATCCGCCGGTGCTGAGCGAGGATGCGGTCAGCCTGCTGCCGGGCGGCGATCGGGCCGCTGTCGTGTGGACGATCGATCTGGACGGTGACGGGGAGACCGTGGCCGTCGGTGTCGAGCGGGCGCGGGTTCGCAGCCGGGCGAAACTGGATTATGCGGGTGTGCAGCGGCAGATCGACGCGGGGACGGCGCCGGAGATGCTGACGCTGCTGCCGGAGATCGGCGGGATCCTCGCGCGGCGGGCCGCTGACCGGGGTGCGGTGAACCTTCCGCTGCCGTCGCAGGAGGTCGAGCGGGGCAGTGACGGCTGGCGGCTGGTGCTGCGGGCGCCGCTGCCGGTCGAGGAGCACAACGCGCAGATCTCGCTGCTCACCGGCATGGCCGCGGCGCGGATCATGCTGGGTGCCGGGATCGGGCTCCTGCGGACCATGCCGTCACCCAAGCCGGAGGCGGTCGAGAAGCTGCGGGCCGCCGCCGGTCCGCTGGGTATCGTCTGGCCGGACGGCGCCCGCGTCGGCACGGTCATCGCCGCCGTCGACCCGGCGGATCCCCGTGGCGCGGCCTTCCTCGGCCAGGCCGCCGAGTTGCTGCGCGGCGCGGCCTACACCGCGTTCGGTGTGGCTGCCCCGGTCGCGCCGGGCCGTGGCGGCGACTCCGGATCGGCGGTGGCCGGCGGCCGGGCCGGGAGCGGTCCGGCCGGGCGGCCGGAGGGTGGGGCCGAGATCCTGGGAGTGCCGGCGGATGCTGGGCACGGTGGCGTCGGGGCGCCGTATGCGCATGTCACGGCACCTCTGCGGCGGCTCGCCGACCGGTATGCGACGGAGGTCTGCCTGGCGGTGACCGAGGGGCGGGCGGTTCCCGGGTGGGTCGTGGACGCTCTGCCCCGGCTGCCCAGGGCGATGTCGACGACCGACCGGGTTGCGGGGGCCGCCGACCGCGGGGCCATCGACCTGGCCGAGGCGGTGCTGCTGCAGGGGCGGGTCGGTGAGGTGTTCGAGGCGGCGGTGCTGGACCGGGACGAGGCGAACGGTAAGCGGCCGGCCGGCGGGACCATCGCCCTGGACGAGCCGGCGGTGCGAGCCAAGTGCCTCGGTGACCTGCCGCTGGGGGAGCGGGTTCCGGTCCGCCTGACGGCGGCCGACCCGGTGAGCCGGACGGTCCGGTTCGAGCGGGCCTGAGCGAGGCGCGGTCCGGTTGACGGCGGACGGTCCGGTTCGAGCCGGCCTGAGCAAGGCGCGGTCCGGCTGACGGCGGACGGTCCGGCCTGAGCGAGGCGCGGTCCGGCTGACGGCGGACGGTCCGGCCTGAGCGAGGCGCGGTCCGGGAAGCGGGCGGATGCCGCCCGCGGGACCGGGTGGAAATCGGATGGGCGCAGTCGTCCGGGCGAGGGTCGTGGCCGCGCGGGACGGAGGCGGCAGGGCGGGACGGGGTCCGCTGTGGTCGGGAGGTGCGGACCCCGTACCGGATGAAGGGTTTAGAAGGTGTGCTCCGCGGCGGGGAACTCGCCGTTGCGGACCTCGTCGGCGAATTGTCGCGTCGCCTCGGTGAGGGCGCCGGACAGGTCGGCGTAACGCTTCACGAAGCGCGGCGCCTTGCCGGTGCGCAGCCCGGCCATGTCCTGCCAGACCAGGACCTGGGCGTCGGTGTCGGGGCCGGCGCCGATGCCGACGGTGGGGATCGGCAGCTCCTTGGTGATCTGTTTGGAGACCTCGCCGGGGACCATCTCCAGCACCACGGCGAACGCGCCCGCGTCGGCGACCGCCCGGGCGTCCGAGATGACCTCGGCACCCTCGTTCTCCCGGCCCTGGACGCGGTAGCCGCCGATCGCGTGCTCGCGCTGCGGCGTGAAACCGACGTGCCCCATCACCGGGATGCCGGCGCCGGTGATCGCCTCGATCTGCGGTGCCATCCGGCGGCCGCCCTCGAGCTTGACCGCGTGGCAGCCGCCCTCCTTCATGAACCGGACGGCGGTGCGCAGCGCCTGGGTCGGGCCCTCCTCGTAGCTGCCGAACGGCAGGTCACCGACGATCAGCGCGGTCTTCGTCGCCCGGACCACCGCGCGGACCAGCGGCAACAGCTCGTCGACGGTGACCGGGACGGTGGTCTCGTAGCCGTAGACGTTGTTGGCGGCCGAGTCGCCGACCAGCAGCACCGGCACGCCGGACTGGTCGAAGATCTGCGCCGTGTACATGTCGTAGGACGTGAGCATCGGCCAGCGGTCGCCGCGGACCTTGGCGTTGAGCAGGTCACGGGTGCGGACCCGGCGGGTCGGCGGGCCACCGTACAGGGTGGGGATCTCAGACATGGTGCTTCTCCTCCCTCGAGGCCGCGCGAGTGCGGTCCCCGGGTCCGCACATCGTCGCACCGTTATCCGGGCTTTCAAACACCCTCACGAAACAGGTTGGTAATAGGGAGACGACGATCACGGCCGAACGCCTTGCCGGAGATCTTGGTGCCGGGGGCCGACTGACGCCGCTTGTACTCGGCCAGGTCGATCATGCGGAGGGTACGGTCCACCAGCTCCGGGTCGTTGCCGGCCGCGATCAGCTCGTCGCGACCGAGGTCCTGGTCGACGTAGCCCTTGATGATCGGGTCGAGGATCTCGTAGTCGGGCAGCGAGTCCGAGTCCTTCTGATCCGGGCGCAGCTCGGCGCTGGGTGCCTTGGTGATCGAGTTCTCCGGGATCGGGGGCGTGCCGGGCTGCGTGTTCCGCCACCGTGCGAGCTGCCACACCATGGTCTTCGGCACGTCCTTGAGCGGATTGAACCCGCCGACCGAATCGCCGTAGAGCGTCGAGTAGCCGACCGCCAGCTCGCTCTTGTTTCCGGTGGTCAGGACCAGGTGCCCCTCCTGGTTGGAGAGCGCCATCAGGATCACGCCGCGGACCCGGGCCTGCAGGTTCTCCACGGCCAGGCCGGACAGCGACATGTTCGCCAGGAACGCGTCGACCATCGCCTGGATCGGCTCGGTGCGGTAGTCGAGGCCGGTGCGCTTGGCCAGGTCGGCGGCGTCGTCCTTGGAGTGGTCGGAGGAGTAGCCGCTGGGCAGCGAGACGCCGACCACCCGCTCCGGGCCGAGGGCGTCGACGGCGATCGCGGCGACCACCGCCGAGTCGATGCCGCCGGACAGGCCGAAGACCACCGAGCGGAACCGGTTCTTGTCCACATAGTCGCGCAGGCCCAGGACCAGGGCGGACCAGATCTCCGCGGCGTCCTCGGCGCGCTCGGCGATGCCGGCTTTCCGGACGTCGGCGGGCGGGGTCAGGACGACGTCGGTCGCCACCCGGTCGATCGCGAGTGCCGTGGGCCCGTCCGCCGGTTCCTTCAGATCGAGTTCGAGATCGTGTACGAGCAGCTCCTCGCTGAACTGCGCGGTGCGGGCGAGCAGTTCCCCGGTCTCCGAGACGATCATCGAGTCGCCGTCGAAGACCAGCTCGTCCTGCCCGCCGACCATGTTGACGAACGCCACGGCGGCCCCCGCCTCCACGGCCCGCCGCTGGACGAGCGCCAGCCGCACATCGTCCTTGTTCAACTCGTACGGCGACGCGTTGATGTTGACCACCAGGCCCACCCCGGCCTGCCGGGCGGCGGTGAACGGCCCACCGGCCTGCCAGATGTCCTCGCAGACGGTGAGCGCCACGTCGACCCCGCCGAGCCGGACCACGGTCAGCGTGTCACCGGGCTCGAAGTAGCGGTCCTCGTCGAAGACGCCGTAGTTGGGCAGGTGGTGCTTGTAGTAGGTGGCGACCACCTCGCCCCGGTGCAGCAGCGCGGACGCGTCGCGCCGGCCGCTGCCGGGGACCGCGTCGGAGCTGATCGCCGGCGGGCCGTCGGCGTCCACGTAACCGACCACGACGGCCAGCTCGCCCAGGCCGTCGGCGGCCAGGTCGGCGGCGAGCGCCCGGAGCGCCTGCCGGGACGCCTCGACGAACGAGTTGCGGAAGACGAGGTCCTCGATCGGATAGCCGGTCAGCATCATCTCGGGGAAGGCGACCAGATGCGCGCCGGCGTCCGCCGCCTCCCGGGACCAGCGCCGGACCGACGCCGCGTTGCCGCGAATGTCACCGACTGTCGAGTTCACCTGAGCGAGAGCGATCCGCAACGTGGGCATGCCCCTCATTGTTCCCCCAAGCCGGGTCTTCGGATCCCGACCCGGGCCGACGTCACAGGTGATGGTCAGCGTAGTCTCGGCTCGATAGGTAGACCTCCGAACGAGGGGTGGCAGTGGACCGACAGCAGGAGTTCGTGCTTCGCACGCTCGAGGAGCGCGACATCCGTTTTGTCCGCCTCTGGTTCACCGACGTGCTGGGCACGCTGAAGAGCGTGTCCGTGGCTCCGGCCGAGCTGGAGTCCGCCTTCGAGGAGGGCATCGGCATCGACGGCTCGGCGATCGAGGGCTTCGCCCGGGTCTACGAGTCGGACATGGTGGCCATGCCCGACCCCACCACGTTCCAGGTCTTCCCGTTCGAGGGCGGTGTCTCCGGTGAGAGCGCCCGGATGTTCTGCGACATCCTGCTGCCCGACGGCAGTGCCGCCTGGGCCGACCCGCGCCACGTGCTGCGCCGCGCCCTCGCCAAGGCCGCCGAGAAGGGCTTCACCTTCTACACCCACCCCGAGGTCGAGTTCTTCCTGATCCAGGACGGGGCCAACGACGGGTCCGTGCCGATCCCGGTCGACACCGGCGGTTACTTCGACCACACCACCCACGCGGTGGCCCGTGACTTCCGTCGCCAGGCCGTGCTCGCCCTGGAGCGGATCGGCATCTCGGTCGAGTTCAGCCACCACGAGGTCGCGCCCGGCCAGCAGGAGATCGACCTGCGCTACGCCGACGCCCTCACCACCGCCGACAACATCATGACGTTCCGGCACGTGGTCAAGGAGGTGGCGCTCTCCCAGGGCGTCAAGGCCACCTTCATGCCGAAGCCGTATACGGATCAGCCCGGCTCGGGCATGCACACCCACCTGTCGCTGTTCGAGGGCGAGCGCAACGTCTTCTACGACAGCGAGGACCCGCAGAAGCTGTCGAAGACGGCACGGTCGTTCATCGCCGGTCTGCTGGTGCACGCCCGGGAGTACACGGCGGTCACCAACCAGTGGGTCAACTCGTACAAGCGGCTGTTCCCGCTGCAGTTGCCGGACCGGATCACCGAGTCCCCGGCGTTCGTCAGCTGGGGCCACCTCAACCGGTCGGCGCTGGTCCGCGTCCCGGCGTTCGGCAAGCCCAACTCGGCTCGCGTCGAGGTGCGCTCGATCGACTCGGCCGCCAACCCGTACCTGGCCTTCGCGGTCATGCTCGGCGCCGGCCTGAAGGGCATCGAGGAGGGGTACGAGCTGCCCCCCGGCGCCGAGGACGACGTGTGGTCGCTGTCCCCGGCCGAGCGCAAGGCCGCCGGCTACGAGGCGCTCCCGGAGAACCTGTCCGAGGCGATCGACGTGATGGCCGGCTCCGAGCTGATCGCCGAGGTGCTGGGCGAGCACGTCTTCGATTTCTTCCTGCGCAACAAACGGGCCGAGTGGGAGCAGTTCCGCCGCGAGGTCACCCCCTACGAGCGCCAGCGGTACCTCGGCGCGCTGTAACAGCCGTACCGGAAAGGGCCTTCCCGTGATCGGGAAGGCCCTTTCCGTCTGTGCGGCGCCAGGCGGCGACGGTGTCCGAGCCGTCACCGCCTGGCTGGTGCGGTTGCCGGGCGCTGGGTGGGGGCGACCCTAACCGGCAACCGACCGCTAAAGGCACCCGGCGGACCGCCCGTTCCCCAGATCCGGTCCGCCGGGTGCCGGCTTCATCTGCGCGGCCCCGGTGTGTTGCTGGGGCTCGCGCTCGCGCTCGGCCGTGGTTTCGGCGACCACTGGCCGCCGCTGTCCGGGCGCTGCTCGTCGTTCCTGTCGCCCTCGGAGCCCCCGGTGTCACCCTCGAAGCCACTGCCCGGATAGTCCGGGCGGGGGCTCGACGTGCTTCCGAAGGCGCTGCTGCCGGGGCTGTTGCGGGGACGGCTGCCGCAGAACTGCTCGACCCGCTCCCGGTCCTTCTCGCCGGCCCGTTTCACCAGCTCGCCGAAGCGGCCGTCGTTGAGCGCACGGGTGCGGGTGTCCCGGTCGTGGAGGTTGAACTCCTGGCAGAGCTCGCTCACCCGGTCCGGGTGGATCGTGGGGGTGGCGGCGGGCTGCGGCACGGTGGAGGTCGCCTGCTTCGGCGTCTCCGCGGCCGTCCGGCTCGCCGGGGTGGAGACGGTGGGGGTGTCGTCGCCGAGCGGACCCGGCAGGGCGCCCGTGTTCGCCGCCAGGGCCACACCGCCGATCGTCGCCGACGTGCCGAGCGCGACCACCGCGACCTTGAGGGTGAGCAGCCGGGCCACCGCCGACCGGAGCAGTCCGGAACGCCGTCGCGGCGCGGGGGCGAGCCCGGCGGCGCGGAAGGCCGCCATCACGTCGGCCTCCCCGGCCAGCTCGCGGGCCGTGGCGGGCGCTGCCGCCGCCGCCAGCACCGGCTCGAGCGGGTGCCCGGTCCGGTCGCCGCGCAACAGGCGGTCGGCGGTCCTCCGGTCCATCTCGCTCCACTCCTCGGGGCTGGTCATCTCATCTCCTTCAGCGCCGCGGTCGCCGAAGTTGTCACCGGGTCGGTCCAGGAGACCGGCCGGTGCTGTTCCGGCGGGCGTTGCGGTGCCTCCGGAGGCAGCCGCGCGGCGAGCTGTTTGAGCCCGCGATAGGCGGCGGTACGGACCGCGCCGGCCCGCCTCCCGAGGATCCTGCCGGTGGTCTTGGCGTCCAGCCCGACCACCACCCGCAGCATCACCGCCTCGGCCTGCTCCGGCGGCAGCGTCGCGATCAGTGCCAACGCCGCGTCGGTGGTGACCAGCTCCATGGCCCGGTCGGCGGTGTCGTCGGCGGCGCTCAGCTCGGTCAGATATTCGACCGGGGCGCTCGCCTGCGGCCGGCGGCGCTGGGCCCGCAGCAGGTCCATGGCGCGGTGCCGGGCGATGGTGGCGGTCCAGCCCCGGAACCCGTCCCAGTCGCCGGAGAAGGTCCGCAGGTCGCGGGCGATCTGGAGCCAGGCCTCGGAGGCGACGTCCTCGGCGTCCTCGGCGACCAGCACGCGCAGGTAGCGCAGCAGGGCCGGCTGCTGGGTGCGGTAGAGAAGGCGGAACGCCGCCTCGTCACCACGCTGAGCCGCCTGCACGACGGCGTCGAGGCCCTCCGGTGCCACCATCCAACGACCTCCGCGCCTCACATCGGCCCCGCACACCGCATGCGGGCTCCCCTGGTACAGCGCCGGGTGATGAAAAAACGTCACCGTGGCGTCAGGCGTCCGATCGACTCGGTAGATCCGCTCCGATACGGTCTTGTGCGGACCACATCTGACTAGGGAGAAGTCGTGCTGGAAGATCTGCTCGCGGGTGCCGGGCGCAGCATAGTGTTCGGCGGTATCGGCATCGGGTTGATGGCTGTCGGGTTCGTTCTGATCGACGTGCTCACTCCCGGCAAGCTGCGGGACCTGATCTGGGTGGAGCGCAACCCCAATGCGGCGCTGCTGCTGGCGGCCAACCAGCTGGGCATCGCCGCGATCGTCTTCACCTCGATCTTCACCACCTACGACTCGTTCGGCCAGGGGCTCGCCTCGACCGCTCTCTTCGGCCTGATCGGCATCGCCATCATGGGCCTGGCCTTCCTGGTGCTCGACTGGCTGACCCCGGGCAAGCTCGGCGAGGTCATCTGCACCCAGGACCGGCACCCGGGCGCCCTGGTCAGTGCCGCCTCCCACTTCGGCGCGGCCCTGATCGTCTGCGCCTGCATCTCCTGACCCGCCCGGCTCACGCGCCGCGACCGAAGTCGCCGATCGCGCCGGCGGTCCCGAGCCGGCGGATCCGGGGCATGTCCTCGGCGATCGCCCCGGCCGCCAGGATCACCGGGACCACCGCGAGCTGGGCCACCGCGACCAGGTGTCCCAGCGGTACGACCGCAAGCACCAGCACGGCCGCGGCCAGCCGGTACGCGGCACCGGGAATCCCGAGCAGCCGCAGGAAGGCGGCGTGGCCGACGAGGTAGAGGGCCACGCCGCCGGAGAGCGCGACCGCCGGCCCCCAGTGCAGCGGCTCGAAGGCGTGACCCACCGTCTTCTTGATGCCGACCGCCGCGACGACGATGCCGAGCAGCATCGGCAGGTGTGCGTAATACCACCCGTTCAGAGCGAGACGGGCCCGCCGGGCCGGTTCGGCCGCACCGGCCAGCACGTGCTCGGCCCGCTTGTCGTCGCCGGCGAAGTAGAACCACCACAGGTAGTAGGCGATGCCCAGGGCCAGCACGGCGACCAGGATCGCCCCGCCGTCCAGGTGCACCTCGCGGAAACCCAGGCCGATCGCGATGATCGACTCACCGATCGCGATGATCATGACGAGGCTGTGCCGCTCGACGAAGTGGCCGGCGGTGATCGAGTGCATCTCGGCCGGGTGCACGTAACCCGCGACGATCTGCACCAGCGGTGCCGCGGCCCAGCACAGGTGCCGCCACGGCTCGGGCAGCAGACCACCGGTGAGCACCAGGACGGCGGCCAGCAGGTTGAGCGGACCGAGGACGCGCATCATCCGGCGGGCGGCCGGGCCGGCCTGCAGGAACAGCACCAGGTGCACGGCGTTCACCACCACGTAGCTGGCCCCGAAGATCCAGCCGTACTCCCCGAACGCCTCGGGTACCGCCAGCGCCATGACCAGGAAACCGGCCATCCCGGCGAGCAGCAGCGTCCGCCGGGTCGTGGTGGTCGGCGCGACGGCGTTCGTCAGCCAGGCGTAACCCGAATACATCCACCAGATCACGAAGAGGATCAGCGTCACGTCGAGCAGGCCGGCCGGGGACAGATCGTGCGCGAGGGCGTCGGCGAGCTGGGTGACCGTGAAGACGAAGACGAGGTCGAAGAACAGCTCCAGAGTGGAGACCCGGATGGCCGCGGACGGCTGCTGCGTCATGGGGCGCAGCCTAGGACAGCGCCGGTTCTGTCGTACCCCCGCTTTAGGCTCGTGGGGTGAATCGAACCGATCGGCTGTATGCGCTCGTCGAGGAGCTGAGGGCGATCGCTCCCCGGCCACGCAGTGCCCGCTGGCTGGCCGAGCGGTTCGAGGTCAGCGTGCGGACCGTCGAGCGTGACATCTCCGCGCTGCAGCAGTCCGGCACCCCGATCTGGGCCGAGACCGGCCGCACCGGTGGCTACTGCCTGGATCGCGCGCACACCCTGCCGCCGGTCAACCTGACGCCGGAGGAGGCGGTGGCCATGGCGCTCGCCCTGCGCAGCATGGCCGGCAGCCCGTTCCGGCAGCCCGCGGCCAGTGCCCTGCGCAAGGTGCTCGCCGCGATGCGCCCGGAGGACGTGGCGGCCGCGCACGACCTGGCCGCCCGCATCCAGCTGGCCGGTGACACGACGCCGATGACCCTGCCCCGCCTGGCCGGTGGCCCGCTGCCGGTCGGCTGCGTGCTGCGGATCGGCTATGCCGACAAGGCCGGCGCGGTGACCCTGCGCGACATCGAGCCGCTGGGCTATGTCGGGGTCAACGAGCGGTGGTATCTGATCGCCTGGTGCCGGCTGCGCGAGTCGGTGCGGGTGTTCCGGGCCGACCGGATCAGCTCGGTGACGCCGACCCGTGAGCCGGCGCCACCGCGATCGCTCAGCGAGGCCGGTGTGCGGATCCCGCACCGGCTGCGCCCGCTGAGCCTGACCTGACCCGGCGTCAGCTCGCCGGTGGGGTGAAGACCTGGAACTGGTTGCCCGACGGGTCGAGCAGGTGGGCGATCTCGATCCCGGCCGCCGACGTGCGCCGGACCAGGACCTTGCCGCCGGCCGCCTCGGCCGCGCGGCAGGTGGCGTCGGTGTCGGCGACCAGCACCGAGAAGACGGCGTGGTTCGGGCCCTGCCCGCCGGTGTCCGCGAGCCCGCCCTGGATGCCGCCCTCGGCCGGGGTGCTGATGATGCGGTAACCGGGCACCGCGTCGTCGAACGTCCACCCGAAGAGGCCGCCGTAGAAGCGTGCGGCCTCGTCCGGCCGGTCGGTGCCGATCTGGAACCAGCCGATTCCGTTCACTGCGGACATGTTGTCTCTCCTTCGTTCTGTGGGACCTCTTCACTCTGGAGCCCCGGCCCGACACCGTCCTGTCGGTGTTTCCGCGCTTTGGCAAGATCACCCGAATGGAAGACATCAGCCTCGAACCGGTCACCGCCGGCAACTGGCGCGACTGCGCGGCCCTCACCGTCCATCCCGGCCAGAGGGACTTCGTCGCGGAGGTCACCTACTACCTCTGCATGTGCCACTACGGCGACACGTGGAACCCGCTCGCCGTGGTCCGTGGCGGTGTGGTGGTCGGGTTCGTCATCTGGGCGGTCGACGACGACGGCAGCCGCTGGATCGGCGGTCTCGTGGTGGACGCGGAACACCAGCGGCAGGGCATCGGCCGCGAGACCGTCCGGCAGCTCCGGGAGCGGCTGATCGCCGAGCCGGGCACCCCGAACGTGGCGCTCAGCTACCAGCCGGCCAACACCGCGGCCCGCGACCTCTACCTGTCCCTCGGGTTCGTCGAGACCGGCGAGACCGAGGACGACGAGGTGATCGCGCGCTGGGCCCCCTAGCGCCTGCCCTCCCCGAATAGCCTCGGTTAGCCTCAACCTGTGGGCACCGCACTAGTCATCGAGAACGACCCCAGCGACGATCTCCGGCGGCTCGGGGACTGGCTGGCCGAGGGTGGGCTGGAGCTCACCGTGCTCCGGCCGCACGCCGGCGACCCGCTGCCGGAGAGCCTGGACGGCTATCTGGCGCTGATCGTGCTGGGCGGTGATCAGAACGCGTTCCCCGACACCACAGGTGTGCCCGGCGCGCCCTGGTTCCCGGCGCTGGAGGGGCTGCTGCGCAAGGCGGTCCGGTTCCGGGTGCCGACGCTCGGCGTCTGCCTGGGCGGGCAGCTGCTGGCCCGGGCGCACGGTGGTGCCGTCGAGCGCAGCACGGCCGGCCCGGAGATCGGTCCCGGGCTGGTCGCCAAGCGCGACGCCGCCGACACCGACCCGCTGTTCAAGTGGGTGCCGCTGCTGCCCGACGTGCTGCAGTGGCACCGCGACGAGATCACCGCGCTGCCGGCCGGCGCGGTGCTGCTCGCCGCGTCCACCCGCTACCCGAACCAGGCGTTCCGGATCGGCGACCGGGCGTGGGGTCTCCAGTTCCACATCGAGTGCGACGCCGCGATGATCGCCGACTGGGCGAGCGCCGACAGCGCCACGCTGGCCGAGCTGGGCTACGACGCGGAGGCCGTGGTCGAGGCCACCTCGGCGGCGCTCGCCGATGTCGAGGAGGTGTGGCAGCCGTTCGCCGTCCGGTTCGCCGCGCTGGCGCACGGCCGGCTGGCCGACGCCGACATACCGAACCCCGGGACCGGCCGGACCCTGCCACTGCTGGGGCAGTGATGACCAGGCCCACCCGCCTCGCCCGGTACGGTTTCGCCGACAACGGTGCCCGCGCCACCGACCTGCTCGGGCCGGGCGGGCTGCGGCTGTGGGACCCGGAGGCGCAGGCGCCCGTCGACGAGCAGGCGGCGGTCCTGCTCGACGCGCTGTCCAAGGCCGCCGACCCCAATCTCGCGCTGCGCCAGCTGCACCGGGTGGTGGAGTCGGCGGAGCGCGGCGGGGCCAAGGCGGCCGAGGAGCTGCTCGGTGAGCTGGTCACCGACCACGGGCTGCGGCGGCGGCTGATCGCGGTGCTCGGTGCGTCGTCGGCGCTCGGTGACCACCTGGTGGCCAACACCGAGCAGTGGCGCACGCTGGCGACCGGGAGGAGCGGTCTGCCTCCGGAGGCCGACGGCGGGCTGGCCGATTTCGATCAGCTGACGGTGCCGGCGCTGCGGACGGCGTACCGGATATCGCTTCTGCGCATCGCCGCCGCGGACCTGACGGCGGGCCGCGGGCTGGAACCGACCATGGACGCCCTGTCCCGGCTGGCCGACGAGACCCTGGCCGCCGCCTACGCGATCGCCGTCGCCGGCCTGCCGGCGTCGACGCCGGAGCCGCGCCTCGCGGTCGTCGCGATGGGCAAGTGCGGCGGCAACGAGCTCAACTACGTCTCCGACGTCGACGTGATCTTCGTGGCGGCCGGTGACGAGGACCTGTCGGCCGGCACCACGATCGCCGCGCGCCTGATCGAGATCTGCGGTCAGGTGGCCTGGCCGGTGGACGCCGCGTTGCGCCCCGAGGGCAGCCGCGGCCCGCTGGTCCGCACGCTCGCCAGCCACCAGGCCTACTACCGGCGCTGGGCCCGCACGTGGGAGTTCCAGGCGCTGCTCAAGGCGCGCCCGGCCGCCGGTGACCTGGCCCTGGCGCAGGAGTGGATCGCTGATCTGGCTCCGCTGGTCTGGCACGCGGCCGAGCGGCCCGAGGCGGTCGCCGACGTCCGCGACATGCGTCGCAAGATCATCGACAACGTGCCGAAGAAGGAGCTGGACCGCGAGATCAAACGCGGTCCGGGTGGCCTGCGCGACATCGAGTTCGCGGTGCAGCTGCTCCAGCTCGTGCACGGGCGGGCGGACGAGACACTGCGCTCCGGCGGGACGCTCCCGGCGCTGCGCGCCCTGGTCACCGGCGGCTACGTCGGCCGCGAGGACGGCGAGACGCTGCTGCGTGGTTACCGTTTCCTGCGCGGCGTCGAGCACCGGCTGCAACTGCAACATCTCAAACGTACGCACACCGTGCCCGACGACCCGGCCGGTCTGCGCTGGCTCGCGGCCGCTCTCGGCTACACCGCGCTGCCCGGCCGGGACGCCGTCGAGTCGTTCCGCTCCGACTGGGTCGGTCACGCCGCCAACGTCCGCCGCCTGCACGTGAAGCTGCTGTACCGCCCGCTGCTGGAGGCTGTCGCCCGGGTGCCGGCCGAGGAGCTGCGGATGACCCCGGAGTCGGCCCGCAAGCGGCTGGAGATCCTCGGATTCGCCGACCCGGTGGGTGCTCTGCGTCATCTGGAGGCGCTGACCGGCGGCGTGACCCGGACGTCGGCGATCCAGCGGACCCTGCTGCCGATGCTGCTCCAGGATTTCGCCGACGCCCCCGAACCGGACCGTGGCCTGCTCAACTACCGCCAGGTCTCGGACAAGCTGGGCAGTACCCCGTGGTACCTGCGGTTGCTGCGGGACGCCGGCCCGGTGGCCCGCCGGCTGGCCCGCGTGCTGAGCCTGTCGCGGTACGCCACCGACCTGCTCACCCGCGACCCGGAGGCGTTGCGCCTGCTGGCCGAGGACGCCGAGCTCCAGCCCCGGCCCCGGGAGTCGCTGCGGGACGGGTTCGCCGCGGCCGGCGACCGGCACACCGACCCGGTGAAGGCGATCGCCGCGGTCCGGGCGCTGCGCCGTCGTGAACTGTTCCGGCTGGCCTGCGCGGACATCCTGAGCCAGGGCGGCGACCTGGCCCCGGACCGTCCGCTGGGCGTCGACGCGATCGGCATGGCCCTGTCCGACGTCACCGACGCGACGCTGAACGCGGCGTTGCGGATCGCCCGGCGCGCCAAACCGGCCCCGGAGGGCCTCCGGTTCGCGGTGATCGGCATGGGCCGGCTGGGCGGCTACGAGATGAGCTACCCGTCCGACGCCGACGTGCTGTTCGTCTACGAGCCGCCGGCGGGTGTGCCGGAGGGCGAGGCCAGCGCGGCGGCGCGTGCCGTGGCCGAGGAGATGCGCCGGCTGCTGAACGCGCCGGCGCCCGACCCGGCTCTCGGCGTCGACGCCGACCTGCGCCCGGAGGGCCGGCAGGGGCCGCTGGTGCGCAGCCTGGCGGCCTACCGGCACTACTACGACCGCTGGTCGAAGGTGTGGGAGGCGCAGGCGCTGCTGCGGGCCCGGTTCGTCTGCGGCGACGCCGATCTGGGGCGGCGGTTCGAGCAGCTGGCCGACGGCGTCCGCTATCCGGCCGGTGGCCTGACCCGTGAGCAGGTGACCGAGATCCGCCGGATCAAGGCCCGGGTGGAGACCGAGCGGCTGCCCCGTGGCGCCGACCCGAACACGCACACCAAACTGGGCCGGGGCGGGCTCGCCGACGTCGAGTGGGCGGTGCAGGTCACCCAGCTGCGGCACACGCACGCGGTTCCGGAGCTGCGCAAGACCCGGACCCTGGAGGCGCTGGAGTCGGCGTCGGTGGCCGGTCTGATCAGCGAGGCGGACGCGGCCGAGATGACCGCCGGGTGGACGCTGGCGGCGCAGGTGCGCAACGCGTTGACCCTGGTCCGGGGCCGTCCGACCGACCAGCTGCCCCGGCACGGGGTCGAGCTGGCGGGCGCGGTGCTCCTTCTGGGCGGCGGCGATCCGGGTGAGTTCGTGGATCGCTACCTGCGGCTGACCCGGCGGTCCCGGGCGGCGATGGAACGGGTGCTGGAGAGCTGACCGCGGAGTGGTCGATCGCGGAGTGGCGGATCAGCACGGCCGGTTCGTGCCGTCGCCCCGCAGCATCCGGTAACCGTCACCGTGGGCGCTGAGGAGGTAGGTGACCTCCCAGCGTGTGCAGGTCTCGCCCCGGCGTCCGGGTGGCCCGTGGCCCGCCTGCTGCTCGCTGCGGAAACTCACCTCGGCGCGGAGCCGCCCGGCGGTCACCTCGGTCAGGCCGTGCAGCACGACGTCGGAGTCCCGGCTGGTCGACGTGCCGTCGGCGAACGCCCGCAGCTGGCCGGGCACACCCGGATCGAGGTCGCCGGCCGGGTCGAGGATCGTCGCCACGGCCCGGTAGTCCCGCTCGTTGATCCCGGAGAAGTAGGTGTCGAGCATCACGGCGACGGCGGCCGCGCGCGGGTCGTCGACGCGGCGGTGCACGGTGACCAGGCCCGCCGGGGTGTTCTCCAGGATCGGCGGGGTGCTCCGCATCGTCGCCTTCTCGGTGCGGGGTTTCCCGGAGCCGAACAGGCGCGGGCCGCCGATCACCGCCGCGAGGGCCAGGGTTCCGACGAGGACGGCCAGCGGCAGGGCGGGAAGGATCCGGCTGCGGGCCGGCGGCGACGAGCACGCCCGGCAAGCCTCCGTCCCACCGTTGGTGCGTTCCCCGCATACGACGCAGATCCACATCCGGCTCGTCCTCCCCTGCCAGTCCCAACGACGGCGGCGGATGGATGAGCCGGAGAGTCACCCGGTCGCGGCGGTTATCACCCGGGTGAGCGCCTCGTGCACGCGGCGAAGCTCCTCGATCGGCATGCCGAGCCGCTCGACCACGGCGTGCGGGATCCGCTCGGCGTCGGCCCGCAGCGCCCGGCCCCGCTGGGTCAGGGTGATGGCCAGGCTGCGCTCGTCGGCACGGTCCCGCTCGCGACGCAGGTAACCGATCGCCTCCAGGCGCTTGAGCAGCGGCGACAGCGTGCCCGGATCGAGTTGCAGGAGCTCGCTGAGACGGCGCACGGACAGCGGAGAGTACTGCCAGAGGGCGAGCATCACCAGATATTGCGGGTGGGTCAGGCCCATCGGCTCGAGCAGGGGACGGTAGATCGCCACGACACTGCGGGCGGCCACCGACAGCGCGAAGCAGACCTGCTGCTCCAGCGCCAGGGGGTCGTCGACCGGATCACTCATCGGTGGTCAGCCTACCAAAAATTGGTGTACAAATGATTGGCACACCAACGGTCTTCGGGAGGCGTCATGTCGGGGTTCAAGGCCTGGTTCCACCGGACGTTCGACGACTGGTTCTTCCGCTCCATGATCGGGCCCGCACAGACCAAGGGTGCGGTGCACGGCGCCGACCACTTCGCCCGGGAGCAGTGGAAACGCGACCTGGAGAACCGGAAGCGCTACACCCGTGAGCAGCGTGAGCGCAAGCGTGCGGAGCGTGCCGCTCGCCGGTGACCGCAGGCCGCCGCAGGCCACCACGGTAGGGTCGGCGGCGTGGAAAGTGCTGCATGAAGCGAAAAGCGATGGTCATCGGCCTGGCGTCGATCACGGTGGGACTGATCGTTCTCGCGGTGTTCCGTAACTCGTACTTCGACTCGCGGGTCTACCACGGGGCGATCGTGTACTGGTTCCGTGACGGCGGCATGGTCTACGACTTCCTCCGGCCGGGTACGCCGTACGGCTTCACCTACCCACCCTTTGCCGGCCTGGTGATGTCCCCGATGGCGGTGCTCCCGCTGTTGCTGGTGATGATCCTGGCGACGATCGGGACGGTGATCACCACCGCCCTGCTGGTGTGGTGGCTGGCCGGGCCGGAGTTCGAGCGCCGCGGCTGGCCGGTCAGGTTCTCCTTCGCGATCGCGCTCTGTCTGGCGCTGGCCTTCGAGCCGGTCCGCGAGACGATCAGCTTCGGTCAGGTGAATACGCTGTTGCTGGCCCTGGTGGCCGGCGACATGCTGCTCGGGCTGGACAAGGGCCGCAAATGGGCGGGTGTCGGCATCGGCCTGGCCACCGCGATCAAGCTGACGCCCGGCGTGTTCATCCTCTACCTGCTGGTGACCCGGCGCTGGCGGGCCCTGTGGACGGCGATCGGCACTGCCACCGGCGTCACCCTGCTGGCCGGCGCGATCTTCCCGGACGAGTCGCGCGAGTTCTGGACCTCGGCGTTGTGGGACACCAACCGGGTGGGCCTGCTGCACTTCCTGTCCAACCAGTCCGAGCGCGGTCTCCTGGCCCGGTTGCCGATCGACACCGTCGAGTCGAAGGTGTGGCTGGTGTGTGTGCTGGCCACGCTCGGGGTCTGGGGGTGGCGGGTGGCGCGGGCCCGTGCGGATGTGGTCGGCGGGCTGGCCCTGACCGGGGTGCTGGGCTGCCTGATCAGCCCGGTCACCTGGATCCACCACTGGGTGTGGGTGATTCCGGCGCTGGTGCGGTGCCTGTTCCTGTTCGACTCCGCCCGGGTGCGGTTCGCCCTCGGCCTGTCGGCCTACCTGTTGATGACGTCGCACGTCACGTGGCTGTGGGACAAGGCGCCACGTCCGCCGCTGGAGCTGCTCGGCGGCAACGTTTATGTCTGGTTCGGGCTGGCTCTGCTGCTCTGGACACCCGTCGGCACCCGTCGTTCGTCTGACGTCCATGAACGGGACAAGATCATCGCGTAGTCAGGGCTCATGTCTCTACGCCGTACCACCTCGGCGGTTGTCTCCGTCGTGGCCGTGGCCGCGGTCGGTGCCGTGCCCACCGCGGCGGCCGCGCACGGCCGCTCCGAGGAATTCCGCCGGCTCTCCACCTTTCCGGCCTACCTGAACTCGTCGATCGACGACACCGCGGCAGCCGAGATCTCGACCGTCACCGACGACGGTCGCACTGTGGTCTACACCGACAGCCCGGGTGGGCGCCTCGGCTTCGTCGACATCAGCAACCCGTCGGCACCGAAACCGGCCGGCACCCTCGCCGTCGGCGGCGAGCCCACCTCGGTCGCCCACCTGGGCCGCCTGCTGCTCGCCGGGGTGAACACCCGGACCAGCTTCACCTCGCCGTCCGGCAAGCTCGTCGTGATCGACGCGAAGTCCCGCGCCGTGCAGCGGGAGATCGACCTCGGCGGCCAGCCGGACTCGGTCGCCGTCGCCCCGAGCGGCCGCTACATCGCCGTGGCCATCGAGAACGAGCGCGACGAGGATGTGAACGACGGCGCGATCCCGCAGGCCCCGGCCGGCTGGCTCGCCGTGATCGACACCCGGACCTGGAAGGTCTCCCGGGTTTCGCTCACCGGCCTGTCCGCGATCGCGCCGACCGATCCGGAGCCCGAGTACGTCAGCATCAACTCCCGCGACGAGGCCGTCGTCTCGCTCCAGGAGAACAACCACCTCGTCGTGGTCGACCTGCGCACCGGCAGGATCGTCCGCAGCGTCGACGCCGGCACGGTCACCGTCAGTCAGGTCGACACCCTCGATGACGACAAGATCGAACTGACCGGCACGATCACCGCCGAGCGTGAGCCCGACGGTGTCGCCTGGATCGACGACGACCTGTTCGCCACCGCCAACGAGGGCGACTACGAGGGCGGCTCCCGCGGCTGGTCGATCTTCAGCAAGCGGACCGGCAAGGTCGTCTGGGACGCCGGCAACAGCCTGGAGCACATCGCCGTCGCCCACGGCCAGTACCCGGACAAGCGCTCCGACGCCAAGGGCATCGAGGCGGAGAACGTCGCGTTCGCGGTCCTGAACCGGACCCCGTACGTCTTCGTCAACTCCGAGCGCGGCAACTTCACCGCCGTCTACGACGTGTCGAACCCGGCCGAGCCGAGATTCAAGCAGCTCCTGCCGACCACCAACGGCCCCGAGGGCGTCGTCGCGGTCCCGTCGCGCAACCTCGTCGTCGTCTCCTCCGAGGAGGAGGACCCCTCGATCGGCATCCGCGGCACCGTCCAGGTCTACGGCTTCGGCTCGCCGCGCAACTCCGCCCTGGTCTCCCGGCACGACATCCCGTGGGGCGCGCTGTCCGCTCTCTCGGCGGTTCCCGGCCGCCGGGACCGGCTCGCGAGTGTCACCGATGCCGTCTACATGCCGACCCGGATCCTCGGCCTCACCACGAGCGGGGTCATCGACAGCGAGCTGACCGTCACCAAGGACGGAGAGCCGGTGGGCTACGACGTCGAAGGACTCGTCGTGCGCAAGGCAGGCGGTTACTGGCTGGCCGTCGAGGGCACCAACACTCTGGTACGACTGGACGCGCGCGCCCGCGTCCAGGAGGAGATCCCCCTGCCCGCCGATGTGGCGGCCGCGGTCACCAGCAACGGCCTGGAGGGTGTGGCCGAGGTCGGCGGATCGGTGTGGGTGGCCGTCCAGCGCCCGATCAAGGGCGACCCGGCGAACGTCGCCCGGATCGGCCGTTACGACACGGCCACGAAGTCCTGGTCGTGGCTGCTCTACCCGCTCGACACCGCGCCGACCGGCTGGGTCGGGCTGTCCGAGCTGGTCGCCGTCGACAAGGACACGTTCGCCGTGATCGAGCGCGACAACCAGCGCGGCACCCTCGCCGCGATCAAGCGGATCTACACGTTCGACGTGCCCAAGACCTGGACCGGCACCCCGACCGTGTCGAAGAAGCTGGTCAAGGACCTGCTGCCGCTGCTCCGGGCAGACGGGGGCTGGGTGCAGGACAAGGTCGAGGGCCTCGCCGTCGCCGGGAACGGCCGTACCTACGCCGTGACCGACAACGACGGGCTCGACGACAGCACCGGCGAGACGGTCTTCCTGGACCTGGGCCGGCTGCTCTGACGTGACCTGACATGGCGCTGATCGCCGTATCAGCGCCATGTCAGCACGCCGGAGCACGGTGTCCGGCATGGACACCACCTATGCGATCCACGCCGAAGGGCTGGTGAAACGCTTCGGCGACACCACCGCCCTGGACGGCGTCGACCTGGCCGTGCGCCCGGGCACGGTCCTCGGTCTGCTGGGGCCCAACGGGGCCGGGAAGACCACCGCCGTCCGGGTGCTCGCCACCCTGATCCGCCCGGACGCCGGACACGCCACCGTCGGCGGCTTCGACGTCGTCCGGCAGCCGCACGAGGTTCGCACACTGATCGGGCTGACCGGCCAGTACGCCTCGGTCGACGAGACCCTCAACGGCACCGAGAACCTCCTCATGATCGGCCGGTTGCTCGGCCTGTCCCGTCGCGACGCCCGCGCCCGGGCCCGTGACCTGCTGGCCCGTTTCGAGCTGACGGACGCCGCGAGCCGGGCCGCCGGGAAGTACTCCGGAGGCATGCGCCGCCGCCTCGACCTGGCGGCCAGCCTGGTCGGTGACCCGCGGGTGCTCTACCTGGACGAGCCGACCACCGGCCTGGACCCCCGCAGCCGCAACGAGGTGTGGGACATCGTCCGCGGCCTGGTCGCCGACGGCACCACCGTGCTGCTGACCACCCAGTACCTGGACGAGGCCGACCAGCTGGCCGGCGAGATCGTGGTGATCGACCACGGACGGGTCATCGCCACCGGCACACCGGCCCAGCTCAAGGCGCGTACCGGGGCGCAGACCGTGACCGTCCGCCCCGCCTTCGCCGACCAGCTCGCCCGGGTCCGCGACGCGGTCGGCCGGGTCGCCACCGGCCCGGTCGACGTGGCCGGTGAGGTCGTCACCGCACCGGTCAGCGACCCCGGCGCCCTCGCCAAACTGGTCCGTGACCTCGACGAACACGGCCTGACAGTGGCCGAGCTGGCGCTGCGCAGCCCCAGCCTCGACGAGGTCTTCCTCAGCCTGACGGGAGGTCACGTATGACCACGATGGCGCTGCGCAACACCGCCACACTGGCCTGGCGCACCCTGGTCCAGATCAAGCACAACCCGTTCGAGCTGTTCGACTTCAGCGTCCAGCCGATCATGTTCCTGCTGCTCTTCACCTACGTCTTCGGTGGTGCCATCGCCGACACGCCGGGGGAGTACCTGACCTACGCCCTGCCCGGCATCATCGTGCAGAACCTGCTGTTCGCCACCCTGAACACCGGCGTCGGCCTGAACACCGACATCAGCAAGGGCGTCTTCGACCGGCTCCGGTCACTGCCGATCGCCCGGTTCTCCCCGCTGGCCGGCCGGATCGTCGCCGACGTCATCAAGCAGGCGTGGGCGGTCGCGCTGCTGCTCGGTCTCGGCATGGTCCTCGGTTTCCGGGTCGAGACCGGCCCGGTGCAGGTGCTCGCCGCGTTCGCGCTGCTGCTCGGGTTCGCCTTCGCCGCGTCCTGGATGTCGGTGCTGGTGGCGATGCTGGTCAGCGAACCGGAGAAGGTGCAGATCTTCGGTTTCGTGCTGCTCTTCCCGATCACGTTCGCCAGCGGCGCGTTCGTCGACCCGGACACCATGCCTAGCTGGCTGCGCACGTTCGCCGACGTCAACCCGACGAGCATCCTGGCCGACGCCGCCCGGGGCCTGCTCAGCGGCGGACCGGTCGCCGGCCCGGTCACCCGGTCACTGCTCTGGGCGGCCGGATTCCTGGTGGTCTTCGCCCCGCTGTCGGTCCGGGCCTTCCGCCGCCGGATCTGACTCCAGACCGGCCGCCGCCAGCGCGGTCGCCATGGTGACCCCGTCACCCCGGTGGTACGCCGCATCGAAGCCCGCGTCGCCCAGCGCGGCGCGGGCTTCGCGGAACGTCCGTTCGGCCTGCTCGACCGTGCGGTCCTCGGAACCACGCACCGCGTCCGCCGCACCCAGCAGAAAGGCCGCCCGGGCCGGATCGCCCTCCCGCAACGCCAGGTCCGCCACCCCGGCCAGCACCTGCGCGATCACCGGCGAGTCGCTCGAGTCGACAGCGATCCGGATCGCCTGCCGATGGCCGGCCCGGGCCAGCGCCAGATCCCCGGCGGCACCCTCGATCAGGGCACCCGTGCTGTGCGCCATCGCCCGGAACTGCGGCGCGAACGTCGACCTCTCGATCAGCCGGATCGCCGTCGCGTTGTGCTCACGGGCGGCGGCCAGATCGCCCTCGGCCAGCGCGATCACCGCGTGACAGTGGTGCACCGACGCCATCACCTCGGGGATGCCGACCTCCCGGGCGAACTCACGGGCCCGCTTCAACAACCGGCGCGCCTCCTCCGGCTCCCCGCTCAGCCACACCTGGTGTGCCGTCTTCACGGCCAGCTGCGGCAGGTCCTCCCGCATGCCGACCTCCTCCAGCAGGGCCATCGCCTCCCGCTGCCAGTCCAGCGCCTGCCGGAACTCGCCGCGCGCCGCGGTCAGATCGGCCAGCGAGCTGAGCGTGAACCCGATCCCCCAGCGGTCCCCGACCTGCCGGAACCCGTCCAGCGCGGCCCTCAGGTCGGCCTCGGCCGCCGCCGCGGGCTCGCCCAGGTTGAGCCGAACCTGACCGACCAGCATCCGCGAGATGGCCCGCAGCCACGGATCCGGATCGTCGGCGAGCCGCTCGGCACCGCCGTACCGCGCCGTCTCCGACGACTGCGAGTAGATCGCCGCCAGTGGACTGAGCAGTCGTAACGCGGGATGCCGGTCCTGCACCCCCTCGGCGAGCCGCTCCGCCGCGAGGAAGAGGATCTTGACCTGGTCGAACTCCATCGGGCCCTCGACACCGTTGAGCGCGGCGAACACGTGCACCAGCGCCAGATCGGCCTGGCCGGCCGGTCCGGGCAACGCGATCACCTCGGCACACAGGCGCGCGCCCTCCGTCCGGTGCCCGTTCAGCCACCAGTACCAGCCCAGGTTCGCCACCAGCGTCACCGCGCTCGGCCGGTCACCGGCCGCGATCGCGTCCTGGACGGCCGCGTGCAGGTTGTCGTGCTCCACGCTCAGCCGCCGCAGCCAGACCAACTGATCGGCGCGGCGCAGATGCGGCTCCGCCTCCCGGGCCAGGTCGATCAGGTAGGCGATCAGGGCACGGCGCACCGGCTCGGTCTCACCCGCCTCGGCCAGGCGCTCCAGCCCGTACTCCCGGATCGTCTCCAGCATCCGGTAGCGCCCGTCCGGGCCCAGGACCAGCAGCGACTTGTCGACCAGGGCGGCCGGCGGATCCAGGTCAGGCCCGCAGATCCGCTCCACCGCGGTCACGTCCGCCCCGCCGGGCAGCATCGCCAGCCGTCGCCACACCCGCCGCTCGTCGCCGGACAGCAGATCCCAGCTCCAGTCGACGACCGCCCGCAACGTCCGGTGCCGGGGGAGCGCGGTCCGGCTGCCGCCGGTGAGCAGACGGAACCGGTCGGCCAGCCGGTCGGCGAGAACCGCCGCCGGCAGGGTACGCAACCGGGCCGCGGCCAGCTCGATCGCCAGCGGCATGCCGTCCAGGGCGCGGCAGATCCGTACCACCGGCCCGGTGTTCTCCGCCGTCAGCTCGAAACCAGAGGTCCGGTCCAGCAGCAACCGGACAGCCGGGGCCGCGGCGGCCGTCACCGGATCCGCCTCGTCCGGTGGCAGCGCCAGCGGCTCCACCGGGAACAACCGCTCACCGGTGATTCCCAGCGGCTCCCGGCTCGTCGCCAGCAGCCGCAGACCCGGCGCGGCCCGCAACAGCACGTCGGCCAGCTCGGCGGCGGCCTCGATCACGTGCTCGCAGTTGTCCAGAATCAGCAGCATCTCCCGGCCGGCCAGCGCCTCCTTCAGCCGCTCCAGCGGAGGCACGCTCTGCCGCAGCCGCAGCGTCGACAGGATCGTCTGCGGCAGTTCGGCCGGGTCCCGTACCGGAGCAAGCTCCACCCGCCACACCGCACCCGCAACCGCACCGCCGACCTCGACCGACAGCCGCGTCTTGCCGCTGCCACCCGGACCGGTCAGAGTGACCAGCCGGTGCTCGCCGAGCAGGGCGCGCACCGCGCGCACCTCGGCCGCCCGGCCGACGAAACTGCTCACCTCGGCCGGCAGATTCCCCTCCGCAACGCCGGTGTCCCGCAGCAGCTCCAGGTGCAGCCCGGCCAGCTCCGCCGACGGATCCACCCCCAACTGCTCACCGAGCCGCCGCCGGGCCTGCTCGAAGACCTCCAGCGCCCGCCCCCGGTTCCCCGCGTCCCGCAACGCCCGGACCAGCAGCGCCGCCAGCGGCTCGTCCAGCGGATGCGCCGCCACCAGCGCCTCCAGCTCCGGAACGACATCCCGACGGCCCATCTCCCCGGCCAGCCGGGCCCGGCGCGCGGCCAGCCGCAACCCCTCCAGCCGCACCGCTTCTGGGCGTGCCACCTCCGGGAACTCCAGGTCGCCGCGCCACAGGCCGAGCGTCCCCGCCGGATCCCGGGTGAACCGGTGCGCGTCGATCGTCACCGGGTCGGCGACCAGGCGATATCCGGCCGGGGTGGCCGCCACGACCAGACCCGGCGCGGCCCTCCGCAGGCGCGAGACCAGGGCCTGCAACGCGTTCGCCGCGGCCACGGGCGGCGCGTCACCCCAGACACCGTCGATCAACCGGTCCGCGGTCACCTCACGGCCCGCGTCCAGGGCGAGCAGGACCACGAGGGTACGCAACCGCGCTCCCGTCACCGGCAGGAGCGACCCGTCCCCGTCCCGGACCTCCACCGGCCCGAGTACCGCGATCTCCACCCGGTCGATTCTGCCGCCCGAACGCACCCCGAGTCTCCTTCGGCCTCCCGGTCTGCTCCTTCTCCCGGGCGCCTCCTGCTCCGGGCGTCCCTCGGTCTCCCGGTCCCCGTCGGACTCCCGGGCTTCTTCGGTTTCGGGCGTCCCTCGGTCTCCCTCGGACTCCCGCGTTTCTTCGTTTCTGGGTCCTTCGGCTTCCTGGCAGAATGATCTTGTGGAGTTCGAGGTGATGCCCGGAACGCCTGGCCTGGCCCTCGACCAGGTCGCGCACGTCCTGGTGCCGGGCCACGGCCGCAACCACGACGCCTCCGGCCTCAACCCGGGCGGTGCCGACCGTTGCCGCATCGCCCTCGACCTGCACACCTTCCTCGGCCGCGGTGTCATCGTCTGCTCGGGTTACAAATCTCCGGCCGACCGCAAGGGCGTCGTCGTCCACCTGGCCGGGAAGGCCTTCCGGGGTGTTCCCGAAGCCGACCTGATGCACGCCTGGCTCCTGGCCGCCGGCGCCGCCCCGGAGGCGCTCCGCATCGAACGGCACTCCGTCGACACCGTCACCAACCTGCTCCGCAGCGAAACGTGTTTCGGCGACGACCGTCCGATCGCGATCGTCGCCCAGCGGGCCCATCTGCGGCGCATCCTGTCGATCGTCGCCCGACGTGTGTTACGCCGCCCCTACCTGGGCGTCGTCGTTCCCGGCGGAACACCCCGCGAGAACCCGCTGGCCGGCCCGATGAGCCGCTTGATCATCGCCGGCCTGCCCGCCGACCCGGACGCGGCGATCACCACGGCCACCGCCCGGGCCGAACGTCTCTGGCAACTCGCCGGCCTGCTCGGCAAGCGCTCCTACCACTGATCAGGCGCCAGGCGTGGACCCGCCGCCGTACTTGGACGGGTTGTCGGGAATGTCATCGGTCGGCGGCAGGGGAGGGGCCTGACGGGTCCGCAGGGCTACGACGAGGGCGCCCACCGCGATGACGCCGATCAGCGACACGAAGAGAAACAGCTCCATGCCTCTCAGTGTGCGCGCCTGGAACAATCCCGCGGATGAGCACCTTCGACGACATCAGCCGGCCTACGAGCTCGGCCGGCCCCAAGGCCTGCTGCTGGCCCAGCGCTACACCCGTACCAGAGGCATCGTCCGCCCGGCCGGTAACCCGGCCTTGATCGGCCGCCCCGACCCGCTGGTCCACGATTCGGTGGCCTGACCCCGCCCGCGGTCGGCTCATACCAGAGGGTCAGCTCACGTCGGCGCCGGGATCGACGTGGACGATTTCGCCGGTCGGCACTTCGGATGACACGCCACGAGATCACGGACGAGTGGCGCGACTGGCGACTCCGGAAGGCGAAACGGCGGCCATGCCGGAGCATGACCGCCGTTTCGGCAAGCGACGAGCGTCAGACGTTGTAGTACATCTCGAACTCGTGCGGGGTCGGGCGGAGCCGGACCGGGTCGATCTCGTTGGTGCGCTTGTAGTCGATCCACGTGGAGATCAGGTCGTCGGTGAAGACGCCACCGGCGGTCAGGAACTCGTGGTCGTTCTCCAGCGAGTTGAGCACCGCGTCGAGGGAACCCGGGACCTGCTTGACGTCGCCCCACTCCTCCGGCGGCAGGTCGTACAGGTCCTTGTCGATCGGGGCCGGGGGCTCGATCTTGTTCTTGATGCCGTCGAGGCCGGCCATCATCTGGGCCGAGAACGCCAGGTACGGGTTCGACGACGGGTCCGGCACGCGGAACTCGATGCGCTTGGCCTTCGGGTTGCTGCCGGTCACCGGGATACGGGTGCAGGCGGACCGGTTGCGCTGCGAGTAGACCAGGTTGACCGGGGCCTCGTAGCCGGGCACCAGGCGCCGGTACGAGTTGACGGTCGGGTTGGTGAACGCGAGCAGCGACGGCGCGTGGTGCAGCAGGCCGCCGATGTACCAGCGGGCCGTGTCGGACAGTCCGGCGTAGCCGGTCTCGTCGTAGAACAGCGGCTCGCCGTTCAGCCAGAGGCTCTGGTGGGTGTGCATGCCGGAGCCGTTGTCGCCGAAGAGCGGCTTCGGCATGAACGTGGCGGTCTTGCGGTGCTCCCACGCGGTGTTCTTGATGATGTACTTGAACAGCTGCATCTGGTCGCCGGCGTGCAGCAGGGTCGAGAACTTGTAGTTGATCTCGGCCTGGCCCGCGGTGCCGACCTCGTGGTGCGAGCGCTCGACGGTGAAGCCGGTGTCGACGAGGCGGCGGACCATCGCGTCACGCAGGTCGCTGTAGTGGTCGACCGGGGAGACCGGGAAGTAGCCACCCTTGAAGGCGGTCTTGTAGCCCTTGTTGCCGCCCTCTTCCTCGCGGCCGGTGTTCCAGGCGCCCTCGATCGAGTCGATGTAGTAGAACGACTGGTGGGCGGAGGTCTCGTGGCGGATCGAGTCGAAGATGTAGAACTCGGCCTCGGCGCCGAAGTAGGCGGTGTCGGCGATGCCGCTGGCCGCCAGGTAGGCCTCGGCCTTCTTGGCCACGTTCCGCGGGTCACGCGAGTACGCCTCGCGGGTGAACGGGTCGTGGATGAAGAAGTTGAGGGCCAGCGTCTTCTGGATCCGGAACGGGTCGATGAAGGCGGTCGCGACGTCCGGCAGCAGCATCATGTCGGACTCGTGGATGGCCTGGAAGCCGCGGATCGAGGACCCGTCGAAGGCGAGGCCGTCGGTGGCGACACTGTCGTCGAACGACTCGACCGGGATGTTGAAGTGCTGCATCACACCCGGGAGGTCACAGAAACGTACGTCGACGAACTTGACGTCCTCGTCTTTGAGGTATCGCAGGAGTTCCTCGGGATTGGCGAACACACGTCCTCCTGGCACAGTTTTCCGATACCGGGCGGCATGAGCCGCCACCTGGCAAGGCTGGTCGCGACGTTATGGGTCCGGAGTTGCCCCGGCGTATCCCTATTGTTTCCGCCGTGTTACGTAGTGCGTGGAGCAGGCACGGCGGTAGCGCGAGCCGGTCAACCGGACCATATCGCGTACCCTCGGCAGCCGTGGTTGCTTTGAACGAGGCTGCAGGTCTCGGCCCGCGGCTCGGTGCCCTGGTGATCGACTGGGTGCTCTGTCTCCTGATCGCCAGTCTCTACGCCAGCCCCGCCGAGAAGTCGTGGCCGGCGGTGCTCGTCCTGGTTCTCGCCAACACCTTCTTCCTCGGCCTGTTCGGTCAGACGCCCGGCATGCGGCTGCTCCGGATCCGCTGTGCCTCCTATCCGGACGGCGGTGTCATCGGTCTCGGCCGCGGTCTGCTGCGGGCGGTGCTGCTCGGTCTCTTCGTCCCGGCGATCATCCTGAACAGCCAGGGGCGCGGCCTGCACGACCGCGCCGCCGGTTCGATGGTGGTGCCAGTACCCCGGTCACCGGCCCCGTAACGCCCGGCCGATGTCCTCTTCCGGCTGCTCGTCACCGCGTCCGGCGATGACACCGCCGCCGGGTGTCCGTACCCCGAAGGTTTGATCGGTGGGGATCGGATCGCCGCCGCCTCGCCGTTTGCCCAGTTCAGGGGCGACGGTGCCGGGTCTGGTGGGTTCGGCGGCGTCCTCCGGCCGGGTGGCCGCACGGCTGCGCAGACCCCACGGCCCACCGTCCGGCCGGGCGCGTTCCGGCGCGTCGATCACACCGTCACCGGCACGTCTGCGGGCGGCCTCCGCACCGAACATGTCCGACCAGGCGGTCGAGCCGCGGTCCGCACGCGGCGGGCGCCAGGGCGGGGGAGCGGCCGGCGAGGTGGGCCGGTTCAGCACGGGCGGCGCGGTGCCGCCGGGCCGCTGCGCGGCGGTGTTGGTCCGGGTCTCCGCGGCGCTTCCGGGCCGCGTCGGACGATCTTCAACCGGATTCTTGAGTACGGGCGGAGCCGCCGGAGTGGGTGGTGGGCCGAAGGTGCTCGTCCCCGGCGGACGGCCGGTGCCGCCAGGACGCCCTCGGTCACCGGGCCGCCCGGGCGTTGGTGGTGTGACGCCGGGCCGCCCGGGGGTGGGCGGAGGCGGGGTGACGCCGGGGGTGTTCCGGGCCGGCCTGCCGTTCGGGGTCTGCGGGACCGGAGTGGTCGTGCCGGGGCGGGACCGACGGTCGCCGGGCTGACCGGTGATCGGGGGAGGGGTCACGCCGGGTGCCGTCCTGCCGGGACGACCGGTCTGTGGCGGTGGCGGAGTCACGCCGGGCGTGGTGCGGCCGGGCCGTCCGCTCTGCGGCGGCGGGGTGGTGCCCGGAGTGGTCCGGGTGGGCCGCTGCGCGCCGGGACGGGTGGTCGGTGCGGGGACGACCGCCGGGCCGGTACGCCGGATCTCCCGGCCGCCACCGGGAGGAGTCGCCGGCGCGGCCGGACCCGACGGCCGCCGGATCGTGCGCCCGGGCGGGAGCCCGCCGGGCGGAACCACCACGTTCGGCCCGAGGCCGGGCCGTCCCACCTGTGGCGGGAGTCCGGGGCGGACGGTGCCGGGCGGGATCACCACCGGCCCGCCGGTCCCCGGTGGCACGGTGCCGGTGCCGTTCCCGGTGCCGGGAACGCCGCCGGGAAAACCGCCCGGAACCGGTAGCGGCTGGCCCGGTACCGTGCCCGGCACCGTGCCGGGTACCGCTCCCGGCGGGAGTGCCCCGCCCGGCGGGAGCGTCGCGGGGGGCGGAAGTGCGCCAGGCGGCAGGGCTCCCGGCTGCGGAAGTGGAACGCCGGGAGGAAGCAGTCCCTGGGGCGGGTTCTGACCGGGCTGGAGTCCGCCGGGCAGCTCGGCCGCGGGCGGCGTGTTCCCGACCGGCAGGACGGGCAGTGCCGGGGCGAACTGTCCCGGTCCGCCGATCCCGCCCGGTCCGCCGATCCCGCCCGGTCCGCCCAGCCCGGCGCCGGGCTGGTTGAGCACGGCGTTCATCGGCTGGACCGGCGGCCCGGACCCGTTGGAGAGCACCGCGATGTAGTCGAAGAACTGGTCACCGTAGTGCTGGGCCAGCCGCTGCGCCTCGATCCGGTACCGGTCGCGGATCGCCGCCTGCTCCTCGGAGACGAACTCCTGGGCCGCGGCGTCCCAGCCCTGGCCCTCGGACACCCAGGCCTCTAGGTTCTCCAGGAAGCTGACGTCGGCCGCGTCCCTCATCTCCCGCTGGTAGGCGATCTCCAGCCGGGCCATCGCGTACCGGGCCTCGGCCGAGACGTTCACCAGATGCCGCAGCGCGGTGACGTTCTGCTGGGCGGCGTCCATCCACATGTCCAGATAGGCCAGCGTCTCGCCGGGGCCCATCTTCAGGAACGCGTCCCGGGCGGCCGGCGACTGCCAGGCCTCGTCGCGCAGCACGTCGCTCTGCTTCAGCAGGAACACGCGCACGTCGGCCAGGAAGCCCCACGCGTTCTGCCACTGGTCGGCCAGCGCCGCCATCTCCTCCGGGTGCATGTTGGAGATCCGCAGCGAGATCCGCTCGACGGTGTCCGGGTTACCCGGCCCGGGCGGCGCCGTGTAGGGGAGTGTCGACGGCGGGTAGCTGCCGTAGTGCGTCTGCCCGCTGTACTGGCTGTACCCGTAGTTCGGGTTGGCGGTGAAACCGTAGTGGTCGGCCATCGTCTCAGCCGATCGCCCGGTGCCGGCCGCCGTCGGTGGCGATGCCGGTCACGATCCGGTTCTTCTCCACGAGCTCGCCCTCCTCGTTGCGTTCCGACACGACCTGCACCCGCTCACGGGTGGACGGGTCGGTGCTCTCGACGGTCCGCTGGACGGTCTCGCCGGCGCCGTCCCGGATCTCGGTGCTGCGGTCCACCACACGGTCGCCGTCGAACCGGGTCCGCGACTCGGTCGTACCCGTCGGCTTGCCGTCCGCCCCGAAGTTCTCCTGCACGACGATCTCCGTGCCGCCGGTGACCCGCGTCGACGTGCGGGTGGTCACCGACGAGACCGTCTCGCCGTTGCTGCCGAAGATCGTGGTCGTGACCGTCGTCGCCCCGCCCGGCGGCGTGAAACTCATGACCTCACGGCGCTCCCCGTTCGGCCCGGTCGCCGTCTCCATCGTCTGGTAGGCCGAGAGCGGCGTGTTCGCGGTCACCGTCCAGTCGCGGCTGTCCGCGGCCGGGGGCAGCGCGGCCAGCGCCGACTGCTGATCCTGGAACGTCCGCCCGATACCCGGCGGGAGCCCCTCCGGACGGGCGGCGCCCGGGTCGCCGTACGCATAGAGAATGTCGTTGAGGGAGGCCGCGCCGACCGCGTCGCCGGCGCCGTAGCTGTCCGCGACCGTCCGTGCGGCGCTGCCGATGTTGCCCACCGACTCGGCCAGTTTCTGCAGGTAGACGGTCAGTTCACCGGCGTTCGCCACCAGCCGCGCCCGGACCGCGTCCGCCTCGCCCAGCACCTCGCCGCTGAATGCCTGACCCGGGATCTCCCCGAGCGGCCGCAGATAGGCGGCGCGTGACGCGATGTCGGCCTGCTGGTTCGTGAGCGAGGTCGCGTAGTCGCGGAGGCCGTCCAGGTCGACGTCGACCGCGGGGCCACCGGCGAGCCACGGCGCGGCCGTGTTCGTCGCGGTCTGCTCCGCGTAGGGATTGTCTGCGGCCATCACGCCCTCCCCGTCGATATGTCACTGCAATTGATCAATTGATTCCGGTGACGCTGGAGAGTACGCGCGCATGCCGGATCAGGTTCGACGGAATTCTTTTGAAAAAGCTTCGAACCGGCCCCGCGGCGGTGGCGTACGCAGAGACATAACCCACTGGCGGACCGAACCCCCGGAACGCCGGACACGAGAATCGGGGAGAGATCGTGGCAGGAACGCCGGGCATGGGTCAGGTCCATGCCACACAGGAACAGCTCAACGCCATGGCCACCCGGTGCGCCGACACCGGACAGAACATCTCGCGGGGCATGGGCCAGTTGCTCGGTCAGATCCAGGGCCTCAGCGGCGGCGCCTTCGCCGGAACCGCGAACAACGCCCTCCAGGACGTCTCGGCCCAGCTCAACGACGGTCTGGCCAAGATCATGCAGGCGCTGGACGAACTCGGCGGCAAGATGTCGGCCGCCTCGCAGACGTACGGCGTGAACGACGACGAGGCCGCGCAGGCCATCCGTGGCGCCGCTGCCGGTGGCGACAGCGCCGTTCTCAGTGCCCTCCGCGGCTGACCCGGAATCGGAGACCTCACATCATGAACATCACCTACAACTTCGGACAGATCGCCGACACCTCGGCCTCCATCAACAGCTTCCAGGGCCAGATGGACCAGCAGCTCAACGACCTGTACACCGCGTTCACCCAGCTCTTCGCCCAGGATTGGACCGGCGCCGCCGGCACCGCCTGCGACGAGGCCCGGCAGAAGTGGAACCAGGGCGCCACCGAGATCAAGCAGGCGCTCGCCATGGTCGGCGTCAAGCTCGGCGCCTCGGCCGAGCGGATGCAGCAGGTCGACGCACAGATCGCCGCCAACATGTGACCACTCCGCCCCGCTTCACCGATCGACCGCCGGAATTCCTGCCGGCGGTCGATCCTCTGTCTCCGGAAATGGCAATTCCGTGCGGATTTCAGAAGGTGCACGAGATCGTTTCCCTGATTCCGATCCGAGCAACGGAATATATGTGACATGAGAACGACGGCGATCACCCGGCTCGGCCTGCTCCTGTCGATCATCGTCCCGTTTTCCGGCGCCGCCGCTCTCCCGGCTGTTGCCGCCGGTTCTCCGGCGCCCGATCTCGGACGATTCACCACCGCTTCCGGTGGTCGACCGCTCAAGATCGGCGGGGTGGGTGTTCGTCCGGCGGTGCCGGGGCAGAACTGTGCGGAGCCCGGAAAGGACCGGGTCGACGGCTCGTGGGCCCGGGTCATGCTCCAGGCCGACGCGGTCCGGGCACTGGAGGACGGCGGGGCGACCCGGGTGGCGGTGCTCTCCACCGGTGTCGACCAGGGACAGCCGCAACTCGACGACCGGGTGCTCGACGGAGCCGACACCGTCGACAACGCGGGCGGCGCCGACCAGGACTGCACCGGAACCGGCACCCAGGTGGCGGGCACCATCAGCGGCCGGCCCGGCGGCGGCGACGGGGACGCCGCCGGCCTCTCACCGGGCTCCACGATCTTTCCGGTACGGGTGATGCCCGACGACCCGGCCGGCTCCGAACCCAGCCCCGGAACCCTGGCCCGGGGCATCCTCGCCGCCGTCCAGAACGACGCCGACGTGATCGTCGTGGCCGCGCCCGTCTACCGGGACGACCCCGGCCTCGCATCGGCGGTCTCGACCGCCCTGGCACAGGACGTCGTCATCGTGGCGGCCGCCGGAGACCTCGGCGGGCGCGACGACGGGAACCCCGATCCGTACCCCGCCTCGTATCCCGGAGTCATCGGCGTCGGCGCCATCGACCAGAACGGGCAGATCTCGCCGACATCCCAGTTCGGCGACTATGTCGACCTGATCGCGCCCGGTGTCGCGGTACCCACGTTGCAGACCGGCCGCGGCGTGGTCGAAGCGTCCGGCACAGCGATCGCCGCCGGATTCGTGGGCGCGACGACCGCACTCCTCCGGGCCCGGGACCGGAACCTGTCAGCCGCCGAGATCACCCGCCGCCTGCTCGCCACCACCAGCCCCGCCCCGTCCGGTCCCGCCTTCGGCGCCGGCGTCGTCAGCCCCTACGCCGCCCTCACCGCCCAGGTGGTCGACACGAGCGCCCGCCGGCTCCCCGCCCTCGAACCGGCACCCGTACCCGACAACACCACCGAACTCCGCCGCCGGGCGATCGCCGTCAACACCGCCGTGGCATCCGCGGCCCTGGTCACGGCCCTGCTGCTGGTCGCCGCAGCGGTACGCCGAAGCCGCCGCCGCACATGGCGCCCCGGCCTCGCCCCCCACCTGACGGCCCCATCCGAGCCCCTGGAACCCGGCCCCCCACTCATGCTCCTCGACACCCCACCCACGCCCTCAGCCCCGTCCCGCCGCCCGTGACCCACCCACGCCCGTACCACGTCGGGTTGGAGGGCTGTCCGGGCGGCGGTGGGTCTTGGTCGGCTGGCTCTTGCCGTTTCCTCGCGTGGGGAGGGGGCGTGGAGGGGTAGCCGTCAGGGCGGGATCGCAGCCCGGCGGGCGCGTTGTCGGGCGTGAGGGGGTGCCTGCGTCGCGGGGGACCGGCGGGACGGCATTGGTGCTTTGAGGGCTGGGTGGCCGTACCGGGAAAGGGGTCAAGAAGCGGGCAGAGTGGCCGCCGCGGGGTCGAGGGTGACGCCCGCCGGGATCGCGTTGATCAGAGCGGTGGGGACCGTGGCGGCCAGCGCGGGGGTGTAGCCGAGACGGGCCAGGGCGTCGGGGCTCGGGATGGGGTGCCGTAGGCCGACGTCGGTGACCAGGGTGAACGTGCCGGAGCCGGGTACGCGGAGGAGGGCGAACCGGCCGCCGGCCACCTGGATGCGGTCGGCGAGGGGGCGGCCGGGATCGGCGGTTCCGCTGGTGGGGATGGCGGCGCTGTAGGCCGTGGCGGGGCCGCCGACCGTGATGTCGGGAGGTTTCGCGGCGTCGCGTGTGACCGCGCACGCGGACTCGTCGCCGGCCACGTCCGCCAGGCGGGGGACCTGGTCGGGGCCGCGGACGGCAGGGTCGCCGGCGTCGAGAGTGCGGCTCTCGGGGATGTCGGTGAGGTCGTTGACGCCGATCTTGCGGGGTTCCCCGAAATCGTCGCCGGCGCTGAGGACCACCTGCTGCACGGCGGTGATGGGGGCGCGGCCGTCGGCGAGGATCAGATTGAACTGGCGGCCGCTGCCGGTTTCGGTCACCAGGATGTCGCCGATGTCGAAGCCGGGGGCCGCGTCCGACGGATCGCCCAGGTCGCGGACGGTGAGCGGGGCGATGTCGGCGCCCGACGGGAGGGCGTTGAGCCAGGCGGTGCCGATCCGGATGGCCGCCTGGTTGCCGAACAGGGCGACGACGGTGGTGCGTTCCGGGATGCGGTGTTTGCGGCCCTGCCAGATCAGGTGGGTGGCGGTGCCGTCGGTGACCAGGGCGGCACGGTCGCCGAGCGGTGTGCCGGCCGGTCCGGGGGCGCCGACCAGCAGGATCGACGTGGGACGGTCGCCGGGGACCGCGCACATCGCCCACGGGAGGCCGGCCTGGCCGGACGCGTCGGGCAGCGAGGCGGGGGCGCCGGCGATGCCGATCGTGACGCCGCGCGGGGTGCCGGCCAGGGATTTCGCGGCGATCCGGTAGACGGGCGGGTTGGGGCGGCCGGACGCCAGTTTCGCCGAGGTGAAGTTGACGGCCGGGTTGAGACGGCCGCGGAGGTAGACGAAGCTGGCGCCGCTCTCCCGCTCGACGACGACCGAGCCGTCCTGCTGCCACTGGTTGGCGCCGGTCCGGGTGAGCAGGCCGTAGATGCCGAAACCGGCGGCCACCAGGACCGCCACCATCAGGCCGCCGAACAGGGCGCCGATGCCGCGGCGCAGCGGCGACTGGGCCGGATCGGTCTCCCGCATCACGAACGCGGAGATCACCCGCTGGTTCATGAACTGGTACGACTGCAGCTGGTCGCGGCGCGAGATCATCGGTGGATCACCCGCCGAGCGAGGCGAACAGGCCCCTGATCGTGTCGAAGAGCCCGGCGACCGCGCAGGCCAGCGGGATCAGCGCCATGATCGCGATGATGTCGAGGATGTCGGCGGCACGGCCCAGGTAGGGCGACGGCGCCTTGCGGCTGTAGATCAGCGCCGACGGCAGGGCCACCCCGGTGACGACCGCGGCCAGGGCGACCAGGACCACCCCGGAGACGGCGCCGGTGACGACCGGGCCGACACCCAGACCGGTCAGGCCGAGCAGGCCGGCGGTGAGCAGCGGCACCCGTTGCTGCGGTGTGGGCAGCAGGCGCGCCCGCAGCAGCAGCGCGGCGATCGCGGCGATCATCAGGAGCACCGCCGACGTGTCCGGACCGGACAGTGCCAGCCACGTCATCACCACGATGCTGCACAGCGCCGCCGACAGGATGAAACCGGTCAGCACCTCGGTCGCCCGCACCACCGCGGCGAACACGTCGGCCCGGCGGGGCATCCGCTGATCCTCGAGGATCTCCTCGGCCCGGGCCGGCAGGTCGGGGAAGGGCAGCCGGCCGAGCCAGCCGGCCAGCACCGGATAGGCCGGGAGCAGCCCGATCGCCGTGGTCAGCGCCACCGCGGCCGCGCCCTCGGCGGACACCCCGGCGAACACCAGCGTCGCCGCGATCAGGCCGGTCAGGGCGGCCGCGATGCCGGCGACGAAGAGCCTGGTCAGCCCGGCCACCCCGGCATGACCGAGCACACTGACCACCAGCAGCGCCGACGAGCCGAGGACCAGGCCGGGCGCGCCGACCGCGAGGAAACCGCCGCCCGGCTCGGTGAGTAGCCAGGCGCCGCCGAAGAACGCGTACGGCAGGCCGCTCGCCGCGACCACACCGCCCGCGTTCGCGTCCTTGAACGCCCGGGACAGCAGGATGCCGAGCACCGCGCACGCCAGCGAGACGGCCAGCGCGATCACACCGGGGAGCACCCAGCCGGGGCCGGTGGCGGCCAGCCCGGCCAGGCCGAGCAGCAGCGCGCCGGCGGTGACGGCCAGGCCGCAGCGCCGGGTGGCGGCGGGACTCCAGGTGCGGCCGGCCCGCCGGGAGCCGCCGGCGATCACCTCGACGACGTCGTCGTACGCCAGCTCGGGCCAGTCCTCCCGGGCCGGGTCGAGATGGAGCAACTCGCCGTCGCGCACACCCTGCGAGGCCAGATTGCGGCCCGGCTCCAGGGTGGTGCCGGTGGCGCGGCGCAACACCCAGCCGCCGTAACGCTCGGACGGCTCGCCCAGCGCGCCCTCGGCATGCCGCAGCAGGTGGGGCAGCAACTCGGCGACGAGCATGTTGTCGGGCAGCGCGAGATCGAGACGGCGGGTCGGCGCCGCGACGGTCACCCGGGCCAGCGAGGGCCCGCTTGCTGCGGGTGCGCTCACAGTGGACAACGTAGCAGGATCGGACACCGATCACGGATAGGATGATGTCGCTACGTCACAGACGGGGAGCCCAGAGTGACAGTAACGATCATCAAGCGGCCACCGCGCCGGCCCGCGCCCGTGATGCCGTCCGGCGAGGTCCCGCTCGATCCGCCGCCGGAGATCCCGCCACCGCAGGGCAAGGGCTGGAGCCGGATGCTGATGATCCTGCCGATGGGTGCGGGCGCGGCGGCGATGGGCCTGATGATGGGGGCGCAGCGGGGCGGCCCGATCACCTACGTGGCCGGCGCGATGTATGGGGTGTCCATCCTCGGCATGTTCGCGATGATGCTGACCAACACCTCCGGCCCGGGCAAACGCGAGATGGTCGAGGCCCGCCGGCAGTACCTTCGTCACCTCTCCCAGCTGCGGGCGCAGGTCCGCGACACGATCCGCCGCCAGCGGGAGGCGCTCTACTACCGCAACCCCGATCCGGAGACGCTCTGGACGTTCACCGACAGCGGCCGGCTGTGGGAGCGGCGGCGCGGCGACGCCGACTTCACCGTCGTCCGGATCGCGGTCGGCCCGCAGGAGGTGGCGACCCGTCTCGTGCCGCCGCAGACGCGGCCGGTCGACGAGCTGGAGCCACTGTGCACGATGGCGCTGCGGCGGTTCCTCAACACCTACTCGGTGGTGCCGGACCTGCCGGTGTCGGTGGCGTTGCGCGACTTCTCGCACATCTACGTGCGCGGAGCCGACCGGCACACGCACGACTTCACCCGCGCGTTGCTGGCCCAGATGGTCACCTTCCACGCCCCCGACGACCTGCGTATCGGCGTCTGCGTGCCGGACCACGAGCGGGCCCGGTGGGAGTGGGTGAAATGGCTGCCGCACACCCAGCACCCGGGCAAGACCGACGCCGTCGGGCCGGTGCGCCTGGTCGCCCCGAGCGTGCCGGCGCTGGAGGCGATGCTCGACGACGTGCTGGTCAACCGGCCCCGTTTCGACCCGGCGGGTGCGCCCGGTGGCGGGCCGCACGTCATCGTGATCATCGACGGTGGTTCGACGGCCGGCTCCGACCACCTGATGACCGAGGGCGGCGTCGCCGGTGTCACCATCGTCGACCTGTCGGTGCCACCGCCGCGGCTGCTCGACGACAGCTCGGTGGTGCTGGAGATCGCCGCCGACGGTGCGGTCACCGGCACCACGATGGACGGTCCGACCGAGGTGGGGCGGGCCGACGTGCTGAGCCCGGCCGAGGCCGAGGTGCTGGCCCGGGAGCTGGCACCGCTGCGGCTCTCCGCCGCCTCGCAGGCCGACGCGCCGGCCATCTCCCAGGACACCGGGCTGGCCGAGCTGCTGGAGCAGGAGGATCCGTACGGGATCGACCTGAACGAGCTGTGGGCGAGCCGGCCCAACCGGGACCGCCTGCGGGTGCCGATCGGGGTCGGTGCCGACGGCCGCCCGGTCGAGCTGGACCTGAAGGAGTCGGCGCAGGACGGCATGGGCCCGCACGGCCTGCTCGTCGGCGCGACCGGCTCCGGCAAGTCGGAGCTGCTGCGCACGCTGGTGCTGGCGCTGGCCATGACGCACAGCCCGGAGATCCTCAACCTCCTGCTGGTCGACTTCAAGGGCGGCGCCACGTTCGCCTCACTGGACCGGCTGCCGCACACCGCCGCGATGATCACCAACCTGGAGGACGAGCTGCCCCTGGTCGACCGGATGCTCGGGGCGATCCAGGGCGAGCTGACCCGCCGGCAGGAGCTGCTGCGCAAGGCCGGCAACTACGCGTCCCAGCGCGACTACGAGCGGGCCCGGTCGGCGGGGGTGCCGCTGGCCCCGCTGCCCAGTCTGCTCTTCATCGTCGACGAGTTCTCCGAGCTGCTCAGTGCCCGGCCCGACTTCATCGACATGTTCGTCCAGATCGGACGGGTCGGCCGGTCGCTCGGCATCCACCTGCTGCTGGCCTCGCAGAAACTGGAGGAGGGGCGGCTGCGCGGGCTGGAGTCGCACCTGTCGTACCGGATCGGCCTGCGCACGTTCTCGTCGATGGAGAGCCGGGCCGTGCTCGGGGTGCCCGACGCCTACGAGCTGCCGCGGTCGCCGGGGCACGGCTATCTGCGGACCGGCACCGACGGGCTCATCCGGCTGAAGGCGGCGTACGTCTCCGGGGCGGTCCGGCAGAACGGTGACCTGCCCGGCGCCGGTGGCCGTGGCGGCAACCCGATCCGTGACTTCTCCACCTTCTACGTCGCGCCGCTGCTCGACCTCCCGCCCGACGCCGGTGCGGAGAGACCGGAGGAGACCACGGTCGGGGACACCCTGATCGAGGTGCTGGTCCGGCAGATGGAGGGCAAGGGCGCGCCCGCCCACGAGGTGTGGCTGCCGCCGCTGGACAAGGCGTCCACGCTCGGGCAGATGCTGCCGCCGGTGATCACCGTGCCGGAGCGGGGCCTGACCGTCGACGCCGAGGACCGGCACGGGTCGCTGCACGCGCTTGGCGGGATCGTCGACCGGCCGTACGACCAGCGCCGCGATCCGATGTGGCTGGACCTGTCCGGTGCGGCCGGCAACGTGATGATCGTCGGCGCGTCCCAGTCGGGTAAGTCGAACCTGCTGCGCACGCTCGTGGTCAGTCTCGCGCTCACCCACACCCCGCGGGAGGCGCAGTTCTACGGGCTCGACTTCGGTGGCGGGCCGGTCAGTGCGCTGGCCGATCTGCCACATGTCGGCGGGGTGGCGACCCGGCGTGACGTGGACAAGGTGCGGCGCACCATCGCCGAGCTGCACGGGCTGATGCGGGCCCGGGAGGAGCTGTTCGCCGCGGAGAACGTGGAGGGCGCGGCGGCGTATCGGCGGGCCCGTGCGCAGGGGCGGTTCGCCGAGGACGCGTTCGGTGACGTCTTCCTGGTCGTGGACGGCTGGTCGACGCTGCGCACCGAGTTCGAGGACCTCGAGACGACGGTGCACGAGCTGGCCAACCGTGGTCTCGGATTCGGCATCCACGTGCTCGCCGCGACGAACCGGTGGATGGACGTCCGCCCGCAGATCCGGGACGTCTTCGGCACCCGGATCGAGCTGCGGCTGGGCGAGGCCGCCGACTCGGTGATCAACCGGCGTGAGGCGGTGAACGTGCCGGAGGACGCGCCCGGCCGCGGTCTCACCCCGGACGGTTTCCACTTCCTCGCCGCGCTGCCCCGTATCGACCGCGAGCAGCGCACCGACGACCTGGCCGAGGCGGTCGCCGAGCTGGTCCGCGACGTCGCCGCACAGTGGACGGCCGCGCCGGCGCCGGCGGTCCGGCTGCTGCCGGCCGAGCTGCCGTTCGAGGCGCTGCCGCCGGCGCGGGGTGGGCTGGTGCCGATCGGCATCGCCGAGGCCGACCTCCAGCCGGTCGTGCTGGACTTCGACGCCGAACCGCACGCGCTGCTCTTCGGCGACGTGGAGAGCGGCAAGAGCTCGTTCCTGCGCAGCCTGGCCCGGTCGATCGCGGCCGCGCACAGCCCGTCCGAGGCCAGGCTCCTCCTCGTCGACCTGCGGCGCAGTCTGCTCGGCTGCGTCCCACCGGAGAAGACCATCGGCTACGGCACGTCGCACCAGGTCACCGCCGACCTGATCAACCAGGTGGCGGTGGCGATGCGGGAGCGGCTGCCCGGCCCCGACGTCACCCCGGAGATGCTCAACAACCGCAGCTGGTGGAAGGGCCCCGAGCTGTACGTGCTGGTCGACGACTTCGACCTGATCGCGTCGGCCACCCCGAACCCGCTGACACCGCTGCTGGAATTCCTGCCGCAGGCCCGCGACATCGGCCTGCACCTGGTGATCACCCGGCGGATCGGCGGCGCCGGACGAGCGCTGTTCGACCCGGTGATCGGGCGGATCCGGGAGCTGGCCTCGCCCGGGATCATGATGTCCGGTCAGCGCGAGGAGGGCCCGCTCTTCGGCAACCTCAAACCACAGCCGCTGCCACCCGGCCGGGCCTGGATGGTCACCCGCAAACACGGCGCCCGGCTGGTGCAGCTGGCCTGGTCACCGCCAATTCGATAAAGCCGATATGGTACGGAATAGACGGCCGCCCGCAACCGCATCGATCGTGTTCCGTCTCCACGACGCGACGTCCGCGGTGGTCCCGGCCGCGACGCGGCCGCCGGGGTGTGGCCGCTGGTCACCGTCGTGGCAGTCCCACGTACTGCTGCTCGATCCCGGTCTGGTGCAGGAACAGATAGCGGTCGTCCCCGTCGCCGATCAGCGCCACCATGTCGTCGTTCATCGTCTGGAGCAGCTGCCCGCTCTGTGGCCGTAGTCGCAGTGCCGCCGCCGCGAGGGTCGCCTCGTCCCCGCCGAGCCGCTGGAGCACCACCAGCCCGGCCTCCTGCACCACCGGCACCCCCGGCCGGTCCAGCTGTCGCAGCACGGTCAGCTGGGTGTGCCACGGCCCCAGCGGCGGGCTCGTCATCGGCCCGGACACCCCCAGGTCGTAGACGGTCAGCAGCGGGGTCTGCGCGGTCCCGCCGTACGGCCCGGCCGGCTCCCCGGACATCACGGTCAACCGGTTCGGCTGCCCGGTCGACCGCTCGCCGAAGCCCGCCCACGCCCGTGGCTCGGTCGTCACCACGACCACCCGCACCCCCACCGAGAACGCCCGGAAGATCAGCAGCTGGGCCGCCCACACCCCGCCGACCAGCGTCACCCGGACCGGCTCGGGAGCGAAGAGCCGCAACGGCACCGGCGCCTGCCGCTGGTCCCGCCCGAGCAACAGCCCCGCCGACGAGGACGGCGTGACCGTCACCCGGCGCAACCCGGACCGCGGCACGGTGTGCCAGCCGATCCGTAGCCGGCTGGTCTGCCCCGACGGCCCGGTCCGGTCCCGCGGCCGCTCACCGTCCGGCCCCGGGGGCGGCCCACCCGGCTGGTCCGGTGGCCGGGTCAGCGGGGTCGGCGTGGCCAGGGGCGCGGACGTGACCGCGGGGGCGACCGGTGCCCGCGCGATCGGCACGGCGGCCCGGGCGACAGCGGGCGGCGACGGTGCCGTCCGCGGCTGCGGCGGCGCCTGCTGCTGGACGGCACGCTCCTCCGGGACCGGCATCGGGTAGCTCATCCCGCGCCACCCCCGGTCGGCGCTGTCGCGTAGGCCGCCGGCCCGTGCTCCCCGTCGAGTGCCTGCAGCTCGCCGCCGGCCCGCCGGACCCCCTCGACCAGCACCCGGTCCAGTGCCCGCAGGTCCGCGTCGGGCCGGGTCGCCAGCCGGATGAAGGCCCGCACCGGCACCTCGTCGCCGCCGCCCGCCCCCAGGACGAGCGCCACACTCGTCTGCGCGGCCGGCGCGGTCGACGCCCACGCGAACAGCGACCCGATCTCGGTCGCCGACGCCGGCCAGGTCCGCAGCCAGTACGTCCGGTGCACCAGCCGCGCCGACCGCCAGTGGGTCCAGGCCTCGTCCACCCCCGGCCCGTCGGCGAGCGCCCACGGCTCCACGTCGCACGAGCGGGCCAGCAGCGCCAGCAGCCCCTCCGCGTCCAGCGGCTGCCCGGTCACGCCGAGCCGCCGCAGGCTGGTCACCAGCTTGCGGGCCAGCCCCGCGACGAGCGCGGCGGCCGCGTCCGGGTCGGCGGTGTGGTCGAGCAGCGCCTCGGCCAGCGTCTGCGCGTCGACCCGGATACTGACCGACGACTCGCGGAACGACGGGACCGGGCCACCCCCGGCCGACTCGGACAGCATCCGGTAGGAGGCGCCGGACGGCGAGGCGGCCGGCACGTCCGGGCTCGGCGCCGGCACCGTGTGCGTGACCAGCTCCATCACCAGGCCGGGCTGGCCGGTGCCGGAGAGGACGCCGAGCAGCGAGTCCAGCGGGAGCGGCGCGGCGGCCGGGTCGAGCACGACGACACCGAACCAGCCGGCCTCGTCGCGGGCCACGCCGACCGTACCGTCGGAGGCCGTCACGTCCTGGACGGTGAGGCCCGGTGCGACGGTGCGCAGCGCCGCCAGCACCGGGCCGGGCCGGGGATCGATCCGGGCCGCGCGGCGCCGCCGGTGGTCGCGGGCCAGCTGCCGGTGCTCCAGCCACCAGCGGTGCTGCCGCCGGGAGAAGAAGACGAACAGCAGCGCCGCGGAGCCCGCGCCGACGAGCAGGAGCACCAGCGGGGTGGCGGCCAGCGACGCGGCGAGCGCCAGCACCACCGCCTCGGCGACGAGGATCTGCGCGAGGCTCAGCGACCCGAGATGCCCGCGCCGGGGCACCGCACGGACCGCGACCGCCGGCGGCGGGGCCGCCCGATAGGTCGTTCCTTCACCACGATGCACGTCTCACCCCCTGTCTCTCAGCGTGTGGCCACCCGCAGATCGGCGAGCATCAGTGTCCGGAGGTCGTCGCGGCTGGGCATCCGCCCCATCGCCCGCAACCGGCCCGACTGGGCCTTGCGCATGCCCTCCAGCAGCTTGCGGGCCTCCCGCGCGTTGCCGAAGTTACGGTCCCGCTCCAGCTGTCCGAAGTGCTCCCACAGCGCCTCCGGCAGCCCGTCGGCGAACACGTAGTCGTCGTGCCGGGCGATCCGGTCGGCGATCCGCACCAGCTCGTCGGGACCGTAATTCTCGAACTCCATGGTCTTGGCGAACCGGGAGGCCAGACCCGAGTTGGCGTCCAGGAAGTCGGACATCTCCCGGGTGTAGCCGGCGACGATCACCGCCACCTGGTCGCGGTGGTCCTCCATCAGCTTCACCAGCGTGTCGATCGCCTCCTGGCCGAAGTCGGCGGCCGCCCCACCGGCCCGGGCCAGCGTGTACGCCTCGTCGATGAACAGAACCCCACCCATCGCCGCCTCGAACACCGACGTCGTCTTCTCCGCGGTGTGCCCGATGTACTGCCCGACCAGATCACGGCGGGACACCTCACGGAACTGCCCGTTCGGCAGCACACCCAGCGCCTTCAGCAACTGTCCGTAGATGCGGGCGACAGTCGTCTTCCCCGTCCCGGGGGCGCCCGTGAAGATCAGGTGATGGCTCACCGCGCCGACCGACAGGCCCGCACCGCGCCGCCACTCGTTCACCTGGATCTCGTCGATCAGCGCCCGGACCTCCTCCTTCACCCCGGCCAGCCCGATCATCGAGTCGAGCTCGGTGAGCAGCCGCTCCACCTCGGCGGCATCCTGCGCCGCGCCGGCCGCCAGCAGGCCCGCCTGCGGCAGCCCGCCGCCGTCGCTCAGCGTCACCGTCGCCTCGGCGCGGGGATCGACCCGCACCGGCGGGCCCGCGGTCTCCTCCACCCGGCACCGCTCCACCACGGCCGTGCAGCCGGGTCCCACCACGATCCCCGGCCCGGCCGTCTGATGCACCCAGGTCTCGACGATCCGCGGCGAACTCCCGTGAGCTGCCACGATGCCCGCGTCACCGGTGCCGGAGACGTCACAGCGCTCGATCAGCGGCCGCCCCGACTGATAGACGTAGACACCGCGGTGACCGCAGTCGGTGATCCGGGAGCCACGGATCACCGGATCGGCGCCCAGCCGCACGATCACCCCGTCGTCCGAGACACCGCGGACCTCACACGAGTCGACGGTGCCGCCCGCGTCGGAGAAGACCAGACCGTGCTGCCCCGAGACCACCCGGACCTCGGCGGCGTCGACCGTCGCACCACCGTCGGCCTGCAGACCGGCGCCGTAACCCGCCGACAGCTCACACCGCCGCAACCGCACCCGGCCGCCGCCGGCCGCCACCGCCGGATAGTCGTCCGACACCAGAGCCAGCCCGTCCACCTCGACGTCACCGGAGGCCACCGCCAGCGCCGGACCGTCCAGACCGGACGCGTCCACGACCGCCGACCCCGGATCACCCGACGCCCGCAACGTCAGACGCCGGCCCACCAGATCGACACGCTCCCGGTAGGTGCCCGGATCCAGCGTGATGACGGCCCCGTCGGGAGCCACCTCGAGAGCGTCACGCAGAGTCGGATAGGTGCCCGGAACCGCCAGGGTGCTGACCACGAGCGGAACTCCTTCGTGCCCAGGGTGCAGGTCGGCGTCACTGTCCGGCGTGGACCGCCGGACAGAGGCGTAGACCCGAGGCTATCGCTCCGGACCGATCATGGAGGTCCTTGTCTCTCCGGAGGGAAGACCTTTGCGGGATACGGCCACACATGCACGCCTCGACATGACAACGGCAGCCTGCCCCGGTACTCGGGACGGACTGCCGTCGTTTCGGGGCTGCTCACCCCGTACCCCCTAGGTCAGCGAGGGCGCTGCTGCCGGAACGCGCCCTTGCTCGGCCGCATGTTCTTGGGGATCGCGCCTTTGGGCATCTGAGGCCGCGCCATCAGCGCGCCGAGCCGCTTGTCCAGCGCGTTGACATCCTTGCCGGTGAGGTTGCGCGGCAGGCGCAGCATCGTCGAACGCAGCTTGCGGATCGACAGCTGACCCTCGTCGGAGCCGATCACGTAGTCGTAGATCGGGGCGTTGCCGATCACCTTGACCAGCCGCTTCTTCTCCTGGCTGAGCAGGTTGCGGACACGCTGCGGGTCACCCTCGGCGAGGAGGATCACACCGGGCTTGCCGATCACCACGTGCACCATGTCGAACTGCGTGGTGGAACTCGCCGCCGGGCGGACCCGCCAGTCGCCGCGCATGTTCTCCATCAGCGAGGCGGCGGCGCCGGGCTGCCCCTCCATCCCGTTCATCATCGCCGTGTTGGACCGCAGATTGAGCACGATCAGCACGGCCAGCAGCGTGAACAGGATGCCGACCGGGATCCACAGCCAGCCACCCGTCAGGAGCACGATCGTCACGGTGATCGCGAGCGGGATCGCCACCGCGCCGATGACCAGCGGGACGAACCACTTGTCCTGCTTGGCGGTGAACGCGAACACCTGGCCGATCTGCTTCAGGCGCTCGCCGAACCGCACCTTCTCCTGGGGTTTTGCCATGCCCGGAAGTGTAATGGGGCTCAGGTACCTTACGGCGTCCCGGGGACCTCACGAGCCCTGAGTAAGGAGGGGCCGCCGGGAGAGATGAGGCGGCGTCCCCATGCCCGGGTGCCGCCTTCGGGCGAAGAGTCCCTCTCATGATTCCGCTCAGCGACCCCGGCACCCACCTCCAGCTGGCCCGTTACCGCATCGACGACATGCTCCGGGACGCCTCGGACCACCGTCGCGCCCGACGAAGGTGGCCACGCCGTCTCCGGCGCCGGCCTCTCACATCATGATCGGAGCGGAAAACCTGTCGTACACGCGTGGCATGCTCGACCTCATGACGGTGAGCGTGCACAGCACGGTCCTGGTCGGGCGCGATCCCGACCTGGCCGTGCTGCGTGAGGCCCTCGTGCGGGCCCACGGCGACGAGCCGACCGCCGTCCTGATCGGCGGTGAGGCCGGCGTCGGCAAGACCCGTCTCGTCGAGGAGTTCTGCCGCCCGCTCGACGCCCGCGTCCTCCTCGGCCAGTGCCTGGAGCTGGGCGAGGAGGGCCTGCCGTTCGCCCCGTTCGCCGCCGCGCTCCGTGAGCTGTGCCGCCGCGAGGGCCGGGCCGTGCTCGCCGGGCGGGAGGCCGAATTCGCCCGGCTGCTGCCCGAGCTGGGCCCGGCACCGGAGCCCGGTGAGGCCCGCCGGGGTCACCTGTTCGAGCTGGTCGGGGCACTCTTCGCCCGGCTCGGCGAGGAGCGCCCGGTCGTCCTGGTCATCGAGGACCTGCACTGGGCCGACCGGTCCACCCGCGACCTGATCGCCTTCCTGGTCCGCTCCGCGCGTGTGCCCAGGCTGCTGCTGATCGCCACCTACCGCACCGACGAGCTGCACCGCGGCCACCCGCTGCGGCCGTTCCTGGCCGAGCTGGAGCGGGCCCGCGGCGTGCAGCGCCACGACCTGGACCGTCTCGACCGCGACGGCACCGCCGAGCTCCTCGGCCACCTGCTCGGCGCCGAGCCCGACCCGCCGACCGTCGACGCGATCAGCCGCCGCGCCCAGGGCATCCCGTTCTTCATCGAGCAGTTCGCCACCTCCGCCGACCCGCGTTGCGGCGACATCCCCGACACCCTGCGCGACCTGCTGCTCTCCCGCGTCGACCAACTGCCCGACGCGACCCAGCGGGTGCTGCGGGTCGCCGCGGTCGGCGGCATCCGTTTCGGTCACGAGCTGCTCATCCGGGTCCTCTCCGGCGACTTCCGCTCCGCGGACTCTGCCGCCGGCCCTTCCTTCGGTGGTGGGTCCGCGGTTTCCGCCGGCGGTTCTTCCTTCGGTGGTGGGTCCGCGGTTTCCTCCGGCGGTTCTTCCTTCGGTGGTGGGTCCGCGGTTTCCGCCGGCGGTTCTTCCTTCGGTGGTGGGTCCGCGGTTTCCTCCGGCGGTTCTTCCTTCGGTGGTGGGTCCGCGGTTTCCTCCGGCGGTTCTTCCTTCGGTGGTGGGTCCGCGGTTTCCGCCGCCGGTTCTTCCTTCGGCGGCGGTTCCGCGGCCGCTTCCTTCGGCGCGGGTTCTTCCGTCTCCTCCGCCGACCCTTCCTTCGGCGGCGGCGGCTCCTCCTCTTCCTCCGCCTCCTCCGCTACTTCCTCCTCCGATGCCCCTTCCAGCAGCCCTTCCACGAGCCCTTCCTTCGGTGCTGGCCCTGCCGTCTCCTCCTTCGCCGCGCCACCCTTCGCCGCGCCACCCTTCGGCGCTGCCTCCTTCGACGCCGTCTCCTTCGGCTTCGACGAGATGAAGCTGGAGTCCGCGCTGCGGGCCGCTGTCGCCGCCCAGCTCATCGTCACCGATCCGGATGGAGGCTACGAATTCCGGCATGCCCTGGTTCGTGAGGCGGTCCACGACGATCTGTTGCCCGGCGAGCGGGCCCGGTTGCATGCCCGCTACGCGCAGGCCATCGAGTCCGAGCCGCACCTGGTCGAGGCCGACCGGGCCCCCGCCGAGATCGCCCACCACTGGTTCTCCGCCCGCGACCACGCCCGCGCCCTGGTCGCCGCGCACCGAGCCGCCGACGCGGCCGGCTGTCGTTACGCGTTCGCCGAGCGGGCCCGCCTCCTCGACCGCATGCTCGAGCTATGGGACCTGGTGCCCGACCCGGCGGCCCTGGTCGGCGCCGGGCATCTCGACCTGCTGGAGGAGGCGGCACTCGCCGCCATCGACTCCGGTGATCACATGCGCGCCCTCACCCTGACCCGGGTCACCCTCGCCGACCTGGACTTCGAGGCCCAGCCGGTCCGCGCCGCCCGCCTGCTGATCCGCCGGGCCAAGCTGCTGCGCAACGCCGGCAAGAGCGACGGCGCCGCCGAGGCCCGCGAGGCCTACCGCCTGCTCACCGGTGTGCCCCGCGACCACACCTGGCTCAAGCTGTTCAGTGACGTCGTCTACGTCCTCTCCGCCGTCGACGATCCCGACGCCGACCGGATCGCCCAGATGGTGCTCACCGCCGCCGCCGACCTGGGCGACGAGGCCGCCCAGGTCGCGGCCGAGATCACCTACAGCAAGGTGTGCAGCGGCCGTCTCCCCGCTGCCGGCAGCGTCCCCGCCATGCGCCGTTCCGTCGACCGCAGCCGAGCCTCAGGCGACGTCCCCAACCTGGCAGCCGCCTTGGTCAACCTCTCCGACGCCCTGTTCGAGCTGGGCGACTACACGGCCTCCGCCGAGGCAGCCGCCGAGGGCGTCCCGTTGGCCGACCGCGTCGGAGTCAGCCGCACCACAGGCGTCTACCTGCTGGCCAACCACGCCGAGGCCTTGATGGCCCTGGGCCGCTGGGACGAGGCCGACATCCTCCTGGCCCAGGCGGCCCGACACGACCCACCCGGCACCCTGGCGCTCCCCGGCTTGCGCCTCCGCGCACGCCTACGCCTGGCCCGAGCCCACGACGGCGCCGCCCCCGTCGTCACGCAGGCGCTGACATTCCTGGCCAAGCCGTTCCTGACCCAGGAGGCCCGCATCTCCCTCCTGGAACTGCGCATCGTCGCCGCCCTCACCACAGGCGACCTACCTTCCGCCCGAGCCGCAGCGACAGCCGCCCTCCACGACGAGTCCCTCATCGACCGCCCCCGCTACAGCTGGCCAGTCCTGACCGCCGCAGCCCGAACCCTCCCACCCCCACTCGCCGCCACCCTCGAGTCTTCGCTCGTCGCCGCTTCCGAGTCTTCGTTCGTCGCCGCTTCCGAGTCTTCGTTCGTCGCTACTTCCGAGTCTTCGCTCGTTGCCACTTCCGAGTCTTCGTTCGTCGCTACTTCCGAGTCTTCGCTCGTTGCCAGTTCCGGGCCCTCACTCGTTGCCCCGTCCGAGTCCTTCGCGCCTGCCACCTCCGCGCCCGCCGCGACTTCGGAGCCCGCAGCCTCCGCGACTGCCGCCACCTCCGCGTCCGGCGTCGTTCCCGCGTCCGCGGTCATCTCGGCCTCGACCGTTATCTCTTCGCCTGACGTCACCCCTTCACCCGCCGCTGTCTCATCGCCCGGCGGTGCCGCCGGCTCTTCGCCTGCCGTTTCGTCCGCTGCGGACCCCGAGGCTGGGCCTGCCACCAACCTTCAGCCCTTGTCCGCGGCGGGGCCCGAGCCGTCGCGGTCCGATGCCGCAATCCTCCAGTCCTCGTCTGCTCTTCGGTCGCAGGCTGCGGCAGCCCGTCAGGCCTTGGCTCTGCATACCGCCGGGTCTGGGGCAACAGCGAGCGGTCTGGAAGGTGCGATCCGGGCGTTCGCCGCACTCCTGCCACAGCGCTATCCCGCCGAGCGCGCCTACGCCGCACAGCTAGCGGCCATCCTGGACGGCGGTGCCGAGCGCTGGCAGGCAGCGGTCGAGGCGTGGCGAGAAGACGGACAGCCCTTCCAGCTGGCCGGTGCCCTCCTAGCCTTGGCCGAGGCGTCCGCGGCCGACCGTCCCGCCGCCACCACGGCCCTCACCGAAGCTGCGGCCCTGGCCAATGCTCTCGGGGCCCGCCCACTGTGCGAGGCTGCCGATGTCTTGTCCCGCCGCCTGGGCATCCGTAAGTTCGCAGCCCCCACCGCCGCCACCGACCTGCTGACAGCCCGTGAACGCGAGGTACTCCTCCTGGTAGCCGAGGGCCACAGCAACGGCCGTATCGCCGAGCGCCTGTTCATCTCCCCGAAGACGGCGAGCGTCCACGTCTCCCGGATCATCGCCAAACTGGAGGTGACCAACCGGGTCGAGGCCGCAGCCGTCGCCCACCGACTCGGCTACCTCGACGCCTGACCCCGCGCATCGTTCACCGCCTCGACGCCTGACCCCGCGCATCGTTCACCGCCTCGACGCCTGACTCTGCTGGCGCCCACCGATTCGGTTACTCGACTCCTGACCTCGCCGTTCGTCGTCGCGCGTTCTCACCCACGATGCGTTCCACAGTCTCGCCCGCGCTGCTTTACGTTTGTCGATGACGCCTGGATATGGCGGGTCGTGCGTCAGTTTCATGCGTGGTACGCAACGAGGGATCGCTTCTGGCGCCCCGATTCCATCGGCGAGGGTTCTGCACGGGACCCACCGAGACGTCGTCTGAACAGCTGAGCGGCCATGGGCGGGATTCCGCGCGATGACCATGGCAGCCTTCTCACCAGAGTTTGCGAACTACGAACCACCCTTCGCGGCAGGCACCACCCTTCGCGGCAGGCACCACCCTTCGCGGCAGGCACCACCCTTCGCGGCAGGCACCACCCTTCGCGCCAGGGGCCGGAGGCTGGCACGGCGCCCGGCTGCTCGTGCTGTACGCCCACCATCCAAGGTGCGGCGAGTGCGAGGCCAGGTCGCTTACCAGGGCATGGTCACCGCTGTGGGACGGCGTTGCGAGCACCCGGACGTCTGCCTGGGCGCGATCACCGGCCTTCGGGTGGCGGTGGGGGTGCCCTGTTGTTGTTTGGGTGCGGTTGTAGTCCTGGGGTGGCGGTGTGGGCGCCCGGTGGCGGATTCGGGCGCGATTATCGGCCTTCGGGTGGCGGTGGGGGTGCCCTGTTGTTGTTTGGGTGCGGTTGTAGCCCTCGGGTGGCGGTGTGAGCACCCAGAGATCGGTCTGGGTGTGGTTATCGGCCCGGGGGAGGCGGTGCAGGTGCGTTTGTGCTGGTGGGTGCGTTGCTGGGCGCCCGGTTTGGTGGTGGGGGTCGGGGTTGTTGAGGGTGGGGAGCGGTGTTCGGTGGGGGATCTTCGTGGGGTGGAACTGGCGGCGGTTGGTGGTGGGTGGAAACGCTAATGGCGGGCGGTGGGGGTCCGATATTGGGGGCCGAAGCACAGGAGGGCGTCTTGCCTGACCTGAGCATTTCGTCCCCCGGAGGCAGATGATGGATACCGCAGTCGAGGTGAGTTATGACGTCGTCGGCATGCTGATGGGGCCGGACTCACTGGTGCCGTGGTGGGCCTGGCTGGCTCCGCTCGCCATGATCTTCCTGAAGCTTCTTTCGCCTGTGCTGGTTCCTGAGGTTGCTGAGTCCCGGTGGGGCTCAGAGCAGGGCGGCAAGGACAGCAAGAATGGCAAAAAGGGTAAAAAGGATAAGAAAGCCGCTAAGAAGAAGAAATAGTTTGCGCCAGACCGCTTGCCACGAGCCCCACGCCGATTTCGGTGTGGGGCTCGCGCTTTCCCGCGAAGGTTCCGAAGCCGAGGGTGCCGTGTAGCCGAATTCAGAGTGGCCGAGCCCGGGGCAGCCGAGGTACAGGGTGGCCGGGGTGCGGAGCGGGCCGGGTGTGGGGTGGCTGGGTGCAGAGTGGCCAGGCTTGGGGTGGCCGGGCCTGGGGCGGCCGAGGTGCAGGGTGGGCGGGGTGCGGAGCGGGCCGGGTGTGGGGTGGCTGGGTGCAGAGTGGCCAGGTATGGGGGGTGGCCGGGTGCAGAGCGGTCGGGGCTGCAGAGTGGCCGGGCCCGGGAGGCCGAGATGCAGGGCAGCCGGGTACAGGGCGGCCGAGGTGCAGGGCAGCCGAGGTGCAGGGTGGCCAGGGGTTTGGAGCGGCCAGGACTAAGGCGGCGGCTGGGGGCAGACTGGCTGTGTGGGGAGGGGCCCGGGCGCCGTGGAAAGGGCGCCCGGGATGGGGCGTCAGCCGCGGGCTTCGAGGGCCTGCTTGTAGAGGCGGCCCGCGCGGTAGGACGAGCGGACCAGCGGGCCGCTCATCACGCCGGCGAAACCGATCTGCTCGGCCTCCTCGCGGAGCTCGACGAACTCCTCCGGCTTCACCCAGCGCTCGACCGGGTGGTGCCGTGGGGTGGGACGCAGATACTGAGTGATGGTGATCAGCTCGCAGCCGGCGCCGTGCAGGTCGCGGAGTGCCGAGGACACCTCGTCGCGGGTCTCGCCCATGCCGAGGATCAGGTTGCTCTTGGTGACGAGGCCGGCGGCGCGGGCCTGGGTGATCACGTCGAGGGAGCGCTCGTAGCGGAAACCGGGGCGGATGCGCTTGAAGATGCGCGGCACCGTCTCCAGGTTGTGGGCCAGCACCTCGGGTGTGGCGCCGAAGACCTCGGCCAGCTGGGCCGGGTCGGCGTTGAAGTCGGGGATCAGCAGCTCGACGCCGCAACCGGGCATCAGCTTGTGGATCTGGCGGACCGTCTCCGCGTAGAGCCAGGCGCCGCCGTCGGGCAGGTCGTCGCGGGCGACACCGGTGACCGTGGCGTAACGCAGGCCCATCGTGGCGACGGACTCGCCGACGCGGCGCGGCTCGTCGGCGTCGAACTCGGCCGGCTTGCCGGTGTCGATCTGGCAGAAGTCGCAGCGGCGGGTGCACTGGTCACCGCCGATGAGGAAGGTGGCCTCGCGGTCTTCCCAGCACTCGTAGATGTTGGGGCAGCCGGCCTCCTGGCAGACCGTGTGCAGGCCCTCTTTCTGGACGCGGCCGCGCATCTCGGTGTACTCAGGGCCCATCTTGGCCTTGACCTTGATCCACGGGGGTTTCCGCTCGATGGGAGTCTCGGCGTTGCGCGCTTCGATGCGCAGCATGCGGCGGCCCTCGGGAGCAATAGTCACACCCCGAAGATACGCCCGCACAGGCCGGGCACAGCGCAGGGGCGACGAGGCTCACGTGACCATTCGTGTGAGGGCGGTCACCCATAATTCAGGAGAATGCCGCATCGGTGACTGTTAGCGTTCCCGGCACGGCGATGATGGGACCGAGTAACGCTTCGATCCGCCGGCCGAGAGAGCCACCCGGTAGCTGTGAGGGGTGGCCCGTGCGCCGGAGCGTGAAGACACCCCGGAGCCGCAGCACGACAAAGAGGCGCCCGTGAATGACGGGCGCGAAGGTGCGGTGGTACCGCGAGGATCCCGCTCGCCCGCACCTCCCTGGGGCCGCGTTGCAGTCACCAGAGGAGGTCACCGCCATGCAACGCATCCTCTCCACCGAACTGGCCGGGCAGGAACCGGGCCGGGAAGTCACCGTCGCCGGGTGGATCCATCGCCGCCGGCTGCTCAAGTCGGTCGCGTTCCTGGTCGTCCGGGACGCCGGCGGGTTCAGTCAGGTGGTCGTCACCGAACCGGAGACCCGCGAACAGCTGGAGCGGCTCACCGAGGAGAGCGTCGTCGAGGTGACGGCCGTGGTCTCCGCCAACGAGCAGGCGCCATACGGAGTGGAGCTGACGTCTCCGTCCATCCACGAACTGAGCCGGGTGGCCGTACCCCTGCCGTTTGAAATGCATCGACCCGCGCTGAACGCCGGGCTTCCGGCCCAGCTGGACCACGCTGCTCTTGCTCTCCGGCATCCGAGCCGGGCGGCGGGCCTGCGGGTCGCGGCCGCCGCGACGAAGGGGTTCCGGGAGGCGCTGGAGGCGCAGCGGTTCGTCGAGATCCACACCCCGAAGATCGTCGAGTCGGCGACCGAGTCCGGGGCGAACGTGTTCAAGATCGACTATTTCGGGCGGCCGGGCTATCTGGCGCAGTCGCCGCAGTTCTTCAAGCAGTTGATGGTCGGCGTGTTCGAGCGGGTCTACGAGGTGGGGCCGGTGTTCCGGGCCGAGCCGAGTGACACCGCGCGGCATCTGGCGCAGTACACGTCGCTGGACGCGGAGATGGGTTTCATCGCCGACCACCGGGACGTGATGGCCGCGCTGACGCTGACGATCAAGGGGATGCTCGGCGAGATCGGCACCGCGGTCGAAGCGCCTGACGAGATTCCGGCGGTGCACTTCAGTGAGGCGCTGCGGATCGCCGGGGCGCCGGAGGACGAACCCGACCTCGCCCCGGCGCACGAGCGGGCGCTGGGGGAGTGGGCGCTGCGGGAGCACGGTTCGGAGTTCGTGTTCGTGACCGGCTACCCGATGCGGAAACGGCCGTTCTACACCCATCCGGACCCGGCCGACCCGACCTGGTCCAACGGGTTCGACCTGCTCTTCCGTGGGCTGGAGATCGTCACCGGCGGGCAGCGGCTGCACCGGTACGAGGACTACGTCGAAGCCCTCACCCGGCGGGGTGAGCCGCTCGAACCGTACGCCGGCTATCTCGACGGATTCCGTTTCGGCATGCCGCCGCACGGTGGCTGGGCGATCGGCCTGGAGCGGTTCGTGGCCCGGCTGACCGGGATCGCGAACGTCCGGGAGACGACGGCCTTCCCCCGCGACCTCAACCGGATCGCGCCGTAGGCAGCACAATGCCGTAGTGATGATCGATCTCGACCAGGTCGCCCCACCGGCCCGTCCGGCACCGCCGTCGACACGTGTGTTGCCGGCGGTGCTGGTCGTCCTGCTGGCGTTCCTGCTCGGGCCGTCCGCGCCGGTGCCCGGGGTGCGGAACCTGATCGAGGTAGCCGCGACCGCCGGCCCGTCCGGGACGTGGCTGCTCACCGGCACGACGCTGTACAGCACCCAGGCCCGGACGGGCGGCCGGATGGACGTCGTCGCCTGGTCGCTCGACTCCGGGAAGGCCCTCTGGCAGCGGGATCTCGACTGGTTCGCCGGGATCCCGGCGCTCACCGAGGTCGGGCCGGCGCTCGTCGTGTCCGGAAACGACGACACCCGGATCCTCGACGTCCGGACCGGCGAGGATCGGGTCGACCCCCGGACGTACTCGGTGGCCCGGATGGCCGGCGACCGGATCGCCCTCTGGGACGGCGCGACCGGGATCCTGGCGTTCCACGACCCGGCGACGGACCGGACCGTCTGGAGCCGCGATCTGCCGGACCCGCCGCACGCGGTCGCGGCCACCGGCGGCCATCTGCTGATCGTGACCGATTCCGCCGTCTACGCTCTCGACCTGCGCGACGGCCGGACGGACCACTACACCGACCAGGCCGTCGCGGCCGGCGGGACCCCGGTAGTCCGGGTGATCGGCGGCCGGGCCTATCTGCTCGGGGACGACACGGTGACGATGGTCGGCGTCGACGCGAGGTGGACCGTCCCGGTGCTCCTGCCCCGGGCGGCGGTGCCGTGCGGAACCCTCGTCTGCGTCTCCGGCGGGCCCGGCCTGTCCGCGATTGATCCGGTCGATGGGCACGTGGTCTGGGCCAACACCGACTGGATCGGCGGCGAGGACGGGATCGTCCGGACCGCCGACGGCCGCGCCGTGCTGATCGACCCGGGCACCGGCGCCGACCGGCGGGACCTCGGGCACGGTCTGCCCGTCGGTGACCTGCTGATCCGTCCCGACGGTGACGGACTCAGCGTGGTCGAGTGGGCGACCGGGCAGGTCCGCGGGCGTCTCCCCGGCGCCACACCGAGCGGCTGCCGCCGCAACGGCGAACACCTCGCGTGCCAACAGGCCGGCGGTCAGGTCAAGGTGTGGAGACTTTTCTGATCGTACGGCCACGGCGGGTCACGGGCCTACACCGCGACGGGGCTGCCCGCTCCCGGCCGACGAGCGACCGCCGGGCTGAATGCGACGGTCACCGTCAGAGCGCGAGCCGTCGATGAGACACCGGAAGCGGTCGCGATCACAGGTCCGGGCGACGGCTGGTGATCTGACGGCGACCACCGCATCCGGCCCGGAACCCGCGCTGCGGCCCGGACCACGGACCGCAGCGCGGGGTAGCCCGGGACTCAGCGTGGCCGTACCGGAAAATGTCTAGAGGAAGACCGCGACGGTGACCACCGTGACGATCACGAAGGGGATCACCGTCGTGCACAGCAGGATGGCCCAGGCGATCGGGTGACCGAAATTGAGCACCACGCTGCCGTTGGGCCGGGGAATGAAGACCCGTTTGTCGCGCGGGTTGCGGTAGAGGGCCATCAGAGCAGGGTGGCGAGGTGGCGCTCGACGACCGGCAGGACCTCGGCGACCGTGACCGGGCGGCCGACCTCGGCGCTGAGCGAGGTGACGCCGGCGTCGCGGATGCCGCACGGGATGAACAGGTTGAAGTGGGACAGGTCGCAGTCGCAGTTGAGCGCGAAGCCGTGCAGCGTGACGCCGCGCGACACCCGGATGCCGATCTGGGCGATCTTGCGGTCGAGCCCGCCGTCGGTCGCGCGGACCCAGGCGCCGCTGCGGCCCTCGACGCGCTCGGCGACCACGCCGAACTCGGCACAGATGTCGATCAGCATCTGCTCGGTCCGCCGGACGTAGGCGACCACGTCGACCGGCTCGGGCAGCTTGAGGATGGGGTAGCCGACGATCTGGCCCGGCCCGTGCCACGTGATCCGGCCGCCGCGGTCGACGTCGACGACCGGGGTGCCGTCGAACGGGCGGTCGGCCGGCTCGGTGCGCTTGCCGGCGGTGAAGACGCTCGGGTGCTCCAGCAGGAGCACCGTGTCCGGCTGGGTGCCGGCGACCACGCCCTCGTGGAGTCGCTTCTGCTCCTCCCAGGCCTCCAGGTAGTCGACCAGGCCGGGACGCAGGACGGTCAAGGTGGAAGAGGTCACGGCCGCAAGCCTAATCCTCTTCCCACTGGTCGACCGGATCCACTCCGGGACGGATGCGCCACACCAGCACGTCGTCCACCTGTTCCGGCTCACCCAGCAGATCGGTGGTGACGTTCACCAGGGCGTCCCGGTTGAGGTTGCCCCGAGGGCCGGTCAGCTCCGCGGGCAGGAAGATCGCCTCGAGTTTCCAGTAGACGAAGTCGACCCGCGCCTGGGCCCGGTCGAGGTTCGTCAGACTCGGCATCTGACCCCACCGGGCGGCCCGGTAGAACAGCTTGTCGGTCGCCCGGTCCGGCGCGCCGACCCGGCCCACCAGGTGCCGGCCGGTCTCCGCGTAGTCCTGCGGGCCGAGGAAATAGCCGGCCGGGATACGGAACTGCTTGTCGCCGCCGCGCGCCATCGTGTACGCCTGCCAGCGCATGCTGTCGACCGCCACGTCGATGGAGAGCGGCAGCGAGGTCATCACCCCGCCGTCGGAGACGTAGTCACGCCAGTGGCCGCTGGAGATGAAGACCGGCTCGGCCGACCGTTGCAGGGTGCGCAGCGGCAGCGGGGCGATCGGGGCGAGCGCCGCGACGATCGCCACACCGAAGGCGATCCGCCCGATCCGGCTGCGGATCAGGCTCTCCCGGCGGCGCACCACCTCGTCCGCCAGCATCGCGATGACCAGCGCGAAGATCACGACCACGACCAGCGTGTAGCGGACCGGCAGCGCCGAGTCGAACAGGGGGACATCGGTGAGCAGCGCGTACAACAGCGGGATGTCGTGGTGCTCGTCACCCAGCAACCGCAGCCGCGGGCCGAGCGAGAGCAGGAAGAAGACCAGCGCGACGACGGCCAGTGCGCGCAGTGTGATCCGGCGCTCCGGCGACGACCGCTTCCACAGCAGGCCCAGCGCCACGAGGAACAGGATGACCAGTGGGGCGCCCAGGAACGAGGTGGCCTCGGTCGGGTTCGGTGCCAGGTCGGCGCCCCAGCCGAGGGCGCCGGCCATCGACCGCAGCGGGAACGCCACATAGGAGATGAGGTCCTCGGAGTAGTACCGCATCTTGAAGCCGGTGCCGGAGAACTTGAGCGGACCGTTGAAGTGCATGTACAGCGGCCACGCCAGCAGCGAGCCGGCGACCACCGCGGTCACGCCCAGCGATGCCAGCACCGGGCCGATCGCGGTCCTCGCCTCCCGCAGCCCCCGCCGTGACAGCAGCCAGACGAGCAGGAAGAGGCCACTGGCCTGGGCGGCGAAGAACAGCGCCTCGGCGGCGACCGAGAAGCCCATGGTGCAGAGCAGGCCCAGGACGATGCCGTTGCGCAGCCAGTGACCACGCTCCGGAAGCTTCAGCACCCACCACGCGACGATCCCGACCATCCAGCCGGACGTCCAGTTGAGGTGACCGTTGGCGTGCGAGACCAGGCCGGGGGAGAACCCGAAGAGCAGGCCGCCGACCGCCGCCGCGAGCCCGCTGCGGACCAGCCAGCGGCGCAGGAACAGGTACCACACGAAGGCGGAACCGGACAGGTTCAGCGTCAGGACGGTGGCGAACGTGACCTGCGGCCCGGCGAAGTGGGTGAGCGGCGCGAACACCACGGCGTAGAACGTGCTCGACGTGTTCATCGCCAGGTTGACGCCCTGCGGCGAATTCAGCAGGTCGGTGAAGAACGGATTGCTGAGGTGCTGCAGCAGGTAGACGCCGTACGACAGCATCCACTCGAACTGGCCCTGGTCGCTGACGTTGTCGGCCACCACGTTCCGGTCGGTGGCCGCCCACAGGCCCTGGGTCACGTAGACGGCGGCGGACAGCGAGACCAGCGCCATGGTCAGGTGGGCGAGCCAGGGGACACGCCTCCGGGGGCCCGGCGCGGCGGGTTCGTCGTCGGTGGACGCGGTCGTCAGGTCCGTTTCCGGGGCGGGCGCGGCGATCGTCACGTCGCGGAGGTTATCCAGCCCCGAACTCATCGGGTGATCGGGTCCACGCCGGGACGGATGCGCCACACCAGAACATCGTCCACCTTCTCCGGTGGGCCGAGCAGATCGGTCGCGGTCACCAGCACCGCGTTACGGAACAGGACCATGTGGTCGGAGCCGGTGATCTCCTCGGGCAGGAAGAGCGCCTCCACCTGCCAGTAGTCGAAGTCGGCGCGCGCCTGGGCCCGGTCGGCCTCGCTCAGCTCGGTGACGTAGCCGTACAGCGCGGCGCGGGTGAACAGCCAGTCGGTCGCCAGCGGGGGCGCGCCGATCCGGCCGATCTGCTCGCGGCCCTCCTCGCCGGTGGTCATCGGGCCGAGGAAGTAACCGCCGGGGATGCGGAACTGCGGGCCACCACGGGCCATCGTGTACGCCTGCCACCGCTGCCCGTCGGCCGTCACGTTCAGCGCGAACGGCAGGGCGGAGATCACCCCGTTGTCCGACACGTACCGCTGCCAGGTGCCCTGCGAGATGAAGGCCGGCTCGGTCGCCCGCTCCTGGTGCCGCACGGGCAGCGGGAAGATCGGCAGCAGCGCCGCCACGATCGCCGCGGTCATGCCGGTGTGCGTGGCCGCCGTGACCCGCCGCTGGTCCAGCAACTCCTGGGTGACCAGGGCCAGCACGATGCCGAAGACGGCGGCCACCACGAGCGCCAGGCGCAGTGGCAGGGCCGCGTCGAAGAGCGGCAGGCGGGCGAGGATCGCGTACGGCAGCGGGATGGGCAGCTCCGCGTCCATCCAGTTGAGCCGTGGCCCCAGCGACAGCACCAGGAAGAGCCCGCCGACGACCATGATCGCCCGCAGGGTGGCCCGGCGGCCCGGCTCGGCCCGGCGCCACACCATCACCAGTGACACCACGATCAGCACCACCAGCGGCACGCCGAAGAACGACGTCTCCTCGGTCCGGTTCGGGCCGAGGGTGGAGCCGAGACCGAACAGCGCGGCCAGCGAGCGACTCGGGAACGACAGGTAGGCGGCCGCGTCCTCGGCGAAATAGCGCTGGTTGAACCCCGTCCCGGAGAACGTCTGCGGGCCGGAGAAGTGCATGTACAGCGGGTAGGCGAGGAGGGCTCCGGCGACGACGGCGGTCACGCCGAGCGCCTTGAGCACCGTGGCGGCGGCGGCTTTCGCCTCGGCCCGCACCGGGCCGGACAGCGCCCAGGTGATGACGAAGATGCCGCTGGCCAGGGCGGTGTAGAACAGCCCCTCGGCGGCGATGGTGAAGAACGCGGCGAGCATCAGGCCCAGCACCAGGCCGTTACGGAACCAGCGGCCCGGCTGCCGCAGGCGCAGCACCTGCCACACCACGAGCGGCGCGACCCAGCCTGCCGTCCAGTTCAGGTGGCCGTTGGCGTGCGAGATGAAACCGGGCGCGAAACCGCAGAACATGCCGCCCAGCCCGGCCGCGAGCGGGCTGCGGACCAGCCAACGCTGCAGAAACAGATACCAGGCGAAAGCGGACCCGGCCAGGTTCAACGTGAGGATGGTCACATAACTGACCTGAGGTCCGGCCAGATAGGTCAGCGGGGCGAACAGGATCGTGTAGACCGAGATGGACGTGTTCGCCGCCAGGTTCACCCCCCACGGCACGTTCATCAACTCAGTGAAGAACGGATCCGAGCCGTGCCCGATCGTGTAGACGCCGTAACCCAGCAGCCACTCGAAGAAGGCCTGGTCACCGAGGTTGTCGGACAGGCCGTTGCCGAACGGGTCACGCCACAACCCGTTCGTCACGTAGACGGCGAGGCCGAGAGCGAGCAGAGCGACGGCCAGATGGGCACGCCAGCGCCGGGCGCGGGACGGCTCCGGTGGCTCGACGGGCGGATCGGCGGACGCGGCGGGGGCGGGGGCGGCGACGGACATCAGCCGCAGGTTAGCAAGAAAGCCTGTAGCCCTAGCCGGTCATCGCCGGTTCGGGACGGAGTGCCGCGGTGAGAGCGTCCACCATATCGGGGTACGCCCACGCGAACCCGGCATTGGCCAACACTCCGGGCATGATCCGCTGACTGCGCTGCGCCTCACCGGCCAGCTCGCCGATCACCAGGTCCAGCACCGGCCCCGGCACCGCGAGCAGGGCCGGCCGGCGCAGCACCCGGCCCAGGTCGCGGGTGAACTCGGCGTTCGTCACCGGCTTGGGCGACACCATGTTGACCGGGCCGGCGATGTCGTCCCGGCTCAGCAGGAACTCGGCCGCGGCCAGCCAGTCGGCCAGCGCGATCCACGCCATCCACTGCCGGCCGCCGCCGATCCGCGCGCCCGCGCCCAGCTTGAACGGCAGCAGCAGCGGCTTGATCAGCGAGCCGCCGGCGTCGATCGTCGGCGCCGTGCGCAGGATCACCACCCGGGCACCGGCGTCCTCAGCGGGACGGGCCGCGGCCTCCCACACCCGGCACAGGTCGGCCAGGAAGGTGTTCCCCGCCGGGGCCTCCTCGGTCACCGGCTGGTCGCCGGTCTCGCCATACCACCCCACGCCGGAACTCTGCAGCAGCGTGCGCGGCCGGTCGCCGTCGGGCAGCTTGCTGATCGCCCGGGCCAGGGTGTCGGTGGTGTCGATCCGGCTGGACCGCAGCACCCGCTTGTAGGCGGCCGTCCAGCGACGGTCCCCGACGTTCGCCCCGGAGAGGTTGATCACCGCGTCGGCGCCGGCCAGCGTCGCCACGTCGAGACGCCCCTGCGCGGGGTCCCAGGTGGCCTCGTCGGGCCGCTCGGCGGGCCGACGGACCAGCCGGACGATGTCGTGGCCGCTGAGCCGCAGCCGGTCGGCGAGCCGCGTGCCCAGAAATCCGGACGCCCCGGCCATGACGATACGCATGAGCTGACTCTTTCCCGAGAATCGCACGATCCAAAACAAAACCGGGGGGTACGCCGCAACGGCGCACCCCCCGGCCCTATGACACCTACAGGCCCAGGTCAGCCTCGAAGTGCCCGGCCTCCAGACGCTCCTTGAGCGTGCCGAGGAAGCGGGCCGCGTCGGCGCCGTCCACGATCCGGTGGTCGTAGGAGAGCGCCAGGTAGACCATCGAGCGCGGCACGATGATCTCGCCCAGGTCGGGGTCGTTCACGATCACCGGGCGCTTGACGACCGCGCCGAGACCGAGGATGCCGACCTGCGGCTGGTTGATGATCGGCGTGTCGAACAGCGCGCCCCGGCTGCCCGTGTTGGTCAGCGTGAAGGTGCCGCCACCGATCTCGTCCGGCCCGATCTTGTTGTTGCGGGTGCGGTCGGCCAGGTCGGCGATCCGCTTGGACAGGCCGGCCAGGTTGAGGTCGCCGGCGTCCTTGATGACCGGGACGACCAGGCCCTTCGGCGCGTCCACCGCGATGCCCAGGTGCTCGGCGCCGTGGTAGGTCACGGTGCCCGCCTCGACGTCGATCGAGGAGTTGACCACCGGGTGCTGCTGCAGCGCCTCGACCGTGGCCAGGGCGAAGAACGGCAGGAAGGTCAGCTTCACGCCGTGCTTGGCCTGGAAGTCGGCCTTCGCCTTGTTCCGCAGGTTGGCGATCTTGGTGACGTCGACCTCGACGACCGTGGTGAGCTGAGCGGAGACCTGGAGCGACTCGACCATACGGCGGGCGATCGTGGCGCGGATCCGGGTCAGCTTCTCGGTACGGCCGCGCAGCGGGCTCGGCTCCGCCTTGGCCTTCTCCGCGACCGGGGCAGCCTTCTCGGCCGAGGCTGCCGGGGCCGGAGCGGGCTTCGCCGCGGCGGCGGCCTTCTCAGCGGCGTCGATGACATCCTGCTTGCGGATGCGGCCACCCACACCGGTGCCGGACAGGGTGGACAGGTCCACGCCCTTCTCGGCGGCCAGCTTGCGGACCAGCGGCGTCACGTAACCGGCGTCGCCGGCCCCGTTGGACTGGACCGCGGCCGGGGCCGGAGCGCTCTCGACCTGCGGCGCCGGGGCGCTCTCGATCTTCGGCGCGGGAGCCGACTCGACCTTGGGCGCCGGGGCCTGCTGCGGCGCGGGGGCCTGCTGCGGCGCGGGGGCCTGCGGCGCCGGGGCGGCGGCCGGCTTCTCGGGCTCCGGGGCCGGGGCGGCGGCCGGGGCGCTGCCCGGGGTGCCGACGATCGCCAGCACCGCACCGACCTCAGCGGTCTCGTCCTCGGCGACCTTGATCTCCAGCAGGGTGCCGGCGACCGGAGACGGCAGCTCCGTGTCGACCTTGTCGGTGGAGACCTCGACCAGCGGCTCGTCCGCCTCGACGGTCTCGCCGACCTGCTTGAGCCAGCGGGTGATGGTGCCCTCGGTGACGCTCTCGCCGAGCGCCGGCAGCTTCACCTCGGTGCCCTCCGCGGCGCCACCCGACGGGGCGGACGCGGCCTGCGGGGCGGACGCGGCCTGCGGGGCCGGGGCCTCCTCCTCGACCGGCTTCTCGGTCGACGGGGTGACCGGGGCGGCGGGCTCCGGCTCGGCCTCGGCCTCGGCCTGCTGCGCCGGGGCGGGCGCGGACGAACCGGTGTCCTCACCGTCGCCCGCGATGACGGCCAGCTCGCTGCCGACCTCCGCGGTCTCGTCCTCGCCGACCACGATCCGCGAGAGGATGCCCGCGGCGGGCGACGGGATCTCCGTGTCGACCTTGTCGGTGGAGACCTCGAGCAGCGGCTCGTCCGCCTCGACGCGCTCGCCCTCCTGCTTGAGCCAGCGCGTCACGGTTCCCTCGGTGACGCTCTCACCAAGCCGCGGCATGGTTACCGATGTCGGCATCTTTTCCCAAACTCCCTAAAGCGAAAGAACGATCAGATCAGCTGTGCGCGTGCAGCGGCTTGCCCGCGAGCGCGAGGAAGGCCTCGCCCAGCGCCTCGTTCTGCGTCGGGTGGGCGTGTACGAGCTGGGCGACCTCCTCGGGGAAGGCCTCCCAGTTGGTGATCAGCTGGGCCTCGCCGACGAGCTCGCCGACCCGCGCGCCGACCATGTGGACGCCGACGACCGGACCGTCGTTGACCCGCACCAGCTTGATGAAGCCGGCGGTCTTGAGGATCTGGCTCTTGCCGTTGCCACCGAGGTTGTAGTTGTAGGTGGAGACCTTGTCCGCGCCGTACTGCTCCTTGGCCTTGGCCTCCGTGATGCCGACCGACGCGACCTCGGGGTCGGAGTAGGTGACGCGCGGGATGCCCGCCTCGTCGATGACCGCCGGGTTCTTGCCGGCGATCTCCTCGGCCACGAAGATGCCCTGCTGGAAGCCGCGGTGCGCGAGCTGCAGGCCGGGGACGATGTCACCGACGGCGTAGATGTTGCCGACACCGGTGCGCAGGCGCTCGTCGACGATCACGAAGCCCCGGTCGAGCGTGATGCCCTGCTGCTCATACCCCAGGTTGGCGGTCGTCGGGCCGCGGCCGACCGCGACCAGCAGGACCTCGGCCTCCAGGGTCTCGCCGCCGGCGATGGTGACCTTCACACCGTTCTCGGTCTTCTCGACCTTCTCGAACGGCTTGCCGACCTTGAAGTTGATCTTCCGCTTGCGGAAGGCGCGCTCGACCTGCTTCGAGATCTCCTCGTCCTCCGCGGCGACCAGGCGGGGCAGGGCCTCGATGATCGTCACATCGGCGCCGAACGACTTCCACACGCTGGCGAACTCGACGCCGATCACACCGCCACCGAGCACGATCGCGGACTGCGGCACGCGGTCCATCTTGAGCGCGTGCTCGCTGGTCAGCACCCGGGTGCCGTCGACCTCCAGGCCGGGCAGCGAACGCGAGTAGGACCCGGTCGCGAGGATCACGTTGCGGCCGGTGTAGCGCTGGCCGGCCACCTCGACGGTGTCCTTGCTGACGAGCTTGCCCTCGCCCTGGACGATCGTGATGTTCTTGTTGTGGCCGAGCAGGCCGGTCAGGCCCTTGTACAGCCGGCCGACGACACCGTCCTTGTAGGCGTTCACGCCCGCCATGTCGATGCCGACCAGGTCGGCCTTGACGCCGAACTGCTCGCTCTCGCGCGTCTGGTCGGCGATCTCCGCGGCATGCAGGAGGGCCTTCGTGGGGATGCACCCGCGATGCAGGCAGGTGCCGCCGAGCTCGGCCTTGTCGATCAGCGCGACCTTGAGGTCGAACTGAGCGGCACGCAGGGCGGCCGCATAGCCACCACTACCGGCGCCGAGAATGACGATGTCGAAGGTTCCGCCGTTGGGCTGGCTCACGTTGACTCCAGTGGTCGCATCGTCTCCGGTGTGGGTCACACAATGGAAACGGTCACAGTCCCGTCACCGACATCTTGTCACTTCTCGACCCGGTCAATGCAGTCAGGTGCCCCACGACACGTCGGTCCGACGTACCCTTGCGGGATCGAACGCGAGGAGGAGCAGTGGCTTGGTTTCGGCGGCGTCCCCGGGCCAGTGGACCCGGCGGCCGACAGGTCAACCAGGCCGATCTGGAGCATCTTACGCAATTCTTCCGCACCAAACAGGGTGTCGAGGGATTCATCGAGCCACAGACGACAGTGACCGAGACCACCCTGTTGCTTGTGGCACACGATGGCGAATGGACCAGGCGGCGAATCGGCTCGCCGGACGTCGCGTGGAAATTCGCACACCAGCTCAGCATGCCCATTTATGACGTGAAGCTGCTCGGCTATCCACAGCGGATGCGCGATTACAACGAACGGCAGCGGGGCCGCCCGGTCTGAGCCGGGCGGCGCCCGCCGCTGTCAGGAGAGGCCGTCGACCAGCTCGAGGAAGGTGCGCACCGGGATCCCCGTGCCACCCTTCGTCCAGTAACCGTTCGCCTCACCGGTGTGGTAGCTGGGGCCGGCGATGTCGATGTGCGCCCACTCCACGCCCTCGGCGACGAACTCCCGCAGGAAGACACCGCCCTGGAGCATGTGACCCGCCCGGTCCAGGTTCGCGTTCGTCTGGCAGATGTCGGCGATCTCCGACTCCATGCCCTTGCGCACGTCGTCCGGCAGCGGCATCCGCCAGGCCGGCTCGCCGACCGCCTTGCCGGCCGCCTCGACCAGCGCCGTCGCCTCGTCCGAACCCATCAGGCCGGCGATCCGCTTGCCCAGCGCGATCACCTGCCCGCCGGTCAGCGTCGACGTCTCGAACAGGTAGTCGGTGCCGTCCTCGCAGGCCCGGGTGATCGCGTCGGCCAGCACCATCCGGCCCTCGGCGTCGGTGTTGAACACCTCGACCCGCTTGCCGCCGTACATGGTGATCACGTCGCCGGGACGGTACGCCGAGCCGGACGGCATGTTCTCCGCGATGGCCAGGTAACCGGAGACGGCCACCCCCGGCTTGAGCTGGGCGATCGCGATCATCGTGGCGGCGACCGCGGCGGCACCCGCCATGTCCGACTTCATCTCCCACATGCCGGCGGCCGGCTTGATGCTGACGCCACCGGTGTCGAAGGTGATGCCCTTGCCGACGAGCGCGACCCGCTTCGGGTTGGCCACCCCGGACGGCGTGTAGGTCAGCTTCACCAGTCGCGGCGGGGCCTCCGAGCCCTGACCGACCGCGACGATGCCGCCGTACCCCCCGGCTTTGAGCTGGTCGAAGTCGAGCACCTCGACGCCGAGGCCGGCCTCGGTGGCGGCCGCCGCCACCTGGTCGGCCAGATCGGCCGGGCGCAGCGCGTTCGGTGGGGTGTTCACCCAGTCCCGGGTGAGGCGCACCGCCTTGGCCACCACCGCGGCCCGGCGCAGCTCGGCCGCCGCCGCCTCGTCGGACGCGTCCGCCACGTGCAGGCGCAGCTCGGCGACCGGTTCACGGCGGCCCTTCTGCGGCTTCGTCTTGTAGCCGGCGAAGCGGTAACCGCCGAGCAGCGCACCCTCCAGCACGGCGCGCAGCACCGGCGGGGAGTCGACGTCGTCGGGCACCGGCAGGGCCAGCACCACGGTGGCGCTGCCGGCCAGGGCACGGACCGCCGCGCCGGTGCCCCGGCGCAGCGTCTCCAGATCGGGGGCGGGGCCGTCCGGCTCGGGGCCGAGGCCGACGGCGACCAGCAGCGGCGCGGCGATGGTGCCGAGGGTGGCCAGCTTGGTCACCTCGCCGGCGGCTCCGGTCGCGCCGAGCAGAGCCAGCGTCGAGATCAGCTTGCCGTCGAAGGCCGCGGCGATGCTCTCGGCGCCCGCGGCCGGCAACAGGCTGCCGTCCTCGTCTGGCTGGCTGTGCAGGCCGATGACAATCGCATCGACCGCCGATTCGGCCGGGTCGGTGTCGACCAGGCTGAGGCTGGGCTGGGTCACTCGGACTCTCCGGACGTCTGGGCCGGAACGGCGCCGGTGGGCGCGCTCCCGGCTATTGGGAAAACGGTGTTGTCCCCGCGACTCTAAACAACCCCAAGGTCAACGGTAAGTTGAGTCTCATGTCTTCGGCGCCCCTTCAGTCCCCACTGCATGATCGTCACGTCGCGCTCGGTGCGAAGTTCGCAGCGTTCGGCGGGTGGGACATGCCGTTGGAGTATGCCGGGGGAGGCGTCCTCAAGGAGCACGCCGCGGTGCGTGAGTCGGCCGGTGTCTTCGACGTGTCGCACCTGGGCAAGGCCCGGGTCCGGGGTGCCGGGGCGGCCGCGTTCGTCAACGCCTGCCTCACCAACGACCTCGGCCGGATCGCCCCCGGCAAGGCGCAGTACACGCTGTGCTGCGACGAGTCCGGCGGCGTGGTCGACGACCTGATCGCCTACCTGCACGACGACGGGCACGTCTTCCTGATCCCCAACGCGGCGAACACGGCGGAGGTCGTCCGCCGCCTCACCGGGGCCGCGCCCGCCGGGGTCACCGTCACCGACGAGCACCGCGACTTCGCGATCCTCGCCGTCCAGGGCCCGCGGTCCGCGGAGATCCTCGACACCCTCGGGCTGCCCACCGGCCACGGCTACATGTCGTTCGCCACGGCGTCGTTCCGGGGCGCCGAGCTGACCGTCTGCCGGACCGGGTACACCGGTGAGCACGGCTACGAGCTGGTCACCGGATGGGACGAGGCAGCCGCGGTGTGGGACGCGATCATCGGCGCCGGGGTGCGCCCGTGCGGCCTCGGCGCCCGCGACACGCTGCGCACCGAGATGGGCTACCCGTTGCACGGCCAGGAGCTGAGCCTCGACATCAGCCCGGTCCAGGCCCGCTCCGGCTGGGCGGTCGGCTGGGACAAACCGGCCTTCTGGGGGCGATCGGCCCTTCAGGCCGAGAAATCCGCGGGTCCGCGACGGCAACTGCGAGGCCTGGAGCTCACCGGCCGCGGCATCCCCCGGGGACACATGCGGGTGTACGCGGGGGAGACTCCCGTGGGCGAGACGACCAGCGGCACGTTCTCCCCGACGAAGAAGGCCGGGATCGCCCTGGCCCTCATCGACACCGCGGCCGGCCTCGCCGACGGTGACCTGGTCGACATCGACATCCGGGGCCGCCGCACCGAGGCCCGCCTGGTCAAGCCCCCGTTCGTGACGACATCGGTCCACTGACGGTCCCGCCCGGCTCACACCGCTGTCCCGAGCCGCCCGAGTCGGCACCGAAAGGCTCCGGCTGGTTCTCACGGCTGTCTCGGCGCGTGGAGACAGCGGTGACGACCACCTGGTCTTGATCTGGTCAGGACAGGGTCTGGTCTTGATCTGGTCAGGACAGGGTCACGACGACGAGCGTGAGCGTCACCGCCAGCTCGACGGCCGCACCCAGCACGTCACCGGTGATGCCGCCGAATCGCCGTACCGCATGCCGCAGAATCAGCACCACCGCGAACAGTGAGAGAGCGACGGCGGCCGGCCCCTGCCAAGGGCGGCCCGGAACCGCGGCAAGCGCCACGCCCCCGACGAATGCCGCGCCCGCCGCCAGCGCGGTGAACGGCACTGTGGACGCCACCATCGCGCCCAGGCCGTCCGGCCGGGCCGGTGGCACCCCCCGGCGGCAGGCGACGCTCACCGCGAGCCGTCCGGCCGCCCAGGCCGTGACGACGGCCCACGGCCCGGCGGCGGTGAGCGCGGCCGACTGGACGAGGACGGTGGCACAGAGCGCGACCACACCGAACGGGCCGATGTCCGGCTTCTTCATGATCTCCAGGGCGGCCGGACCCGACCGGTACGACCCGAGCGCGTCCACCGTGTCGGCGAGCCCGTCCAGATGCAGCCCGCGGGTCAGCAGAGCCCCCGCCGCGACGGTGAGCCCGGCCGCGACCAGCTCCGGCGACCCGGCCGCCCGCAGCCCGGCGTGCAGCCCGGCCAGCGCCAGCCCCAGCAGCGCCCCCACGACCGGCGCCACCGACATCGCCACCGCCGCGGTGGACCGGTCCACCCGGCCCGCCCGCAGCGGCAGCACGGTCAGCGTGGTGACCGCCAGCCGGACCCCGTCAAGCACCCCACTCCGTGCGCGGGCTCAGCGTGTTGAAGGCCGCCGTGTTGAACGGCAGATCCGGCCCGTCCTCGTCGGTGTCCTCGTCCTCGTCGTCGTCCTCGTCCGCGGAGGAGTCGTCGAGGCCGTCGTCGCCGATCTCGCCGAGCATCGCCGGGTGCACCGGCAGCGCCGACGCGAGCCCGATCGCGGTCCGCAGCACCGGCAGTACCGACAACGCGTTCGCACCCTCGCCCAGGTCGAGCCCCACCTGCAGCACCGGCGTCAGCCCGAGCACGTCGGCACCCTGCTTGACCAGGGCGAGCGTCCCCACCTCCGGCAGCAGGCACCAGTGCCGGGTCTGGCTTGCCAGGTCGCGGGCGACGAGCCCGGCGGCGATCCCGAGCGGGCCGTCGACCAGCACCGGGATCCGGCGGGCCGCGGCACCCAGCAGCAGGCCGGTAGCGACCGCGATGTCCAGGCCGCCGACCTGACGCAGCACGTCGACGGCGCCACGCGGCTCCTGCCGGATCCGGTGCATCGCGTCGCGGACCGCGGCGCAGCGGGCCATCCAGGCGGTGTCGTCGTAGCGGGCACCCGGCACCTGCACCCGCGGCAGCGTGGCGACCGGCTCGGCCCCGGTCGTCGCGGCGAGCACCGCTGTCGCGGCGGCCTCGACACCGGCCGAGATGCCGGCGAGCACGATCACGTCCCGGCCGGCGTCGGCGGCGCCGTCGGCCAGTCTCCAGCCGTCCCGGAGCGCGGCCTCGACCTCACGCTCGCTGGTGACCGGGCCGTCCTCCATCGCGCCGGTGACCGGGGTGCGCTGCACCGAGATGTCGGCGCCGGCCTGCCCGGCGAGCCGGCCCAGCAGGCCGGTCCCGAGCTCGGCCTCGGCGATGCGGCGCTCCACGTCGGCGGTGTCGGTGCCGGCCACCGCCCCACCGGTACGCCGCCCGCCGATCACCACCACCCGCACACCCGTCCAGGCGTGCGGGGTGACCGAGCTCTGGGTGGCCGCGGCGAACTCGACGGCCTCGCTGAGCGCGCCGAGCCCGCCGCCCGCCAGGTCGAGCCGGGACAGCCGCTCCCGGGCGTCCGGTCCGGCGTCGGCGCTGGGCAGCGGCAGGTCCATGCCCGGCTTGATCTCGGTGAGCCCCGACGAGACCAGCGGCAGGGTCATCGTGGCGCCGCTCAGGGCGCCGACCGGCGCGGGCTCCGGCTCCGGCTCGACGACCGGGGCGACCACGGTGGGCGGCGGCGGTGGCGGGGGAGCGGGCGTCATCGGGGTGGGCACCGCGATCGGCCGGGAGGTGACCCGCGGCGCCACGATCGGCTCGGCGTGGCCCTTCAACCAGGTCGTCTGCCCGGCGACCACGAGCGCGACCGCGTCACTGGCCTCGGCGAGCGCCTGGTTGGTGGTGCCGAGGGCATCCGCGAACGCCCGCCCGACCGGCGTCACCGGCACCAGCGACAGGCCGACCTCGGGGCTGACCAGCACGACCCGGGCCGCCGTCGCGCGCAGGGCGTCGGCGAGCGCCGTCACGTCGGCCTCGTCGTCGTTGGGCTGGCGGGCCGGGTTGAGCACCGCGGCCACCCAGCCGCCCAGGTCGTCGACGAGCAGCGTCTCCTGCGGGCCGGCCTGGCGCAGCAGCTCGGTGAGCGCGGCCGGGTCGGCGCCGGTCTCCTCGGTCGTCCAGGACTGTGGACGGCGCCGCTGGTGCGCCTCGATCCGGCCCTGCCACTCGGGGTCGTCGTCCCCGCCGACCGCTGTCGCCACATAGCGCACCGAGGGGGCGCCGGAGATGAGCGACTCGGCGAACCCGGACTTGCCGGACCGGATACCACCGAGCACCAGAACCGTGTTCCACCGATCTTCGGACATGCCCCGTACCTTAGAGCCGGGTCGCACACGCGGACGCCGTAGGGTGGAAGCCCACCGAGGTACTGACGTGAGGGGGCGGCTGTATGCCGTGGAGTTGGCGGTACGAGGACGTCGACGGCAAGCCGGTCGACGGCCCGGACGAGTCGTTCAGCAGCCAGGCCGACGCCGAGTCCTGGATCGGGCAGGAGTGGCGGCAGTTGCAGTCCTCCGGAGTCGGCACGGTCACCCTCGTCGAGGACGACCGCGTCGACTACCAGATGAGCCTGCTCCCGGCGGAGTGAGCAGGTTGCCGTGACGTACGAACCGGTCTACACCCGCACACCGCGCAACGCCTTCGTGCCGAGCCCGGTCTTCGTCGGCATCGTCGCCGTCTTCGTCGTGACCGGCGTGATGACCTGGACCAATTTCGGCAACGTCGGGTTCGACGTGTTCCTGTTCGTGATCTCGGGCTGGATCATCTCGCTCTGCCTGCACGAGTACGCACACGCCGTCACCGGCTACTTCTCCGGTGACCTGACCGTCGCCGACCGGGGCTACCTGCGCCTCAACCCGTTGAAGTACACCCACCCGCTGCTCTCCATCGTGCTGCCGGTGATCGTGGTGATCCTCGGCGGCATCGGCCTGCCCGGCGGCGCCGTCTGGATCGACCACCGGTACATCCAGAGCAAGGTGAAGGACTCGCTGATCAGCGCGTCCGGCCCGCTCACCAACGTGGTGCTCGCGGTGATCGTGGCCATGCCGTTCATGCTCGGGCTGGCGCCCGAGGTGGTGGTGACCGGCCTGGGCCAGGCCGCCCTCACCGACGACAGTCACGTCGCCTTCTGGGCGGCTCTGGCCCTGCTCGCCTTCCTGCAGGTGACCGCGAGCGTGCTCAACTTCCTGCCGGTCCCCGGCCTCGACGGGGGCAGCATCATCTCCCCGTGGTTCAGCCCCGGTTACCAGCGCGCGTGGAACGCGATGGCGCCCTGGGGCTTCCTGGTGCTCTTCCTGCTGCTGTGGCAGACCCAGGTGGGCGACTGGTTCTTCACCTTCGTCGACTGGCTGGCCGGCCTGCTCGGCATCGACTCACGCCTGTACGCGACGGGTTTCGGCCTGATGCGGTTCTGGGAGTGAGCGGAGTGAGCGGAGTGATCTAGGGACGCTTGGCCGGGCTGGAGGTGAGCGACGGGTCGCGGGTCACGACCGGCTCGACGATCTCGTCGATCGCCTTCAGCAGGCCGTCGTCCAGCCGGACCCCGGACGCCTTGACGTTGTCCCGGACCTGCTCGGGCCGGGACGCGCCGATGATCGCCGCCGAGACGTTCGGGTTCGCCAGCACCCACGCCACCGCCAGCTGGGCCATGGTCAGCCCGGCCTCGTCGGCCAGCGGCTTCAGGCGGGCGACCGCGTTCAGCACGTCGTCCTCCATCCAGCGGGCGATGAATCCGGCGCCGGACTTCTCGTCGGTGGCCCGCGACCCGGCCGGTGGCTGCTCCCCGGCCCGGTACTTGCCGGTCAGCACCCCCTGCGCGAGCGGCGACCAGACGATCTGGCCCAGGCCCAGCTCCTGCGACGCCGGCACCACCTCGGCCTCGATCACCCGCCACAGCATCGAATACTGCGGCTGGTTCGACACCAGCCGCACCCGCAGATCCCTGGCCAGCGGCACGGCCGCCCGGATCTGCTCGGCAGTCCACTCGGACACCCCGATGTAGTGCGCCTTGCCGGCCCGGACCACGTCGGCGAACGCCTCCATGGTCTCGTCCAGCGGCGTGTGGTGGTCGAACCGGTGCGCCTGGTAGAGGTCCACGTAGTCGGTGCCGAGACGGCGCAGCGACCCGTCGATCGACTCCAGGATGTGCTTGCGGGACAGACCGCTGTCGTTGGCGCCCGGCCCGGTCCGCCAGAACACCTTCGTGAAGATCTCCAGGCCCTCGCGGCGCTCACCCCGCAGCGCCCGGCCCAGCACCTCCTCGGCGCGGGTCCCCGCGTACACGTCGGCGGTGTCGAAGGTGGTGATGCCGGAGTCGAGGGCCGCGCGCACACACGCGAGCGCGGCCTCCTCCTCCACCTGCGAACCATGGGTGATCCAGTTGCCGTAGGCGATCTCGCTGACCAGCAGGCCGGAACGGCCGAGATGACGAAACTCCATCACCCCACCCTAGAGAACCGGCCGGGACTCCTCCGGCAGCGCTTCGACGACCGTCTCCCGGGCCGGGTGGCCCATGTCGACGAGCGGCGCGCCGGCACGGTCCAGCGCACCCCACAGTCCCGCGGCGTTACGCACCAGGAACGCCATCGGGTGGATCACCACGGCCGCGTGCACCGGCTCGACCACGACACGCCCGGCCCGGTCCAGCACCCCGAACCGGTCACCGGCGTCGAACACCGCCAGCCCCTCGTCGGAGAACCCGTCGACCGTCCCGCCGACGTGCAACGCCGTCGCGAACCCCTGGTACCGAGGCGTCACCGCGATCCGCCCGTTCCGGTCGATCGCCCCCCAGACGCCACCCTGCCGCACCACGGCCAGCCCTCGCCGGAACGGCCGCGCGTCCTCGAACCCGCCGGCCGGTACGACCATCCGGTTCTGCATGTCGATCGCGAACCATCCGCCCTGGTCCTGCCGGGTCACCCAGGCCAGCCCCTCGGCGAAGCCGGTCACCCCGACGTAGCCGTGCGCCGCCGCGATGATCAGCTCACCCCGCGGGTCGATCAGCTCCCACGCCGCCGACTCCGGCCGCCGCACCCACGCGCCACCCTCGGAGAACGGCTGCGCCTGCACGAACCGGGGCTCCACCGCGGCGGCGTAGCCCCACAGCCCGGCACCGTCGTCGAGCAGCGGCACCGGCGCGTCCGGCAGCCCCAGAACCTCGTCACGGGTCCGCGGGTAGGGACCCCAGCCGGCCACCCCGGAACGCCGGGTGATCGCATCCAGGGCCAGCTCGATCCGCTCGACCAGGTCCGGATCGTCGCCGCGGCGTACATCCAGGGCCCGCTCGAAGTGGTTGACCGCCTCCAGATAGCGCCCCTGCTCATAGGCGGAACGACCGGCCAGCTCACGGATCTCGGCCCGGGTCCGCGGCGGCAGTTCCGGCGAGTCGGCCCGCGCGTAGAGCCGGTCCGCCTCCTCGAACTCGCCGCGCCACTGCAGCACGTGCGCGAGCCGGGCCTGCGCGACCGCGGTGCCCCGCAACTCACCCGAGGCCTCCGCGTGTCGCAGCCCCTCCCGCCCGTCGGCGAGCGCGTCGTCCAGCTCACCGACGATCCGGTGCACCACGGCCCGCAGGCTCAGCAACCCGGCCCGCACGTTGTCCCGCTCGGCGAACTCCAACCGGTCGGTCAGCCGGTCCGCGACATCCCACAGCCGGTCCGGTTCGTCCACCTGCTCACGCAGCGTCTGCGGGTCGTAGGCCCACGGATACGACGCCAGGATCTGCTCGGGATCGGCCCGTCGCCGGTCCGCCGGAGCCCGCTGATCCTGCCGCTGCCGCACCGGCTCGACCCGCCCGCCGGCGTCGGTTCCGCTTTCCTTCGCAAGAGCCAAACCCTGCGGCGGTACGGCCGGAGCACCGTCCCCGGACCCGCCGGCGTCAGGGCTGCCCTGAACCTCGGCGGAGTCCCCCTCCGTGGTCGTCGCACTCGCTGCCGGCGCCGCCGCGAGAACAGCGGTCGCAGGCTCGCTGTCGGGGACGATCGCCTCCGTCGCCGGTTCGATCTCGACAACGGCCGTTTCCGGCTCTGCTCCGGCCTTCGTCTCCTCGGCGAGGAGAACGGTTACCGGCTCGGCTTCGATGACGGCGGTTTCCGGTTCCGCTTCCGCTTCCGCGTCGAGGAGAACCGTCATCGGCTCGATCTCGACAACGGCCGTTTCCGGTTCCGTGTCGAGGAGAACCGTGGCCGGTTCGGTCCCGATGGCAGCGGTCTCCGGTTCCGGTTCGGGTTCGAGGAGAACCGTCATCGGCTCGGCCTCGATGGTGGCCGTCTCCGACTCTCCGTCGAAGAGGACGGTGGCCGGTTCGGTTTCGATGGCGGCGGTCTCCGGTTCCGGTTCCGCTTCCGCATCGAGGAGAACGGTGACCGGCTCGGCGGTCGTCTCCGGTTCGGCGGCCAGCAGGACGGTCTCCGGTTCGGCGGTCAGCGTGACGGTCGCGGGTTCGGCGTCGAGGAGAACGGTCTCCGGTTCCGCGGCGTCTCCCGCTTCCGGCACCGCCTCACCCGCATTCACAGCGACGTCCGAGACCTCGGTGACCTCGTCGTCCTGCGAGGCAACCGCAAGCACATCGGTGGGTGCTTCAGCGTGGTCGGCCGGAAGCGCGTCCTCGTCGGCGGCTGCCTCTTCCTGGTGCGTCTCTTCCTGGAGCGCCGGGGTTCCGACCCGGACGATCCGCAGAGTCCGGGTGAGATCCGACTCCTCCTCGGCCCCGGCCTCCGCAACCGGAACGACCTCGACGGGCGATTCCTCGACCTCGGCGGAAGGCTCGGCGGCCGATTCCTCGACCTGGGCGGAAGGCTCGGCGGCCGAGTGCTCCCAGCCCGTGTCGAGCTCCACACCGGATCCGGCCTGGGGATCGATCGTCCACACGGTGGTCGGATCGCTGTCCGAGGCGCTGGCCGCGTCCTGGCCGGTCTCATCCGGCCGCTCCGCCCCGTCATCGGCGGTGACCGAAGTAGCCACCGTGTCGTAGCCGGTCACGGATCCAGCAACCGTATCCGTCTCCCGGTCGTCGGCGACGGGCTCGGAAGCCGTGATCGCCGCGTAGGCGGCGACGGCCGTTTCCGGTTCCGTGTCGGCGACGAGTTCGGAGGTGATCCTGATGGACATCGAATCGTCCACGGACACGAGCTCTTCAGCCGCATCGAACTCCGCCGGAACGGCCTCGGCCTCGACTACGGCCTCGACTTCGGCCCGGGCCGAGTCACCGATCCCCGGAGCACCCACAGCGGGCGTGAATCCGGGCGGCATCGGCACACCCTGAGACGTAGCGACCGGCGCCGGAACCGCAGTGGACGACACGACATCCACCGGCGAGTCGTCGTCGCCGAACTCGAAAGCAGTCTCAGCGACGTCCTCGGCGGTCGCCTCCGCGGCCTCCGCGGTGGTCTCCACCGTCTCCGCGGTGGTCTCCACCGTCTCGGCCGGATCGTCGCCGTCCTCGTTGTCGCCCGGTGCGAACCAGCCCAAGGGCCGGGTCTCCGGTTCGACCGTCTCCACGGGTGCGGCCGGTTCGGCTTCGGGGACCGGAGTGGTGGCCCCGAGCCCGCTCATCGACAGCAGCCAGCCGAGACCGTGGGTCTCCGGTTCCTCCGAGGCGGGTGCCGGAGCGCTGGGCGCCTCCGCCATAAACGGCTGGGCGAGTCCCGATTCGACAACCGCCGGCCGCTCCTCAGGCCGAACCTGCTCGGACCCGACCGGCGCGGCCCGCCCCTGATCCATTCCGGTGCCGTGCCCGTCACCGCCGGTCCGCCGAAGCCCGAACGGCCGCGTCGGATCGTCGGGATCCGACATCCCGTCGTGACGTCCGCTCGCCGGCGCCCCTTGTCCGAGCCGCCGCGGGTCCAACGGCCGGGTCGGCTCCTGCTCCTCGCGTCCGTGCCCACCGAAGCCACTGCCACCGGTCGGCTCCTCGATCCGGGGGAACGACACCCCCGGATCGGTCCCCGCCCTGAACCCGGCAGCCGAACCGGCCCCGACCGTCCCGGAAGCGGGCATGACCGTCCCGGAAGCGGGCGCAACGGGTCCGGACGCGGGCGTGACAGGTCCGGACGCGGGCGTGACAGGTCCGGACGCGGGCGTGACAGGTCCGGACGCGGGCGTGACAGGTCCGGACGCGGGCGTGACCGGCCCGGACGCGGGCGTGACAGGTCCGGAAGCGGGCGTTACAGGCGGGACCATGCCGGGCGGGTTCGTGACCGGCGGGACCGCGCCGGGGTGCACGACTGGCGGGACCGATCCGGGCACGACCGCACCCGGCGCGGGCATCGCCTGCGTCGCCTCGACGGGTTGCTGCGTGTGCGGATACCGCCCGCCTGGGGCACCCGGCCCGGCTCCTGGCCCGAACCCGGGGCCGTGTGGGCCCACACCCGCGGGCCCGGAGACCGGCGCGACTCCGGCCCGCGGGTCGAATCCACTCATTCCGGAAACCGGTGCCGACGCACCCGGAGCGCGGATCGCCTGAGTTGCCTCCGGAGACGGCTGAGCGTGCGGGAACGTGACCCCTGGACCCCCTGGACCCGCCTGTCCGGGAACAGGCCCACCCGCACCGGGAACGCCGGCGCCGGGCGGGATCTCCCGGGGTGCGGGAGTGGCCTGGCCGTACGGCGTGGCCGGTCCGGAGACCGGCGCGACGCCGCCGGGCACGCCACGGCTCTGCGGTGGCACGGACATGCCGGGCGTGGCCGGGTAGACCGCGGCGGGCGCGGCCGGCTGCGACGGTGTGACCCGGGTCGGCTGTGGTGCCGGGCGCGACGGGGCCGGGGAGTTCCGGTCCTGGGGCGCGGGGCGCAGATCGAACGGGGCGTCCGGCGCGCGGCCCTCGCGGGGCGTGCGCCGGTCCTCGGCGTAGGCGGGGAAGGCGTCAGCGGGCGCCGGTCGCGCGGTTCCGTAGGTCGGCCCGGCCGGAGACGTCGGCCCGGAAGCGGGGCGAGCCTCGCCACCCTGACGCGGAATCTGTTGCTCGGGAATCTGCCGCCGCTGGAAACCGGGCTCCTGGTCGGGACGTCCCCGGCCGGGCGCATACCCGCCGGACGCCGCCGGAGCCACCGGGCCTTCGAATCGGCCGGGCTCGTGCCGTCCAGGATGCCCTTCGTGGCGGCCGGGCACGCCCTCGTGCCGTCCAGGCCCTCCACGGCCCATCGGCCCGGAAACCCCAGGCCCACCACGCCCCTGCTGCCCAGGCACGCCGGGACCGCCCTGACCCGTGCCGGGACCGCCCTGACCCGCGCCGGGACCACCCTGACCCGTGCCGGGACCGCCCTGACCCGTGCCGGGAGCGCCCTGACCGGAGCCCGGCCCACCACGACCGATCTGCGGCCCGCCCTGAGGCCCGAAGCCGGGACCACCAGGCTGCCCGGGCTGACCCGGACCTGGGCGTCCCGGTCCGCCGGGCCCACCCTGCGCGGGACGCCCTTGACCGCCCGGCCCGCCGAACTGGCCACCAGGCGGAACCGCACCACGAGGCCCGAACCCGGGACCGTCCGGCCCCCGGCCGTCAGGCCCCTGGGGCCCGCGACCGAACCCGCCGGGCTGCTGCGGCCCACGACCCCATCCACCCGCGTCGGGCTGTTGCGGAGCACGCCCCGCCGGCGGCCGGCCATCACGGCCGGGCGAGACCGGCGCCGCCGGACCCGGGTTGACCGGCACGGCGGGTCCCCCGTAGACGGGCGCGGCCCCACGGCGCTGCTCCGGCATCGGGTTGTTCATGGGTACGGGCCGGTTCCACGACGGCTCTTCCCGGGGCGGCTGCGGCGCGGCGGCCGCCGCACGGGGATCGGGGCGCGTTTCCTCGTACCGTGACTGATTTTGATCGGCAGACCCGGACCACGGCGAACCCGGAACCGACGCACGCCCCGCCGGGCTGACCGGCGCGGAGCTGGCCGGTGAGCTGGCCGGTGAGCTGGCCGGCGCCGAACCGCCGCGCGAGGCCTCGTAGACGGGCGTGTGCACGGCCTTGCGGCGGCCGGGGTCCCCGGGGTAGCGCTGACCGGGCAGCGGCTCCCACTCCCAGGTGATCTCGTAGACCCAGGCCGGCTCGTCGTCCCAGTTGCCCGGCCGGGAGCCCCATCCGTTCATCGGGCGCCCCACGGGCGACCCGTCGAATGGCAACGCTCCGTCACGGCGAACTCCACCTGTCAGAAAATGAGCCGCGCACGGCCGGGGACCCGCGTAGAGTCGCCCGGCTCCGTCGCGGGGGTTTGGAAAGGAGATTAACTGCGTGGACCAGCGAGACGCCAGCGTGCCGACGATCTCTCGAATCGGTCCGTTTTACGCTTGGGTCACTACTTTCGGTGCGCTGATCGGGTCAGGTTTCCGGCGGTACGCCACCTACCGGCAAGCCACCATAGCCGGAACGTTCACCAACATCGTGTTCGGCTTCCTCCGCTGTTATGTGCTGCTCGCGGTGGCCGAGGGGGCGGCCGGGCAGATGCCCGCGGGGTACGACGCCGAGCAGCTGGCTCTCTACGTCTGGGTGGGTCAGGGTCTACTGAGTGTCATCGGCCTTTGGGGCTGGACCGAGCTGGCCGATCGGATCCGTTCCGGAGACATCGCCGCCGACCTGTTACGTCCGATCGCCCCGGTGGCCGGTTTCCTCGCCGGTGACCTGGGCCGGGCACTGCACGGCGTGATGACCAGGTTCGGTCCGCCGCTGCTGGCCGGTGCCCTGTTCTTCCCGCTGCACACTCCGGCCCGGTGGCAGACGGTTCCACTTTTCGCGGTCTCGGTGATTCTGGCCGTGGTGATCTGCTTCGGCTGTCGTTATGTCGTGAACGCGACCGCCTATTGGCTCCAGGACGCGCGCGGCCCGATCATGCTGTGGACGCTGGGCTCCGGTGTGCTGGGCGGCCTGTACTTCCCGTTGCGCCTGCTCCCGGAGGAGTTCGTGGTGGCGCTGTGGGTGGCGACTCCACTGCCGAGCCTGTTGCAGACGCCACTGGACGTGATCGCCGAGCGGGACGGCCCGGCGCTGCAGGCGGGCCTGGTCGGTCTGCAGGTGCTGTGGGCGGCCGGGATGCTGGCGCTGGCCGCTCTGGTGCAGCGGCGGGCCGAGAAACGCCTGGTGGTGCAGGGTGGGTGAGTTGCGGGCGTACGTCGCGCTCGGGTCGGCGCAGCTACGGTCGGCGACGTCGTACCGGGCGTCGTTCCTGGTGGAGCTGTTCGGCAACATGGGTGCGACGGTCTTCGACGTGCTCGCGGTGCTGGTGCTGTTCCGGGCGACCCCGGCGGTCGGCGGTTTCAGCCTGCGCGAGGCGGTGCTGATCGTGGGGCTGAGCTCGGCCGGGTTCGCGCTGGCCGATCTCACGGTCGGCAACGTGGACCGGTTGAAGACCTACGTGCGGGCCGGGACGCTCGACGCGGTGCTGGTCCGGCCGCTGGGCGCGTTGCCGCAGCTGCTGCTCATGGACCTGCCGGTGCGCAAGGCGTTGCGGGTGGTGTTCGGGTTCGTGGTGCTGGGTGTGGCGGTCGCCGCCAATCACATCGACTGGACGCCGGGCCGGGTGCTGCTGGTGGTGCTCACCCCGATCGCCGCGGCGGTCTTCTTCGGGTCGATCTTCGTGCTCAGTGCCACCCTGGCGTTCTGGTGGGTCGATTCGGGGGAGATCGGGTCCGCCTTCACCTACGGTGGGCGCGACTTCACCGCGTACCCCATCTCGGTCTATGGCAGTTGGTTCCGCAACCTTTTCGCCTACGCCCTCGGATTCGGTTTCGTCGCCTATCAACCGGCGCTCGCGCTGCTCGGCCGGGACGATCCGCTCGGTCTGCCGGCCTGGGCCGGTTTCCTGTCTCCGCTGGTGGCGGCCGGTGCGGCGATGCTCGCCGCAGTCGTCTGGCGCACCGGCATCCGTCACTACCGGAGTACCGGCTCATGATCAAAATGCAGGACCTTCAAAAAGATTTCACGGTACGGGTCAAAGCCGGCCGTTTTCGACGGAAGAAGCGGACCGTAGCGGCCGTGGACGGCGTCAGCCTCACGATCGAACGGGGCGAGATGGTCGGCTACATCGGACCGAACGGTGCCGGGAAGTCGACGACCCTGAAGATGCTCACCGGTGTGCTCACCCCCACCTCGGGCGAGGTGTCGGTGTGCGGCCTGGCCCCGGTACCGCAGCGGACCAGGCTGGCGCTGCGGATCGGTGTCGTCTTCGGCCAGCGCTCGCAGCTGTGGTGGGACCTGCCGTTGGGGGAGTCGTTCCGGCTGCTCCGGCACATCTACCGGGTGCCGGCCGCCGAGCACGCCGCCCGGCTGAAACGCTGCCGGGCTCTTCTCGACCTGGATGAGTTCCTCGACACACCGGTCCGGCAGTTGTCGCTGGGCCAGCGGATGCGCGGCGAACTGACCGCGGCCCTGCTGCACGGCCCCGAGGTGCTGTTCCTGGACGAGCCGACGATCGGCCTGGACGTGGTCAGCAAGCAGGCGGTCCGCTCGTTCCTGGCCGAGCTGGGCACGACCGGTGACGTGACCCTGGTGCTGACCACCCACGACCTGGCCGACATCGAACGCCTCTGCGAGCGTCTGGTGGTGATCGACCACGGCCGGGTGGTGCACGACGGCAGCATCGAGGCCCTGCACTCCCGGTACGGCTCCCGGCGCACCCTGGTCGCCGATCTGGAGGAACCGCTGCCGCCGGGCTTCTCGCTCCCGGGCACGGTGCTCACCGACGTGACCGCTAATGGTCATCGGGTCACGTTCGCGCTCGAATCAGCGACGGCCGGCGCCGCGGTGGCCGCCCTGGTCGCCGCGGTCCCGGTCCGCGACCTCTCGCTACTGGAGCCGGACATCGAGGACGTGGTGGCCCGCCTGTACGCCGCTACCGGTGCTCCATGACCAGGACCACCCACGAGCCGGACTCCAGCGCCTCGTAGCTGTGCGGGACATCACCCGGGAACGTCACGTAGTCGCCCGGCCCGACCTCGACCAGTTCGTCGACCGGGCCGGTGCGGATCCGGCCGGCCGCCACCACCAGGTGCTCGACGCTGCCCGGGATGTGCGGTTCCGCGTCGCGGCGGGCTCCCGGCTCCAGCTCCAGCACGTAGACGTCGCGCCGGGTGCCGGGCACGCCCGCGGACAGCAGGGTCCCGTAGACGTCGGCTCCCTCGGCGCGGACCCGGGGGCTGCTGCCGGCCCGCACCACGCGCACCGGTGACGCCGGTGGCTCGACCAGCCGGCTGAACGGCACCCCGAGCGCGACGCCGAGCGCCCAGAGCGTCTCGATGCTCGGGTTACCGGTGCCGGACTCCAGCTGGGACAGTGTCGACTTGGCCAGTCCCGCGCGCCGGGCCAGCTCGGCGAGGGAGATGCCGGCGCGATCCCGCTCCCGTCGCAGGGCGGCGGCGATGACGGCCAGCGGCGGTGCCGGTTGTGCCATGGTGTTCGCTCCATCGGTCCAAGTGTTCGGTTTGACGAACACCGTGTGCATCGTTCAGCATGTCGAACTATGGGGACGTTATATCGAACGCGGGCCCAGCTGCGCGACATCGGCGCGCTGGCCGCCGCGTCCATGGCGGTCGGTGCCTCCTTCGGCGCCATCGCCGTCGCGTACGGCCTGCCCGCCTGGGTCCCGGTCGTCATGTCGGTGCTGATCTTCGCCGGTGGTGCCCAGTTCCTCGCCGTGGGCCTGCTCGCGGCCGGCAACCCGATCGCCGCCGTCCTGGCCGGTCTGCTGCTCAACGCCCGGCACCTGCCGTTCGGCCTGGCCGTCGCCGACACCATCGGCTCCCGCTGGCGGGACCGTCTCGTCGGCAGCCACCTGATGACCGACGAGGCCGTCGCCTTCGCCCTGGCCGAGTCCGGCCCGGCCGCCCGCCGCCGGGTCTACTGGCTGGTCGGCGTCAGCCTCTTCGCGGCCTGGAACATCGGTGTGGTCCTCGGCGTCCTGCTGGGCGGCGCCACCGGCGACCCGGCCGCGCTGGGCCTCGACGCGGCCTTCCCGGCCGGCCTGATCGCCCTGATCCTGCCGTCCCTCCGCGATCGGGAGACCCGCCTGGTGGCCCTGACCGGCGCCGCCCTGGCCGTGCTCCTGACCCCGGTCCTGCCGGCCGGCCTCCCGGTGATGGCCGCCCTCCTGGGCTTGCTGGTCCTCTTCCGGCCGTCGGCCCGCCGCCGTCCGGCGACCCCCACCCCCACGGCGCCGGGCTCCCCGGCCGTCGCAGCACCCGCGCCGGTCCCCGGGGCTCCGGCGGAACCATCGCACACGCCCGCACACGCCGACCTCGCCGAGGGGGAACGATGCTGATCGCCGCCATCCTGGTGCTCGCCGCCGGCACCTACGCCTTCCGCCTCAGCGGCGTCCTGCTCCGCGACCGCCTGGAGCTGTCCGCCTCCCTGCAACGGATGCTGCCGATGTCGGCCGCCGCCCTGCTGGCCGCCCTGGCCGGAACGGCCACGCTGATGGCCGGAAGCGAGTTCGCCGGCTTCGCCCGTCCCGCCGGAGTCCTGGCCGGCGCCTTACTGGCCTGGCGCAAGGCTCCGTTCGTGCTGGTGGTGGTCGCCGCCGCCGCGGTGACAGCCCTGCTACGCCTGGCCGGCATCGAATAGGCGTGGGGTGCGGACATGCGAAACGCGGAGGCCATGACGGCCTCCGCGTCCGGGAAGTGCGGGATCAGACCTCGGCGCCCAGCTCCACCTTCGGCTTCGGCACCCGCATCCGGCGGAACGTCAGGCCCCGCATGATGCCGTAGAAATACAGCGAGCCGAGCCGCTGCGTGGTGTCCGGGAAACGGGTGCGGATCTGCGTCTTGATCCGCCGGCTGATGAAGATGCTGTCGACCAGGACGGCGAGCGCCAGACCGGCCCACAGCACGTTGCTGGCGAGCTGCACGGCCGGGATCGCGATCGACGAGCCGATCAGCACGATCACGGCGCCGCCGATGAAGTAGGACCCGGCGGTGCGGCGGGAGTCGACGAGGTCGCGGACCAGCGAGCGCTCCGGCCCCCGGTCACGGGCGAGCAGGTAACGCTCGTCGCCGTTGCGCATGCCCTCGGACGCCTCGAGCCGCTCGGCCCGCTGCCGCTCACGGAGCTGCTTGTAGGCCTCTTTGCGGTTGGCCGGCGCGGGATCCTGCACCCGGCGACCCTGGACGGTCCGTTTCGGGGTGACCACGCCCAGCTCTTTCTTGCTGGGGGTGTAGCCCTTGCGGTGGACCGTGGCGGACTCGTCCTCGGTCACCGAGGCGGTGGCGTCGGCGACGAGGTCGGTGGACTTGCGGCGAAACAGCGGGGACACCCCAGCAGCGTAGCCAAACGGCGCGGTGTGTTACACACCGCCCCGTCGATCGTGACGAAATAGCTGATCAGGGCCGCTCTACATGGGCACCGAGGGCAGCCAGCTTGGCTTCGAAGTCCTCATACCCACGCTTGATCAGGTCGACGCCGTAGACACGGGAGGTGCCCTCGGCGGCCAGCGCCGCGATCAGGTGCGCGAAACCGGCCCGCAGGTCGGGGATGCGCAGATCGGCCGCGTGCAGCTTGGACGGGCCGGCGATGACCGCGGAGTGCATGAAGTTGCGGCGGCCGAACCGGCACGGGGTGCCGCCGAGGCAGTCCCGGTAGACCTGGATGGTCGCGCCCATCTGGTTGAGCGCCTCGGTGTAGCCCAGCCGCTGCTCGTACACCGTCTCGTGCATGATCGAGATGCCGCGGGCCTGGGTCAGCGCGACCACGAGCGGCTGCTGCCAGTCGGTCATGAAACCGGGGTGCACGTCGGTCTCCAGCGCGACGGCCTTGAGCTCGCCGCCGGGGTGCCAGAACTTGATGCCGCCCTCGGCGCCGGAGACACCCTCGCGGGCCACCCGGTCGTCGGTGATCTTCAGCTCGCCGCCGATGGAGCGGAACACGTTCAGGAACGTCATCATGTCGGCCTGGCGGGCGCCGACGACCTCGATCTCGCCACGGGTGGCGAGCGCGGCGGCGGCCCAGCTGGCGGCCTCGATGCGGTCCGGGATCGGCTTGTGCTCGTAGCCGTACAGCCGGGGGACGCCCTGGATCTCGATGACCCGGTCGGTGTGCACCGTGATGATGGCGCCCATCTTCTGCAGGATGCAGATGAGGTCCATGATCTCGGGTTCGATCGCGGCATTGCGCAGTTCGGTGACGCCCTCCGCGCGGACCGCGGTGAGCAGCACCTGCTCGGTCGCGCCGACGCTCGGGTAGGGCAGTTCCAGCTTGGCGCCGTGCAGACCGTTGGGGGCGCTCAGGTGCATGCCCTCAGGGGTCTTGTCGACGACGGCGCCGAACTCACGCAGCGCCCTGATGTGGAAATCGATCGGACGGGGGCCGATGTGGCAGCCGCCCAGGTCCGGGATGAACGCGTGGCCCAGGCGGTGCAGCAGCGGCCCGCAGAGCAGGATCGGGATGCGGCTCGAGCCCGCGTGCACGTTGATCTCGTCGGTGCTGGCGGACTCCACGTTCGTGGGGTCCATCACCAGCTCGCCCTCTTCGACGCCGGCGGTGACCTTCACACCGTGCAGCTCGAGGAGCCCACTGACCACCTCGACGTCACGGATCCGCGGGACGTCGTAGAGGCGGCTCGGCGATTCGCCGAGCAGGGCGGCGACCATGGCCTTGGATACGAGATTCTTGGCGCCACGGACCCGGATCTGTCCCTGCAACGGCGTACCGCCGTGCACGATGAGGACATCGTCGGTCAACGTAACCTCCAGCCGGTGGGCGCGCGAACGCCCGAGTCGAAAAGCAGAGCGCGGGCGGGGGTACCCGATTCTGCAACCGGGGAAGCATAGCGCTGAGTGACAACCACGGCATCCGTGGCGAGCGTTGAAACGCCGTTTAAATGCTGTTGACTAAGGCGCGCTTAAAAAATCAGCCATGTGGGTGGATTCGCTTGACTACCCAGGGTTACGGCAGGGCGAGCATCTGGTCGAGAGCGACCCGGGCCTCGTGCGCGGTCTTCTCATCCACCGTGATGACGTTCGGCACGCGGCCGGCCACCAGCTCCTCCAGCGTCCAGACCAGATGGCGGAGGTCGATGCGATTCATGGTGGAGCAGTAGCAGACCGTCCGGTCGAGGAACATGATCTGCTTGTCCGGGTGGGCGAGCGCGAGCCGTCGTACCAGATTGAGCTCGGTGCCCACCGCCCACGCCGAACCGGACGGCGCCGCGTCGAGGGCCTTGATGATGTACTCGGTCGAGCCGACGTGGTCGGCGGCCCGCACCACGTCGTGCCGGCACTCCGGGTGGACCAGCACGTTGACGCCGGGGACGCGCTCGCGGACCTCGCGGACGCTGTCGATGGTGAACCGGCCGTGCACCGAGCAGTGGCCGCGCCACAGGATCATGCGGGCGTTGATCAGCTGCTCGTCGGTGAGGCCACCGTGCGGCTTGTGCGGGTCGTAGAGGACGCAGTCGTCCAGATCGAAACCCATTTCGAGTACGGCGGTGTTGCGCCCGAGGTGCTGGTCGGGCAGGAAGAACACCTTCGAACCCTGCTCGAACGACCAGTCCAGGGCGCGCTTGGCGTTGGACGACGTGCAGACCACGCCCTTGTTACGGCCGACGAAGCCCTTGATGTCGGCCGACGAGTTCATGTACGTCACCGGGACGATCTGGTCGGTGATGCCGAGGTCCTGGAAGTGCTCCCAGGCGGTCTCGACCTGACCGAGGACGGCCATGTCGGCCATCGAGCAGCCGGCCGCGAGGTCCGGCAGGATGACCCGCTGCGACGGCGTGGTCAGGATGTCCGCGCTCTCGGCCATGAAGTGCACACCGCAGAAGACGATGAACTCCGCGTCGGGCCGGGCGGCGGCCTGCTGGGCGAGCTTGAACGAGTCGCCGGTGACGTCGGCGAACTGGATGACCTCGTCGCGCTGGTAGTGGTGGCCGAGCACGAACACCCGGTCGCCGAGCGCAGCCTTCGCCGCGGTGGCCCGGGCCACCAGGTCGGGGTCGCTGGGAGCGGGCAGATCGCCGGGGCAGTCCACCCCGCGCTCACTGGCCGGGTCGGTGCCCTTGCCCAGGAGGAGCAGGGTCAGCGGGGAGTCCGAGGGTTCGGTCCAGGTCGACGTCACGTCAGTCATCGTTGCACAGCGGATGAGACGGTAGCTGCGCCCCGGACAGTGTGCTGCCACACTCGCGGGGTGCGCGTACTGATCTGTCCGGACAAGTTCGCCGGCACCCTCTCCGCCCCTGACGTCGCCCGTGCCGTCGCCGACGGCTGGTCCGCCGCCGGCGACGTCCTCGTCCAGCGGCCGCTCGCCGACGGCGGTCCCGGTTTCGTCGAGGTGCTGGCCGCCGCTCTCGCCGGCCGCCGCATCCCGGTCGACACGGTCGATCCGCTCGGACGCCCGGCCGAGGGGGAGATCCTGCTGGCCGGTGGCGTCGCCTACGTCGAGAGCGCCCAGGCGTGCGGCCTGCACCTGCTGACCCCCGAGGAGCGTGACCCGCGGCGGGCCACCTCCTACGGCCTGGGCCTGCTGCTCGCCGCCGCCGCCGAGTCCGGTGCCGCCGAGATCGTGGTCGGCCTGGGCGGCTCCGCGGTCAACGACGCGGGCGCCGGCATGCTGGCCGCGCTCGGTGCCGCCCCGCTCGACGAGTCCGGCTACGCCCTGCCGTACGGCGGTGCCGTCCTGATCAACGCGGCCTCCCTCGGCGGCGTCCCCCAGCTGCGCCAGGTGCGCCTGGTCGCCGCCACCGACGTCGACAACCCGCTGACCGGCCTGCACGGCGCCAGCAACGTCTTCGGCCCGCAGAAGGGCGCCTCCCGCGAGGACGTGCTGCTCCTGGACGCGGCGCTGGAGCACTTCGCCGGTGTCCTGGAGCGCGCCTTCGGCATCGAGGACCTGGCCCTGCAACCGGGCGGCGGCGCGGCCGGCGGCATCGGCGCGGCACTGATCGCGCTCGGCGGCCGGGTGACCTCGGGTATCAACCTGGTCACGGATCTGATCGGCCTGGACGCCGAGCTGGACGCCGCCGACCTGGTGATCACCGGTGAGGGCTCGTTCGACCACCAGTCGCTGCGCGGCAAGGTGGTCGCCGGGATAGCCGCCGGCGCCCGGGACCGCGGCCTGCCGTGCGTGGTGCTGGCCGGGCGCAACGAGACCGGGCAGCGGGAGGCCGCGGCCGCCGGGGTGACCGAGACGCACACCCTCGTGGAGCATTTCGGGAACGTCGAGACCGCTCTCGCCGAACCGGCCCGTGGGCTGCGGGAACTCGCGACCCGCCTGGCCGGGCAGTGGAGCAGGTAGCGACTGCGTGATCTGTGCTGCCCCGGATTGGGAATCCCGGGGAATGGGGTTAGCGTTGCCTGGTACGGCACATGACCGCACCTGGCAGGGAGATACCTAGTGACCACTGAAGCGCACACCGAGTCGACCGAGGCGACTGCCCCGTCCGGCATCAACCTCACCGACGTCGCCGCGGTGAAGGTCAAGGCCCTGATCGAGCAGGAGGGGCGCGACGACCTGCGCCTGCGCATCGCCGTACAGCCCGGTGGCTGCTCCGGCCTGCGTTACCAGCTCTTCTTCGACGAGCGCTCGCTCGACGGCGACGTCGTCAGCGACTTCGACGGCGTCGAGGTCGTGGTGGACCGGATGAGCGCTCCCTACCTCGCGGGCGCGACCATCGACTTCGCCGACCGCATCGACGCTCAGGGCTTCACGATCGACAACCCCAACGCGCAGAACTCCTGCGCCTGTGGTGACTCGTTCCACTGAGCAGCACCCGCCAGGCAGGCCGTCCCGTTCACGGGGCGGCCTGTTCTGCTTAACCGACCGGTAGTCTCAACCCGTAACGCCCCTGTTTCCCGACCCCCGAGGGCCGAAATGAAGATCGCCGTCACCGGCTCGATCGCCACCGACCACCTGATGCATTTCCCCGGCAGGTTCGCCGAGCAGCTCATCGCCGACCAGCTGCACAAGGTCTCGCTCTCCTTCCTCGTCGACGACCTGGTGGTCCGGCGCGGTGGCGTGGCACCCAACATCGCCTTCGGGATGGCCAAGCTGGGCCTGCGGCCGATCCTGGTCGGAGCGGTCGGCGCCGACTTCGCCGACTACCGGTCGTGGCTCGAGCGGCACGGCGTCGACTGCGACTCGGTGCACATCAGCGACGTGGCGCACACCGCCCGGTTCGTCTGCACGACCGACGACGACCTCAACCAGATCGCCTCGTTCTACGCGGGGGCGATGTCCGAGGCGCGCAACATCGAGCTCGCCCCGGTCGACGAGCGGGCCGGCGGCCTCGACCTGGTGCTGGTGGGGGCGAACGACCCGGCCGCGATGATCCGCCACTCGGAGGAGTGCCGGACCCGCGGCTTCCGGTTCATCGCCGACCCGTCGCAGCAGCTCGCCCGGATGAGCGGGTCCGACGTGCTGAGCCTGATCAGCGGCGCGGAGTACCTGATGACCAACGAGTACGAGCGGTCCCTCCTGGAGACGAAGGCGGAGCTCACCGCCGACCAGGTGCTGGAGCACGTCAAGATCCGGGTCACCACCCTCGGCAAGGACGGCGTGGAGATCACCGGGCGCGGCATCGAGCGGATCCATGTGCCGGTCGTCCCGGACGTGATCGGCGAGGACCCGACCGGTGTCGGTGACGGCTTCCGCGCCGGCTTCTTCTCGGCCGTGTCGTGGGGTCTCGGGCTGGAGCGGGCCGCGCAGGTGGGTTCGCTGGTCGCGGCCCTGGTGCTGGAGACGGTCGGCACCCAGGAGTACGACGTGCGCGCCTCCGACTTCTCCAAGCGGTTCGCCGCGGCGTACGGGGAAGAGGCGGCTGCCGAGATCACGCCCTTCCTGCCGGTCTGAGGGCGTAGACCTCTCATCATGGTTCTAGCGGTTTTCGCCGGTCTCCCCGGAGTCGGCAAGAGCACCCTGGCCGCCGCGGTCGCCGCCGAGCTGCCCGCGGCGGTCCTGGCGGTCGACACTGTCGACTTCACCTTGCAGCGGTACGGGGTGCACGAGCCCCGTCCCGGTCATGCCGCCTACGGCGTCGTGGCCGCGCTCGCCGAGGAGCAGATCAGAATCGGCCACCACGTGATCATCGACGCGGTGAATCCGGTCAAGTCGGCCCGTGAGCTGTGGACCGACCTGGCCGACCGGCTGGCGGTCCCGCTGCGGGTCGTCGAGGTGGTCTGCGGCGACGACGCGGAGCACCGTCGCCGGGTCGAGGAGCGTTACCAGGCCCGTGACCACGAGGGCATCCCCGACTGGGTGCGGGTGCTGGAGCGCCAGGCCGAGTACGAGCCGTATCTGGGCCCGCGCCTGGTCGTCGACACCCACCTGGCCAAGGACCCGGTCCCGCAGGTGGTCAGTTACCTCACGTGACTCTGCGCACGTCGAAGGCGTGGCCGTCGGCCGCGACGAACTCCTGGCCCTTCATCCGGCACCAGGCGGGGATGTCGTTGGCCGCGGCCGGGTCGTCGGCGAGCACCCGCACGATCTCGCCGACCGCCACCCCCGGCATCGCCCTGGCCAGCCGGATCACCGGGATCGGGCAGCGCAGCCCGAGGCAGTCGAGGGTGATCAGATCCCCGCCTCCGTCCGGATCGCGGCCACCAGCTCCGGCAGAACCGTGAGAAACCTCTCGATATCCGCCTCGGTGGTGGCCCGGTGCAGCGACACCCGCACGTTGCCGTGACTGAGAACGCCCATCGCCTCCAGCACGTGACTGGGCCGCAGCGTCGACGACGTGCACGACGATCCCGACGACACCGCGAACCCGTGCCGGTCCAGCGCGTGCAGCAGTGCCTCGCCGTCCACGTACAGGCAGCTGAAGGTCACCAGGTGCGGCAGCCGGCCGACCGGGTCGCCGACGATCTCCACGTCCGGCACGGTCGCCGCGACGCGCTCCCGGATCCGGTCGACCAGCGCGCTCAGCCGCACCGCCTCGGCCGCCGCCTCACCGGCCACGGCCCGCAGGCTCGCGGCCGCCGCAACCACTTGCGGCAGTCCGGGCACGCCGGGGTGGCCGGGGCGATAAAGATCATCCTGGGGGTACGGGGAGAGCCAGCGCACACCTTTGCGGACGGCCAGCACGCCCACCCCGGGCGGGCCACCCCACTTGTGGGCACTGGCGCTCAGCAGTGACCAGCCGGACGGGAGATCCGCCCGGCCGACGGTCTGCGCCGCGTCCACGAAGAGCGGCACCCCCGCCGCCGCGCAGGCCTCCGCGGCGGCGGCGACCGGCTGAATCGTTCCCACTTCGTGACTGGCACTGATCAGGCTCCCGAGGGCCACCCCGTCGGCGGCGACCGCGGCCGACCAGGCGTCCAGGTCGAGCCGGCCCAGCCGGTCCACCCCGACCTCCACGGCGTCGGTGGTGCGGGCCGCGTGCAGGACGGCCGAGTGCTCGATCGCCGAGTGGACCAGGGTGCGACCGGCCCGTCGGCGCCCGCCCAGGCCACCGAGGACCGCCGCCTGGGCCGCCGCCGTGCCGGACGGCCAGAAGGAGAGCTCGTCCGGGCGTACCCCCAGCAGCTCGGCGACCACCGCGGTGGCCGCGTCGTGCAGCTGCCTCGCCTTGCGCCCTGCCGCGTAGAGCCTGGTCGGGTCGGCCCAGCCGTCGGCGAGGGAGGCCAGGAGCGCCTCGCGGGCCACCGGATGGAGTGGCGCCGCGCCGGCGGCATCGAGGTAGGCGTGCGCCCCGGCCGGATCGCCTGTGTAGTCCACACACGAAACGGTATCGTCCAGTTGTCCGGGCGTTTTCCGCGACGGTCCCCCCGGTGGCGGGCGGGCCGTTCCTGGTCGAGTAGTGTGCGACCGTCGGTGAGCCTTGCCGCCAGGTGTCCGGTTTCGGCAGGCGGCGCTGCTAAGGAGGCAGAAGCAGGTGGGCGCAAGGAGTTCGGCCACGAGGCCGCGGGCAGTAGGCCGGGCGGCCGGGCTGGGTCTCGGCGGCGCGACGCTGCTGATGCTGCTCTCGGGCTGTTCGATCGCGGACTGGGGAGATGCTTTCGGCCACTTCGGATGGCCGAGCCGGGGCATCAGTCTCCAGGCCCACGAGATGTATGACCTGTGGATCGCGTCGACGATCGCGGCCCTCACGGTCGGCGTCGGCGTGTGGGGTCTGATCTTCTGGTGCGTGATCCGGTATCGCAAGCGCGGTGACGAGCTGCCCGTGCAGACCCGGTTCAACATGCCGATGGAGATCCTCTACACGGTCACCCCGATCCTGATCGTGGCGGTGCTCTTCTATTACACCGCGGTCGTGCAGACCAATGTCGACAAGCTGTCGAAGAACCCCGACCAGGTCGTCGAGGTCGTCGCGTTCAAGTGGAACTGGCAGTTCAACTACCGCGACGGCATGGGTGAGGACGCCGAGACGGTCGCCTCGACCGTCGGCTCGTCCGATGTGATCCCGATCCTGGTGCTGCCGGTCGGCGAGACCATCCGGTTCGAGGAGACCAGCAAGGACGTCATCCACTCGTTCTGGGTGCCGGAGATGCTGTTCAAGCGGGACGTGTTCCCCGGCAACGTGCGCAACGTCTTCGAGGTCACCCTCGACAAGACCGGCCGATACGTCGGCCGCTGTGCCGAGCTGTGCGGGACGTACCACGCCTTCATGAACTTCGAGCTGGTCACGGTCACCTCGGAGAACTTCGACAAGTACCTCGCGGCCCGCAAGGCCGGCCAGTCGACGCAGCAGGCCCTGACCGCGATCGGCGAGGAGCCGTACGCGACCCGGACCTCGCCGTTCAACACCCGGCGCCAGTCGCACACCTGGAACTCGCCCGAGACCGTAGCAGCGGGGAAGTAGGACTGTCGTGAGGACCGAATACAAGATCTTCGCCGCGGTCGCCGCCTTCCTCTTCGGCGCGGCTGCCGTCTACGGCACCTACACGCACCAGACGCCGAACTCGACCGGCGTGGGCGACGGCTACGAGGGCGGCACGGAGTGGGTCGGCGTCGTCGCGCTGATCCTTTCCGGACTGCTCTGCTCGATGTGCGCCGGCTTCTTCTGGTTCGTGGCGCGCCGCATCGACCTGCGCCCCGAGGACCGTGAGGACGGCGAGATCGCCGAGGGCGCCGGCGAGGTCGGCTTCTTCAGCCCCGGCAGCTACTGGCCGTTCGGTATCGCTCTGGCGGCGGCCGTCGCCGGTATCGGCCTGGTGTTCTGGATGTGGTGGCTCCTGGCCTTCGGCCTGGTCTGCGTCATCTTCACCTCGTGCGGCCTGCTGTTCGAGTACTACTCGGGCACCCGCCACCCGGAAGCGCACCTCTGATCCTCTGCTTTTCCGAAAGCCCGCACCCCGGCCGGTGGTGCGGGCTTTCGCGTTGCCGGTGAGATGATCGGATCCGTGGACGTGCGGGATCCCGACGACGCCGCGGCGATCTTATGGAGGCGCGGCCGCGGCTGTTCGGGATCGCGTACCGCATGCTCAGCAGCGCCTCCGAGGCCGAGGACCTGGTGCAGGAGGTGTGGCTGCGCTGGCAGACCACCGACCGCGACCCGGCTGGCCATCAACGTGCCGCAGTCGGCGCGGGTGCGCCGGGAGACGCATGGCCGACCCCGGCGGAGGCGGCGGCCGACAGCAGGTTCTCCATGGTCGTCCGGAAGAACGCGGGCGACGCCTCGCCGAATGTCGGCGAATGGGTCAGGTTGACCACCACGTCGGCACCGGACAGGCCTCCGGCAGGCCCGCCCCGGTCCGCAGGTCCACGCCGGTGGGCGGGGAGAGCGGCGGCGCGTCGTGCCCGTCGGCGCTCACCATCCGCACGACCTGCGCCCCGATGAGCCCGGTGCCCCCGATGACTGCGATCTTCATTTATCGGTCTTCGTTCTGTTCGTCGGAACTGCTCTGACGACAGTGATGACCGGGTGGGGCCGCGATCTGTGACGGTGGCCGGAGGATCAGGCGGCGGACCGCTGGTGCGGAGCGACGCGTCTGGTCCTCTCGCCGGGTTTCCACAGGTGGACGACGATCGGGGCGACCACCTCGGCGGCGCCGCAGCGGGTGCAGACGAGCTCGGGGCAGTCGTCGTGGCCGTCCTCGCAGGGCGGCACCTCGAAGAGCATGTCGCCGTCGCAGATGACGCAACGGAGTTCGCGTTCCTGCACGGGTGTCTCCTTCGCGGGAATCCTTCGCGGCAAGATCAAATTACCCGAACTTCATTCAGACGTTGTCACGTAAATGCGACAAATCCGGGTATTGGGTCCGGCGTGTTGAAGGAATTCCCTGTCGCTCGGTCTTACTCGGCGGCCTTGGCGGCCTGCGCCGCGGCCACCCAGCGGTCCAGCTGAGCGGTCGTGGCACCGGAGTCGATCGCCTCGGCGGCACGCTTGATCCCGGCCCGCAGCGTCTCGTGGAAGTCGCCCGGGAAACCGGCCTGCGCCGCGAACGCCGCCGCCGCGTTGAGCAGCACGGCGTCACGCACCGGACCCTGCTCGCCGGCGAACGTCCGGCGGGCCACGTCGGCGTTGAAGGCCACGTCACCGCCCCGCAGATCGGACGGCTGGCTGCGCGGGAGACCCAGGTCCACCGCATCGACCAGCAGCTCCTCCACCTTGCCCTCGCGGGCCACCCAGACCCGGGTCGGCGCGGCCGTGGTGAACTCGTCCAGGCCGTCCTCGCCGCGGACCACCAGCGCCGAGTCGCCCCGCCGGGCGAACACCTCGGCCATCACCGGGGCCATCCGCGGGTCGAAGCAGCCGACCGCGGCCGACGTGGGCCGGGCCGGGTTGGTCAGCGGGCCCAGGACGTTGAAGAACGTCGGCACACCCAGCTCGCGCCGGGTGACCGAGGCGTGCCGCATGCCGGGGTGGTAGCGGGCCGCGAAGCAGAAACCGATACCGGCCTCCGCCACCGTCCGGGCCACGCCGGCCGGGCCCAGGTCGAGCGGAAGACCGAAGTGCTCCAGCAGGTCGGCGGTGCCCGTGGTGGACGACGCCGAACGGTTGCCGTGTTTGACCACCGTCACGCCCGCGGAGGCGGTCACGATCGCCGCCATGGTGGAGATGTTCACCGTGTTGGCCCGGTCGCCGCCGGTGCCGACCACGTCGACCGCGCTCGTCCGGGTCTCCTCGGGGAGCTCGACCATCGTGGCGCTGGCGATCATCGCCTCCACCAGGCCGGCCAGCTCGCTCGGCGTCTCACCCTTGGCGCGCAGCGCCACCGCGAAACCGGCGATCTGCACCGGGGTCGCGTTACCGGCCATGATCTCGCCCATGGCCCACGCGGTGTCCGTGGTGGCGAGCTCCTCGCCACGCAGCAGTGCGCTCGTCAGGTTGGGCCAGGTGCGTGCGCCCATGGCGCTGCCTCCATCGGTGTGTGGCGTGCGGAGCGAACTCCGTGCGGAGAGAACTCAGCGGGGGATGGTGCCCAGGGTGCCCAGCGGGACGGAGCCGTCGCGGCGGGCCCGGAGCATGCCGGCCACCGTCTGCCCGGTGGTGACCGGGTCCAGCGGGGCCACGAGGGTGGCGTCGACCTGCGCGTAGGCGGCGAGCCAGCGGTCCGCGGCACGGGCGATCACGACGCACGTGGGCGGGGGGTTCAGATACTCGTCCTTGGTCTGGCGAGCGATCCCGATGCCGCCGGCCGGGGTGGCCTCGCCGTCGAGCACCATCAGATCGATCTCGTACTCGTCGAGCAGGCGGCGGCACTCCTCCCAGGTGGAGGCCTCGGCGAACTCGACCTGGAGATCAGCCGCGGGACGCGGGCCGATGGCGAGCCGGATCCGGTCCCGCACGGCGGCGTCGTCGCTGTAGAGCAGAACGGTGTACTCGCTCATCTTGTGCCCCACCTCACGTCTTAGGTCCCAGGGATCGTACCGAACTTGTTATCCGGCATCGGGCGCCGGGCGTACCGCATTCTCCGCCGCCTCGGCCCGGTCCAGGGCTCGGTCGATCCGCCGGGCCTCACGCTCCGACTGGCGGACCCACTGGACCACCAGGATGCCCAGCATCGTGACGCTGACGATCTCCCCGCCGGCCCACAGGATGCCACCCGCCGTGACCTGGTCCGCCTTGGGATCCAGCCAGCTCAGGCCCAGATTCGGGTACCAGTCGCCGCCGAGCAGCTCGTTGCTCTGCATGATGGTCAGCCCGAGCACCGTGTGGAACGGGACGCTCAGAACCATGAGCAGGGCCCGGCCCGGGTACGGCCACCGGTTCGGCAACGGGTCGAGCCCGAGCAGCGGCCAGAAGAACAGGCAGCCGGTGACGATGAAGTGGAAGTGCACGAACTCGTGCACCCACACGTGCTCCAGGGTCTGCCGGTAGGCGCCGGTGAAGTAGAGGACGAACGGGTTCGCGATGAACAGGCCGAACGCGACCAGCGGGAACGTCAGCACCCGCACGTAGCGGCTGTGCAGGACGGCGAGCAGGGTCTTGCGGGGTGGCCCGTGCAGGACCCGCAGGGCCAGGGTGGTCGGTGCGCCGAGGGCCAGGAAGATCGGGCCCACCATGGACAACACCATGTGCTGCACCATGTGGACCGAGATCAGGGTGGTGTCGTACGCCTCGATGCCGGTCACCGTGACCAGGGCGATCGACCCGAGCCCGCCGGCGATGAAGGCCGTCGTCCGCCCGGCCGGCCAGTGGTCGCCGCGTTGCCGGAGGCGCCACACGCCGTACAGGTAGAGCGCCGCCGACACCAGCAGACCCAGCGCGATCGGACTGACCAGGTTGATCTCGGTGAAGAACGCCGCCGGGGTGAACGGCGGAAGTCCAGTATCCCCGGCATCGGCCGCGAGTGAGGGCAAAACGTGAAGCTGCACCACTTGAGGTTAGGTCTACCCGCTGGTCACGGAATATTCCGGGCCGCCCACCGGGCCGGATTGGGGACCCCGGAGGACCTTGGGCCTATCTCGGATGAATAATGAGGCCGTGACAGCGGCAGCCATCGACAAGAGCCGGATCCACTCGCTGACCCGACCCAACATGGTCAGCGTCGGGACCATCGTGTGGCTCTCAAGCGAGCTCATGTTCTTCGCGGCCTTGTTCGCGATGTACTTCTCCATCCGTGCTGCGGACTACAGCATGTGGGAGCACCACACGAAAGCCCTCAATATCCCGTACGCCACAACGTTCACGGTGATCCTGGTCCTCTCGTCGGTGACCTGCCAGCTCGGCGTCTTCGCGGCGGAGAAAGGTGACGTGTTCGCGCTGCGGCGCTGGTTCACGATCACCTTCGTGATGGGCCTGATCTTCGTGCTCGGGCAGGTGAACGAGTACGTGACCCTGGTCGGCCACGGCGTCAAGATCAACGCCGACGGGTACGGCTCCATGTTCTACCTGACGACCGGGTTCCACGGTCTGCACGTGACCGGCGGCCTGATCGCCTTCATCATCTACATGATCCGGACGACCATGGGCCGGTTCACTCCCGCCCAGGCCACGTCCGCGATCGTCGTGTCGTACTACTGGCACTTCGTGGACGTCGTGTGGATCGCCCTGTTCGCCATGATCTATTGGCTTCAGTGAACGCGCCGTAATCCGCCGTGCTTCAGGTTCGAACCCCAAGGGACATAGCCCATGACTTCTGACACCCCCGCCCGTAGGCGTGCCCGGGTGTTCTCCCGGCGGGG
>NZ_JBHSBL010000005.1:146422-176322 GCF_042650585.1 Actinoplanes subglobosus
CCGGGCGCGCCGGCGGCTCGGCGCGGCGGTGCGTATGCTCGCCGCCCTGGTGCTGGCCGGCGGCGTGTACACCGCATTCACTCCGGGCGCGTTCGCCGAGGACAACGTCCAGCTCTCCGCTGCCGGACGGGAGGGCAAGGCGCTCTACGACACCAGCTGCATCAGCTGCCACGGCCGTGACGGCCAGGGTGTCAAGGATCGTGGGCCGAGCCTGATCGGCGTCGGTTCGGCTTCGGTCGAGTTCCAGGTCGGCACCGGCCGTATGCCGATGACCCGCCAGGAGGCCCAGGCCGAGCAGAAGCCGCCGCAGTTCGACGATGCGCAGACCGAGCAGCTCGGCCAGTACATCCAGGAACTGGGTGGCGGCCCCGAGCTTCCCGACGGCCCGCTCGTCGCGGACCTCGAGTCCGACCCCGACGCGCTGGCCCGTGGTGGCGAGCTGTTCCGGGTCAACTGCACCTCCTGCCACGGCTTCGGCGGAGGCGGCGGCGCGCTCTCCTCGGGCAAGTTCGCCCCGAGCCTGGGCGATGCCACTGCCGAGGAGCTCTACGCCGCGATGCTCACCGGCCCGCAGAACATGCCGGTCTTCGGTGACAACCAGCTCACGCCGGAGCAGAAGAAGCAGATCATCACCTACATCTCGGTCCAGCTCCAGGACGACAAGGACCCGGGCGGCCTCTTCAACCTGGGCCGGTACGGCCCGTCGACCGAGGGCATGGCGATCTTCCTGATCGGTATCACGCTCCTGGTCTTCACGTCGCTCTGGATTGCGGGGAAGTCATGACGGCGGTTCATCACGGCGAGACCGGCACGCCGGTCGACGTCAACGACCCGCACCTGACGCGGTTCGACATCGTCAAGGAAGGCCTCCGGCGCGACGACATCGAGATCGTCACGTACGAGTCGCACTTCCACGGGCAGAACTCGAAGGCGGAGCGGCGGATCGTCCGCAACATCTCGCTGCTGCTTCTGCTCTCCGGGCTGTTCACCGCCGCGTTCCTGGTCTTCTACATCGTGTGGCCGTGGGAGTTCGAGCTCGGCCACACGATGAGTGACTACTACACCCCGATCCTGGGCGTCACGCTGGGTCTCGGCCTGCTGTCGCTCGGGTTCGCGATCCTCGCCTGGGCGAAGAAGCTGCTGCCGCACGAGCTGTCCATCCAGCAGCGGCACGGTGACCCGTCCTCCGACGACGAGCGCCTGATCACCGGCCAGACCATGATGTATGTGGCCGACGAGCTGGGTGTCGCGCGCCGGCCGCTGCTGAAGGGTGCGATCGCCATCGGCGCCGCCCCGCTCGGCCTGGCCGTCGCCGCCCCGCTGGTCGGCGGTCTGATCCAGAACCCGCACAAGGACAAGTACCCGATCATGTACACGACCGGGTTCGAGCCTGCGCTCAACGGCGGCAAGCTGGTGCGCCTCACCCGTGAGGACGGCAGCCCGATCCGGCCCGACGACGTGAGCGCGGGTGGTCAGATGACCGTCTACCCGGGCATCCCGCACGGCGCCACCAACCACTACGCCGACTCACCGACGCTGCTCATCCACCTCCGGGCGGACGACGCGGCCGAGACCCGCAAGAACGCCGAGGCCGACAAGAACGGCCGCAACGTGGGTTCGATGTGGGGCAACTATGTCGCGTATTCCAAGATCTGCACGCATGCCGGCTGCCCCGCCAGCCTCTACGAGCAGCAGACCAACCGTCTTCTCTGCCCTTGCCACCAGTCGCAGTTCCTCATCACGGACAACGCGCAGCCGGTCTTCGGGCCCGCGACACGTCGTCTGCCGATGCTGCCGCTTACAGTGGACGAGGAAGGTTTCTTCGTGGCGGCGGAAGACTACAGAGACGTCGTCGGACCTGACTTCTGGGAGCGGCCGTGAAGCGCCGAAAGATCGACCTCGCAGAGGCCCCGAAAAATTTCGCCAAGGGGGTCGACGACCGGTTCCAGGCAGCCACTCCGCTGCGCGGCCTGCTGAACAAGGTCTTCCCGGACCACTGGTCGTTCCTGCTCGGCGAGATCGCCCTGTTCTCGTTCATCGTGCTGCTGCTCAGCGGCGTGTTCCTGACCCTCTTCTTCGACCCGTCGATGAAGGAGGTCCCCTACGACGGTTCGTACCTCGCGCTTCGCGGCACCATGATGTCCGCGGCGTACGAATCGTCGCTGCACCTGTCGTTCGAGGTCCGCGGTGGCCTCTTCATGCGGCAGATGCACCACTGGGCGGCGCTGCTGTTCATGGCGTCGATCATCGTGCACATGGCGCGCATCTTCTTCACCGGTGCGTTCCGTAAGCCGCGCGAGATCAACTGGGTGATCGGCGTCGTCCTGTTCCTGCTCGGGTTCTTCGCCGGCTTCACCGGCTACTCGCTGCCCGACGACGGCCTCTCCGGCACCGGTCTCCGTATCGCCTCGGCGATCATGCTGACCCTCCCGGTCATCGGCACCTGGCTGTCCGCCGCCATCTTCGGCGGCGAGTTCCCCGGCGAGCTGATCATCGGCCGCTTCTACATCGCGCACGTGCTGCTCATCCCGGGCCTCCTGCTCGGTCTGATCGCCGCCCACCTGGGCATCGTGTTCAAGCAGAAGCACACCCAGTGGGCCGGTCCGCTGCGGACCAACGACAACGTGGTCGGCGAGCGCATGTTCCCGCGTTACGCGATGAAGCAGGGCGGCTTCTTCATGGCCGTCTTCGGTGTCATCGCGCTGATGGCCGGCATGTTCCAGATCAACCCGATCTGGCTGTTCGGGCCGTACCGCGCGGCAGAGGTCTCCTCCGCCTCGCAGCCCGACTTCTACGTCATGTTCATGGACGGCCTGGTCCGTCTCATGCCGAACTGGCAGATCTACATCCCGATCGGCGACGGCTACAGCCTCCCGCCGATGTTCTGGCCGGCAGTCGTCGGCCTCGGGGCCCTGTTCACGCTGCCCATGGCGTACCCGTGGCTGGAAGCGCGCAAGCTCAAGGACAACCGCAGTCACCACCTGCTCGAGCGGCCGCGTGACAACCCGGAGCGCGTCGGCATCGGCATGATGTCCTTGGCGTTCTTCATCGTCGCCACCATCTCCGGCGGCAACGACGTCATCGCCGACAAGTTCCACATCAGCCTCAACGCGATGACCTGGGCCGGCCGTATCGGCCTCGTCCTGCTGCCGCCGCTGGCCTACTACATCTCCGTCCGCATCTGCCTCGGTCTGCAGCAGCACGACCGGCAGGTGCTGGCGCACGGTGTGGAGACCGGCATCATCAAGCGGCTGCCGAACGGCAAGTTCATCGAGGTCCACCAGCCGCTCGGCCCAGTCGACGACCACGGCCACCCGGTCCCGCTGGAGTACGCCGGCTGGGTCGTCCCGAAGAAGATGAACCGCGTCGGCGCCCTGGCACCGGCCATCAAGGGATTCTTCTACCCGGTGGAGAAGCCCGCCGACATCCCGGTCTCGCCGGCTGTCGGAGGCCCCGCCAAGCGCGAGGAGATCAAGTCCGGGCGCTGACCCCAGGACATGTGAGGCCCGCCGGATCCCGATCCGGCGGGCCTTCCTTTTGGTTCGGCCCGCCGCCCGTTCTAGTCCGGTCTTCCGCCCGGCGGTGCTGACGTTTCGGGCGTCCGCCCACGCCTGTTCGCGGTGGTGAGCTTCACGCTGCTGAGCCCTCCGCCCGGGCAACCGCCCCTCCGCGGTGCGGAGGTTCCGCGTCTGGTCTTTCGCGGTGCGGAGGTTCCGCGTCTGGTCTTTCGCGGTGCGGAGGCTCCGCGTCTAGCCTTTCGCGGTGCGTAGGTTCTCCGTGTGCTGCCTTCCCTCGGAGCGCTCGGCCCATGGCTGGAGACTGAGAGCACCGGACGTCTGCGACGAGGATGGGAGCACACGTTTCCCGATCATGGTCGTTGACCACTGTGTTGACGACGATGAACGCACACCTGACCATGATCGTGCGACCTGGTCACTGCATAGCGAGGACAGGAGCACGCGAACAGTGATCGTGTACTCCAGTCCTCGCCGGCCACGGGCTTCGGTCCACGTCTGGCTTCGGCGGTGCGAAATGGTCCCACCAGGGAGGCTTGAGCCGGACCCGCCCCGTTTACCGATGCCGGCTCGAACTGGCGATCTCCGAGGCGACTATCCGCTGGTGAGAGGCTGGGCCATTTTCAACCGGCACGCTGGGGATCTCGGTTTTGGGTGGAGTCAACTGAAGCCGACCCGGTGGGGCCGGATACAGCTGGCGTAGCCACACGGCTGCGGCCCGCATCGGCGGGAACGACCGGCGCCAGGTCCACCCGGCACCTTATGGTCGGCTGGGAACGGCGGTCGACCGGCCGATCGGAGGGAATGACAGCCCCCGAAAGCTACCTGGTGAACCACAGGCTCCCGGTAGCCACGTCCGACTGCCGGCGCCTGTCAGTCGGCGTCGGGGAGGCCGATGGCGAAGGCGTCCTCCAGGTCGTGCTTGGAGTAGGCACGGAAGGCCACGAAGGTTTCGCTGTTGATCACACCAGGGGTCTTCGAGATGCGGCCGGCGATGACCTCGGCGATGTCGTCGAAATGCGGGACCCGGACGATCGCGATCAGGTCCACGCCGCCTGCGACCGAGTAGACCTCACTGACACCGTCCAGCGCGGCCAGGGCCTCGGCCACCTCGGGGATCGAGTCGGTCGCGCAGTCGATGTGGACGATGGCGGTGTTCACCAGCGGGCTCCTCGCCTATGAGGACGAATGTGGGTCGCGCCCATGCTATGCCGTCCCGCGCTGGTCCCGCATGCGCCCGGCCCTCACCGATCTTGCGGTCCTGGTCCTGCATGCTTCCTCATACCGCTGAGACGACGTTCCGAACCAGCCGGAGAGCCTCTGCCTGCCCAGAAGACCCCCGATCGTCTCCGGTGAGGGCGATGACGGTCACACCCGTTGCCGGGGCAGGGTTGGTGGCCGCCCTTGGGCGGGCGGCGGGGGCACCCGGACTCGACATCGGGTCCATCGGTGACCGACCTGTCGGCGATCCGGCTCGGCCGGGTGGGCGACGTGTCGCCAGGTAGGTGCGCGCGAGGCCTGGGAGCGGGGCCTGGGTGCGTGAGGCTGGGTGGTGGGACCCCTGAGGTTGGTGGTCGGACGCCTGAGGGGTGGTGGCGAGACGCCTGAGGTTGGTGGTCGGACGCCTGAGGGTGGTGGCGGGACGCCTGAGGGTGGTGGCGGGACGCCTGAGGTTGGTGGTCGGACGCCTGAGGGTGGTGGCGGGACGCCTGAGAGGGGGTTGCAGACGCGCTGATGGGTTTCATGTTTCGGGGTCGATGCGGATTGGCTGCTCAGGTGCCCTATCGGCGAAGGGTGCCGAGCGGCGATGAATCAATCGGCCTGCAACTGGACCTCCGGCTCGGCCCAGATGTGGCGGCTTCGCACGGCCTTCGCCCTGCCTCGGTCGGATGAAGAGGAGCGAAAATGCGCAAGTAGTGCGGTTGGAACTACCCAAGTCATTTGTAACCACCCTCTGAGGTGGTGGCGGGGCGCCTGAGGTGGTGGTGGGACGCCTGAGGTGGTGGGGCGCCTGAGGTGGTGGTGGGACGCCTGAGGTGGTGGGACGAGCTTGTGGCGGTGCCCTTGATGTGTGAGGCCGGGGTGGTGGGAGTTTGTGCGGTGGGCGCGGGGTAGGGGCGCGCGGGTGGGGCGGTGGGTGTACCGCTCAGGGGATGGTGATCGTCAGGCCTGAAGCTGTGCGGATCGCATCGGTGAGGGACTCGCCTGCGGCGACGTGGGCGCCCGGCCACAGCACGCAACGCGTCGTGGTTCCCTCGACGACCGCTCCGGCGCCCAGGATCGACTCGGTGGCCTTGCCGGTGACCCTGGCCGTCTCGTCGGCGAGGACGCCGCCGTGGGCGGCATGCAGATTGGCCTCCAGGTAGTCGGCCGGCGTCCCGGTATCGAGGTAGAGGCCCTCGTAAGCGATCAACTCCAGGTCGCCGGCTGCCTCGGCCGGGCGCCAGACGGTACGGACGAGGTTGCTGTCCACATCTGCCAGGTCCAGCACGTAGCGCCACGGCATCAGTGAGAACCCGGCGAAACGGCGGCCGCTGAAGCCTCCGGTGTCGCCGGGGAAGCAGGGTTTCGTCAGCATCCGCACGGTGTCGCCGGACCAGCCGTCGAGCAGGGCCGCGATGTCCTTGCCGGGGTCGCGGAACGGGTCGTGCAGGTAGGCGTCGGCGTTTCCGGCCAGCACGGCGCGGCCGTCGATCCATGGGCGCAGCCGGCCGATGCCGCCGGACGTGCCGATCGGGCCGTCGGGCTCCACCGACAGGTGTGCGCGGTCGCCGACGTGGGCGACGATCTGGTCGGCGAGGTAGGCGGCGTTCACGGCGACGGTGGCCGGGCCGGACAGGCCGAGGCCGGCGAGGCGGCGCAGCGCGTGATCCAGCAGGGGCAGGTTGCCGACGGGGCACAGCGCCTTCGGCAGGGTCTCGGTGAGCGGGCGCAGACGCTGACCCTCACCGGCGGCCAGCACCACCCCGGCAACCACGGTCACTGGGCGTCGCCCGAGGCCGGAAAGGAGCCCGAGGCCGGAAAGGAGCCGGAAGCCGGGGCGGAGCCGGAAGCCGGAGAGGAGCCGGAAGCCGGGGCGGAGCCAGAGGCTGGAAAAGAGCCGGAGGCGGGAGCGGAGCCGGAGGCCGGAAAAGAGTCGGAGGCCGGGGCGGAGCCAGAGGCTGGAAAAGAGTCGGAGGCGGGAGCGGAGCCGGAGGCCGGAAAAGAGTCGGAGGCCGGGGCGGAGCCGGAAGCCGGAGAGGAGCCGGAAGCCGGGGCGGAGCCAGAGGCTGGAAAAGAGCCGGAGGCGGGAGCGGAGCCGGAAGCCGAGCCGGAGCCGGGAGCGGAGCCGGAGGCCGGAAAAGAGCCTGGAGCCGGGAAGGGCATGTCGTAGGCGGGCCCGGCCGGAATCGACGGCGGGAACTCGCCGGAGCGCGGCCCGAGCCCGTAGATACCGAGCAACCGGGCTGTCGGCCACGTCAGGTCCGGCAGGTCGTCGACCGGGAACCAGCGCGCCTCCAGCACCTCGCCGCCGTCGACCGCCAGGGACGTGCTCGACGCCGGGACCGCGCCGAACCAGACGGTGTCGACCACGCCACCGTTCGGATGGACGATCGCGTTCGGGTTGCCGGGGGTCAGGTCGCCGGGCTCCACCCGTACTCCCGATTCCTCGAAGAGCTCTCGCGCCGCACCCACCGCGGGAAGCTCGCGGCGCTTGAGGATGCCGGCCGGAAGGCCCCAGCCGCGGCCGGGCGGCTGGCGCAGCAGAAGGATGCGCCCGGGGGCCTCGGCCTCCGAATCCCGGATGATCGCGACCGCTCCGACCAGGTATTTCGGGGAGACGGCGCGGGCGATGTGCCGCCGCATCGGGAGGGGCAGCCCGTAGAAGGCCTGATAGGCGAGGCCACGAATCTGCCGGCGAATGTTCACGCGGTAAGGCTAACGGGGGACGCCACGCGGCTCAGTCGGGGTGGTCGACCAGGGCGATGAGCTGCTCGACCACCGCGTCCGGTTCGAGGCTGCGCTCGCAGACGGCGACCAGCAGTGTCTCCAGGTCGGGGTAGCCCATCTCTTCGGCGAGCCGGCGCAACGGCACCTCGCTGGCCAGGCCGCGGTCGTGCTTGCGGAGGGTCAGCCCGATCGTGGCGCGGCCCAGGCGCACCTTGTCGGCGATGCTGATGCCCGGCTCGTTCGTCTCGTCGAAGAACTTGTTGATCTGCATCTGGGCCTGGCTGGACTTGACGAAGCCCAGCCACTCCTTGCGGGGGCCGCGAGGGGAGTTCGGCTCGACGTCGACCTGGCCTTCGGTCTCCGAAAAAATCTCCACGACGTCACCGTCGCGGAGAGGGGAGGAGAGCGGGGCGAGACGCCCGTTGATGGTTGCGGCGAGACACTGGTCGCCGTGGCGTGGACCCAGCTCGTACGCCAGATCGACCGGCGTGGACTGGCTTGGCAACTCGTAGGCGTTGCCGTGGGCGAAGACGGTGATCTGCCCCTCGGCGAGGTCACAGCGCAGCGAGTCGAGGAACTGGGCCGCGTCGGTCGTGTCGCCCTGCCAGTCGAGCACCCGTTTCAGCCAGGTCAGCTGGTCGGCGCCCGGTGGCTCGTCCGACTCCTTCGGGTACCGGTAGCTGGTGGCCACGCCGTACTCCGAGTAGCGGTGCATCGTCTTGGTCCGGATGAGCACCTCGACCAGCTTGCCCTCCGGCCCCACGACGGTGGTGTGCAGGGAGCGGTAGAGGTTGTTCTTCGGCGAGGCGATGAAGTCCTTGAAACGGCCGGCCACCGGACGCCAGCGGCCGTGGATCGCGCCGAGCGCCGCGTAACAGTCGGTGTCCGGCCCGTCGACGACCACGGCGATGCGGGGGAGGTCGAGCGGCACCGGGTGGTTGCCGGCGACCGTGTCCTTCCAGATCGAGTAGTAGTGGCGGGGCCGGGCGTGGACCTCGGCCGTCACCTTCTGCCGGCGCAGCGCCGCCCGTGCCTTGTGCGAGACGTCGCTCAGATAGTCGTCCCAGCCGGGCCGGTTCTTCACGTGCTCGTCGATCCGGGCGAACGAGTCCGGCTCCAGGTGGAAGAGCACGACGTCGTCGAGGTTGCGCTTGAGGGCCTGGATGCCGAGCCGGTCGCAGAGCGGGACGAGCACGTCGAGCGTGGCCGTGGCGATGCGGGCGCGGGAGGAGGCCGAACGGGCGTCGAGGGTGCGCATGTTGTGCAGCCGGTCGGCCAGCTTGATCACCAGGACGCGGACGTCCTTGCCGGCGGCGACGATCATCTTGCGGATCGTCTCGCCCTCGGCGGCCTTGCCGTAGTAGGCCTTGTCGAACTTGGTCACACCGTCGACCAGGTGGGCCACCTCGTTGCCGAAGTCGCCCTGCAGCGCCTCCAGCGTGTAACTGGTGTCCTCGACCGTGTCGTGCAGCAGCGCGGCGACCAGGGTGGTGGTGTCCATGCCCAGCTCGGCGCAGATCTGCGCGACCGCCAGCGGATGCGTGATGTAGGGATCGCCGCTCTTGCGGAACTGGCCGCGGTGCATGCTCTCGGCGATCTGGTAGCTGCGGCGCAGGATCGCGACGTCGGCCGAGGCGTGGATGCTGCGGTGCGTGCGAGCCAGCTCGGCGACGGGATCGTCGTCGTTGTTCTGAAAACTCAGCAGCGAGCGCAAGCGCCGGGTGAAGGACGTTTCCGAAGAGCTGGTCGGCAGGGCACGACCGAATGCGGCGCCGTGGCCGGCGTCGACGTCCACCCGGACACCCCCTCACCGATCGTCCGCGCCCAACCGGTGCGCGGAGTCGCCTCGCGTTTTCTATCGCAAGCGAATCATCGAGAAGGCCGGTCGCCAAGGCCCGGGCCGCAAATGTGACAAGTCACTACCGATGATTCATTACGACAGTTGCGCGTGCCTTACAGCCTAAGCGAGCGAGCGTCGTCCAAACGGTCAGTTACCGATAGGCGAACGGACGAGTCTTGACCCGACGCGGCCGCTTCAGCCCTGGTGAGAAGGCCGGAGAATCGCGCCGCGCCACGAACCGGTGACACCCAGTCGCCCGAGGTTTCCACCAAGCGGGTGTCCGGCCTCTCCAGCCAGGCGAGGATCCGCTCGGTCTCCTCGGCCGTCGCCGCCGGAACCGGGCCCGCACCAGGCAGCACCGTCTCCGCCGTCAGCTTCGCCGCGTCGAGGGTCGGGCGCGGATGCTCGCGCGGCGGGGACGTCGCCGCGGCGGCCAGCCGGCCGTGCCGGATCACCGCGATCTCCCAGCCGCCCTTGTCGTCGCGGCGGGCCGCCACCACCTCCGGCAGGCGGGTCACCGCGTCCAGCCGCTGCATCCGGATCAGGGCGCGCAGCAGGGCGATCAGACGGGACCGGATGACCGCCGCCTCCTCGTAGCGCTCCTTGCCGGCGAGGGCGTCGATGCGGGCCAGGATCGCGTCGATCACCGGGCCGGGGTCGCCCGACGTCGCCGTCCGGAAGGGGAGGGCGGCGCGGACGTCGTACTCCTCGGGGGTGATCTCGTGCTCGCACGGCGCCGGGCACCGGCCCAGCTCGGCCAGGGCGCACGCCGGCGTCTTCGAGCGCAGCGAGAGCTTGTGATTGCACTGCCGCAGCGGCACGGCGTCGTAGACGCCGGCCGCGGCCAGCTCGGCGGTCCGCCGCGACGAGAAGGGCCCCAGATAGGTCGCGCCGTCGTCGGCGAGCCGCCGGACGACGGACAGGCGCGGGAAGGCCTCCGCGGTCAGCTTCAGCCAGACGACCCTCTCGGGAAACTTCGACCTTCGATTGTACGGCGGAGCGTGCGCCGCGATCAGCCGGAGCTCACGCACCTCCGCCTCCAGCGGATGCGCGCACTCCACGGCCTCCACCCGCACCGCCGCGGTGAGCATCTCGGAGATCCGCGCCCGTTTCTCCCCGGCCGTGAAATAGCTGCGCACCCGGGTCGCCACATCCTTCGACGTGCCCACATAGAGCGGTCGCTCGTCGGCGGCCCGGAAGATGTAGACCCCCGGCACGTGCGGCAGGCCGTCGGCCAGGTGCCGCTGGCGGCGCTGGGCCGGGGTGACCGCCTTGGCGAACTCGATCGCGTCGCCCAGCGTGTGCACCTTGAAGCTGCCCAGCCGCTCGATCAGGCCGTGCAGCACGTCGACGGTCGCCTTGGCGTCGTCGAGCGCCCGGTGGTTGGGCTGGACCGGCGACCGGAAGAAATGGGCGAGTGTGCCCAGCTTGCGGTTGGGCACCTCGTCCCTGGTCAGGGCCCGGCGGGCCAGCGCTGCGGTGTCGAGCACCCGGGGGCCGGGCCACGGATAGCCGTGCCGGGCGCATGCCGCCTTGAGGAAACCGACGTCGTAGGGCGCGTTGTGCGCCACCAGGACAGCGCCGCGCAGGAACTCCAGCAGGGCCGGCAGCACCGTCTCGATCGGCGGGGCCGGCCGCAGCATCGCCTCGGTGATGCCGGTCAGGACGGTGATGAACGGTGGCAGCGGCTCACCCGGGTTGACCAGCGTGGCGAACTCACCCAGCCGCTCACCGGCCCGCACCTTGACCGCGCCGATCTCGGTGATGCCGCCGCCGTCCGGCGCGCCGCCGGTGGTCTCCAGATCGAGCACCACGAACGTGGTGTCCGCCAGGGACAGCGCCGCCGGGTCGACCGAGCCGTCGGCGGACAGCAGCGAGTCCAGAGTGCCCTGCACGTAGGCCGGTTGCGTCACGGGCGGCAACGATAGAGAGGGGGTACGACATAAACCGGCCCGGGGCGGGAAAAGATCACTTGCTCCGCTGGGCTAATCGGTCGTCCCCGGTGTGAGAATGGGGAGATGTCCGCGCTGCTGAACCCTGACGACCGCCCCGAGGAGGAGGCGGTGCCGGAGGGTGCGGACTTCTCGCTTTCGCCGGATCTCGATCTGTTGCCGTCGGCTGGTCTCGACCTGTCGCCCGAGCCGGTCCTTCCGGAGGCGGTCCGGCAGCGCATCACCGTTCTCGCCGCGGCCGCCCTGCCCGGGCTCCCGGCCGACGAGATGCCGGTCCCGCTGCGCCGGGTCGCCCGGTTCGCGCCCAACCGCCGGGCCCGCCTCGGTGGCCGTGACATCGCCGCCCAGCTGGTTGCCGATCCGCTGTTCCGGCAGCGCATCGGCACCCGCATCATGGCCGACGCCGGTGACCTCGGCACCGCCGTGACCAGCGGTGTCGCCCCGGCCGCGGCCGACCCGGTCGAGGTGGCCGCGCTCGCCTACCTGGCCCGGCCGGACGGCTGGCGGGAGCTGATCACGGCGGCCGGCGACGCGGTCCGGGCGGAGGCCGACAGCGCCGCGGTGACCGCGCAGGTCCGGGCGGCCGAGCAGCGTGCCACCCGTGCCGAGCACGACCGGGCCGTCGCCCGGGTCGAGGCCGACAAGCTCCGCGACGAGCTCGCCCGGGTCCGCGAGGAGCTCGGCCAGCTGCGCGAGGAGGCACGGACCACGGCGAAGGCGCTGCGCGAGGCGCAGGCCGCCCAGAAACGGGCCGCCGACCTGCTGGCGACGGAGAAGGGCCGGGCCAGCCGTGCCGCCCTCGACCACGACGCCGAGCTTCGTCGCCTGCGGTCCCGCCTGTCCGACGCGGAGGCGGCCGCCGCCACCGGCAAACAGGCCGCCAAGGACGCCCGCGCCGTCGACGACGCCCGGCTCTGGCTGCTGATCGAGACGATCGGCCAGGCCGCCTCCGGGTTGCGCCGGGAGCTGGCGATCGGCCCGGCCGAGAAACTGCCGGCCGATTTCGTCGCGGACAGCGCCGCCGACCGGCCCGGCGCCCCCGAGCGGTCCCGGGCCCGTGCCCAGGACACCGACGACCCCGGCCGCCTCGACCAGCTGCTCGCCCTGCCCCGGGCGCACCTGGTCGTCGACGGTTACAACGTCACCAAGCGCGGCTTCGCCGACATGTCCCTGGAGCAGCAGCGCAAACGCCTGATCACCGGCCTCGGCGGGATCGCCGCGCAGACCGGCGACGAGGTGACCGTCGTCTTCGACGGGGCCGAGCGGGTGCACGGTCTGCCGCCGGCGCCGCGCGGGGTGCGGGTCCTCTTCTCCAAGAAGGGCACCACCGCCGACGAGCTGATCCGGCAGCTGGTCCGGGCCGAGCCGCCGGGCCGCCCGGTGGTCGTGGTCTCCTCCGACCGGGAGGTCGCCGACGGCGTGCGCCGGCACGGCGCCTACCCGATGGGCGCGGATTCTCTGCTGCGCCGGCTGTCGCGCTCGTAAAACTGTCATACCCCTCGCTTAGCGTGACTGTCACCGATGGTGGCCGGTCCGTCGCTGGTTCGCAGGCGGGGCCGACCTCCCGATGAGGAGGGGTAATGATCATCGATTGTGGGCGCTGCGCCGAGCGGAGCGTCGATTGCAACGGCTGCCTGGTCAGCGTCCTGATGGACACTCCCGACGGCATCGCCGACCTGACGCCGGGCGAGCTGCGGGCGATCGAGATGTTCGAGCTGGCCGGGTTCGAGGTGGAGCTGCTGGAGACGCCGGCGCCGCCCGCCGTGGCGCCGTTCTTCCGGCCCGGCCGTGACGTGGCGTGATCATCTTCGATTCTCCCGCCGCGCGGGCCTCTGCCGAGGATCTCTAGGATTGTCGGTCACAGCCGGGTTTCCGGTCGTTCCTTCGGGGGTGTGATGGTGGTGAGCCCACGGCTCTGGGCGGCCGGCGCGCTCGTCGTGCTGGTGGTGGCCCTGATCGGGTTCGCCGCCGCGGTCGTGCCGTGGCACCGCGCCCCCGCGCCGCGCGCCGACCAGCTCGCCGCGCTCGGGCAGCTGCCCGCCGACCAGGTGGCCCGGTCCCGCGCCTTCCACGCCGAGCTGCGGCCCGCCTCCTACGGCGGCATGGTCCTCGGCCTGCTGGTGGCCCTGGTGCTCGGTCTCACCCCGCTCGGCGCGCGCCTGATCGAGCTGGCCGGCCGCCCGTTCGGCGACCACTGGCTGGCCCGGGCGGTCCTCGGTGGCCTCGCCGTCGTCCTCGTCGCCGAGCTGGTCAGCCTGCCTCTGGCCGCCTGGCGGCACACCGTCGTGGCCCGTTACGGCCTCTCCACGCAGACCTGGGGCGGCTGGTCGGTCGACCTGCTCAAGTCGTTCGGTGTCGGCGCGGTGCTCGGCGCGATCGTGCTGGCCGGGTTCTTCACCGTCACTCATCTCGCGCCCCGGTGGTGGTGGGCGTTCGGTGCGGCCGGTGCGGCCGGGCTGGTCGTGCTGCTCTCCTTCGTGCTGCCGGTCGTCGTCGAGCCGGTCTTCAACCGGTTCACCCCGATGCCCGAGGGCCCGCTGCGCACCGAGTTGCTCGCCCTGGCCGACCGTGACGGCGTGCCGGTCAAGGACGTTCTGGTCGCCGATGCCTCCCGGCGCACCAGGGCGGTCAACGCCTACGTCTCCGGCCTCGGCCCGACCCGCCGGATCGTCGTCTACGACACCATGCTGACCGAGGCCACCCCCGGCGAGGTCGTCTCGGTGGCCGCCCACGAGCTGGGCCACGCCAAGGATCAGGATGTGCTGACCGGCACGATCCTGGGCGCGCTCGGCTCGGCGATCGCCGTGATCGCTCTCTACCTGCTCGGCTCCTGGCAGTGGCTGCTGAGCCTGGCCGGTGTCGAGTCGATCGGCGAGCCGCGGGCCATCGGCCTGCTCCTGGCCGTCACCACGGTGGCCGGGCTGATCGCCGGCCCGGCCCAGTCGTTCGTGTCCCGCCGGGTCGAGGCCCGTGCCGACACCCACGCCCTCACCCTGACCGGTGACGCCGCGACCTTCGAGGCGATGCAGCGCCGCCTCGGCACCGTCAACCTGTCCGACCCCGATCCACCGTCCTGGGAGCACGCCATGTTCGCCTCGCACCCGTCCACCGTGCAGCGCATGGCCGCCGCCCGAGCCTGGGCCCGGGGAGACCGCTGATGAGCCGCCTGCTGTTCGCCGGTGTCGCCGACGGGCGGTCACCGGTCGTCCGCCGCGATATCGAGGGAGGCCGCTGATGGGCCGCACCCTGCTGGTCACCAACGACTTCCCGCCGCGGCCCGGGGGGATTCAGCAGTTCGTGCACAATCTGGCGGTCCGCCAGCCGGCCGGGTCGATCGTGGTCTACTCGTCGACCTGGCGCGGTGCCGACGCGTTCGACGCCGCGCAGCCGTTCGAGGTGGTCCGGGAGAGCACCGGCCTCCTGCTGCCGACCCCCGCGGTCGCCCGCCGGGCCGCCGAGCTGGCCCGCGCCCACGGCTGCGACAGCGTCCTGTTCGGTGCGGCCGCCCCGCTCGGCCTGCTCGCCCAGGGCCTGCGCCGCACCGCCGGTGTGGAGCGTGCCGTCGGCATCACCCACGGCCACGAGATCGGCTGGGCCGCCCTGCCCGGCGCCCGCGGCCTGCTCCGGCGGATCGCCCGTGGCAGCGACGTCATCACCTACCTCGGTGAGTATCAGCGGACCCGTCTCGACAAGGCACTGCACGGCCTCACCGACCTGCGGCGGCTGGCGCCCGGCGTCGACGTCGACAAGTTCCACCCCGGAGTGGACGGTGCCGAGGTCCGCAAGCGGCACGGGCTGATCGGCCGCCCGGTGGTCGTCTGTGTCTCCCGTCTGGTCCCGCGCAAGGGTCAGGACATGCTGATCCGCGCCTTCCCGGAGATCCGCCGCCGGGTGCCCGGGGCGGCCCTGCTGCTGGTCAGTGGTGGTCCCTACCGCAAGACCCTGGAGCGGCTGGCGCGCGAGCACAACGTCGAGTCCGACGTGGTCTTCACCGGTTCCGTCCCGTGGGCCGAGCTCCCCGAGCACTACGCGGCCGGCGACGTCTACGCCATGCCCTGCCGCACCCGTGCGGCCGGGCTCGACGTCGAGGGTCTCGGCATCGTCTACCTGGAGGCGTCCGCCACCGGCCTGCCCGTGGTCGGCGGTGACTCCGGGGGTGCTCCCGACGCCGTCCGCGAGGGCGAGACCGGCTACGTCGTCGGCGGCTCCGACGTCCCGGCGATCGCGGCCCGGGTCGCCGAGTTGCTCGCCGACCCGGCGAAGGCGAAGGCGATGGGCGAGGCCGGCCGGGCCTGGGTGGAGGCCGAGTGGCGCTGGGAGGCGCAGGCCGCCCGGCTCACCGACCTGCTGGCCGCCCGCTGACGCGCAACCCACCCGGCTCACCAATATGCAGGCCGCCCGGCTCACCGACCTGCTGACCGCCCGCTGACAAGCACCCCACCCGCCGCGAGGGCATCACTCACCGTGTCTGTCCCCTCTGGCCCCAGCCCTCGCGGTCGGGGCTCGGCCGGCATCGTCGACGGGATCCGAGAGGGTTTCTGAAACCGCCGCAGCAGCCTGTCCCCGGAGGGCAGGATCGGCCTGTTGACCATGCCTTTTTCGGGGTTGGGGGCGGTTGTGGGCAGGAGCAGGGGGAGTTGTGCCGCGGTAGCGGTGCTGACTCTGGTGGCGATGTTCTTCGTGACACCGGAGTCGGCGGGAGCGGCTCCACCGACGCCGGCGGGCGCCCTGGCGGGGCCGGCGGACGCCACGCTGAGTAACCTGACCCGGAGTTCCGGGGGTTGGGTGTCGGACCTCGGGCCCACCTTCGCGTCCAGCAACCACTACTACCAGCTCCTGATCGACAACACGGCGCTGTCGCTGACGCCCACGCCGACCGAGGGCGGCTCCACGGTCGCGGTCAAGCTGAACGGGGTCAACCAGGCCCTGACCAGTGGTACCGCGAACATGACCCTGGAGCGCGGCCGCAACGAGGTGCTGATCACCGTCACCGCGCCCAACGGCGTCGCGACCGAGTCCTACCACGTCGCGGCGTGGCTGGGGATCGTGCCGGTGCCGACGATCGTCCACATCTCCAACCCGACGGCGACCATCTACGGCGGCAGCCGTACGACGGTGACGGTCCGGGACGGCATGATGCCGGACTGGCCGACCTGCTACCAGCCCAACATCAAGATCGGCGACGACTGGGGCAGTGTCGAGAGCATGATCCTCGACCCGGACAGCGGTCTGAGCCGGATCGTCGTGGAGATGCCCGACATCGACGAGCCGGGCCTGTACGACCTGCAGGTCCTGGGGCAGTGCTCGATGGGCAAGTCGGTGGCGACCTCGCAGAAGGCGATCACCTACGTCGACGACTTCCCGATCACGAGTGCCGAGGTGGCCGACCCGTTGACGGCCGGCAAGGTGATCATGTTCCACGGCAAGAACGTCACCAACATGGCCGACGACATCGAGTACTGGGTGGCCAACGAGGACAACACCAAGATCATTGAGATGGAGCCGTACGAGTACTGGGCCGGCGACGACACCGCGGCGGTGATGCTCGAGTACTACGGCTACAACGGTGTGTTCGCCGGTGACGGCAAACGTCGGCTCAGAGTCGGCATCTGTGAGAACAACGTGGGCGACGCCGACTGCCGGCTCTTCTACGACAAGGAGGTCAACTGGGTGACGCCGGTGCCGACCGACGTCTCCTTCACGCCCTCCTCCGGCCCGGTGGCGGGCGGCACCAGGATCCGGATGCGGGGACGGTTCCTGACCTCCACGTACGCGAACCTGGCCATCAAGGTCGGTGACAACGCGGTCGGCAGCTACAGCACGATTCAGCAGGCGTCCTGGGAGGACGAGGAGTATCCCGAGCTCTGGAGCACCGGCTACGACGTCGTCGAGTTCGACGCCCCGGCGACGACGTCTCCGGGGAACGTGCGGATCACCGCCACCACCGACTGGGGATCGGCGGCCGCACGGGGCACCTTCACCTACGGCGCGCGTCCCGAGATCACCACGATCGCCCCGGCGACCGTGGCCAACAGCGGTGGGTCGGTCATCACCCTGACCGGTACGGACTTCGGCACGTCCGGGCGCCCGTCGGTGATCATCAACGGGGTCAAGTCGCCGTACGTGACCCGGGTGGGCAGCACGAGGATCTACGCCGTGGTGCCGCCCTCCGCCGACACCGGCCCGGTCGAGGTGCGGGTCGTCTCCCCGCAGGGCGGCGGAACCTCCACGGCCGGATCCCTGACACTCGCCGCGCCCTCGACGATGCCGACGATCAGCACGATCCTGCCGGCGACGGCCAAGGCGGGCGACTCGGTCACGATCACCGGCACCAACTTCGGGGCGGCCGGCACGGTCGGCGTCGCCGTCGGTGACGCCTGGGCCCGGGTGACCGCGTCCACGGCGACCTCCATCACCTTCGACGTCCCCGTCGTGGACACCCCCGGGGTGAAAGCGGTCCTGGTCGGTACGACCACCGCCGCCGTCTCGCAGAACAACGGGCTGACCGTGCTCCCGCAACCGGCGATCTCCTCGGTGGCACCGTCGGCCATCCCGTCCTACGCCACCGGCAGTGCCGCCAAGGTCACGCTCACCGGTGTCGGGTTCGGCACCACGGGCAAGGTCAAGGTCGGCAGCGCGACGGCGGTGTCGTACACGGCCACCGGTGGCGGCACCTCCATCGCCGACGTCGTCGTGCCGACCGGAACCGCCGGTTCCCTGGCGGTCGTGGTGACACCGACCGGATCCACCGAGTCGATCCGCTCCACGGTCCGGGTCACCGCGCCGACGATCACCTACGCCGGCGGGGACCCGCACGACGAGGTCTTCGAGGACGTGAACCTCGACGACGACGACCGCGGCGTCGTCCTGGAGTCGCCCGTCACCGGCGGGACCCGGATGCGGATCGAGGGCACCGGTTTCGGCTCCTCCGGCACGGTCAAGATCGGCCGCACCGCCGTCACACCCGTCTCGTACTCGGACACCGCGATCGTCCTGCGGGTCCCGGCGCACGCCGTCGGGATGGACTCGGTGACGGTGGTCCCCGGCGGCAACGCCAGTGGTGTGTCGGTGTCGAAGGCGAACGTGATCCGTTACGTCGCCGCGATCGTGCGGCCGGCGATCGTCCGGGTGGTGTCGTCGATCGACCTCGGTCACCCCACCCGCAGCGACTTCCACCCGGTCACCGACCTGGACGACACGTTCGTCCTGACCGGCACGGATCTGATCGGCACGTCCGCGGCGGCCACGAAGATCGTCGTCTCCGACGCGGACGGTAACAACCCGATCCCGGTGACGCCGAAGACCGTGACGGCCTCGCAGGTCACGTTCGCCGCCCCGCGCACCTTCCAGAACGGAGGGTGGAAGCGGGTCACCGTGACCACCGACGTCGGCAGCTCCTACACCGAGCACGGCATCAACTACCTGCAGGCCGGCATGACGATGAGCGCCAGCCTCACGTCGGGCTCCTGCCTCCGCCAGGCGCAGCCCGCCAGCGGAGCGGTGACGCACACCCCGGCGGCCGTCACGATCACCAACTCCGGTTCCGCGTTCGGCGCCACCGGTGTGGTGACCATCGACGGTGTGGTGGTCACGCCGGACACCTACACCGCCGGAAGCATCGCGTTCGACATGGGCGACCTCGCCTCCGACCTGACCAGCCCGTGGGGTGGCAAGACGATCCTGATCACGCCCACGGACACCTCGCTGCCCGTACAGAAGGTCGGATTCACCTGTGTCGTGCCGGTCTCCGTCGAGACCACGGCCAACGGGAGCACCAGCCACCTGACCGTCGACGCCGGCACCGCCTTCACGATGGGCTACACGACCGCCGGATTCATCGGCGCCAACGCTTTCACCGCGGTGGCGCCGGGCGGGTACGAGTACGTCACCGCCGTGCAGTACGCGGACACCGGTTTCAGCGCCGGGGTCCGGGCCGGGGTACCGTCCGCGGCCGGCGACTACTACGTCCGGGTGGCCCTGTCCCGGGCGACCTACGCCTCCGACCGTCACAGGTTCACCGCCGACGCGGTGCCCGTACGCGTGACGATCACCGGTAAGGCGATCACCCTCACCCCGCTGTCGGCGAACGGCTCGAGCTTCGTCTACAAGGGCAAGCTCACCGCGGGGGCGTCCGGCAGCACCGCCGACATCACCTACACGGTCCAGTCGTCGGTCACGCCGGACCGGATCACCAGCCTGCTCTGGGAGTACCGCAACTCCTCGTGCTCCGGGCTCGGCATCGATGCCGGCTGGACCGAGGGGATCCCGAAGGACGTGGCCATGGAGTCCTCCGACTGCGGTGGCGACCCCACCCTGCCGGCGGCCTGGGACGTCCGGGTCAAGTCGTTCGAGATGAAGGCCAGCGGTACCGACAAGGCCGGGATGTACCTGGCCAGCCGGCCGTCGGTCCGGTTCGCGATCATGCCGAAGCCGGTCACCGTCGCCTCGGTGCGCGCCGACCGGGTCTACGACGGCACCACCACCGCGACGCTGAACGGGTTCACCGTGACCGGCACGCTCCCGGGCGAGGAGATCGGCCTGACCGGCAACTCCGGAGGCGGCACCTTCGCGACGGCGGCCGCCGCCGCGAACAAGCCGGTCACCCTGGGGTCGAGCGTCACCCTGTCCGGCGGTGGCGCGGGCAACTACACGCTGACCAACCCCAGCCCCACCGTCGTCGGAACCATCAGCAGGGCCGACGCGACACTGGGCCTGGAGGCCGACAAGGCCGCCGTGCTGCTGTCGCAGGCCACTCCGGTCACCGTGACCGAGACCGTCCGCGACACCCGGACCGGCCAGGCGCCGCCGGGCGGATCGGGCATCGCGGCGGTGGCCCTGGCCTCGGAGACGCCGAGCGTCTGCACGATCAGCGGCAACACCGTCACCGCGATCGCGGGCGGCACCTGTGTGATCAGCGGCCAGCAGCCCGCCTCGGTCAACTACAACGCGGCGACCGCCGTCAGCGACCGCACCTCACACGTGGAGTACGTCGAGTTCCAGGTCTTCGCCGCGGCCCAGACGATCTCCGTGATCGCCGACGACCTGATCGTCGCCTTCGGCGAGCAGATCAACCCGACGGCGCAGTTCACCGGCCTGTTCGACGGCGACACGATCACCAACGTGCCGTTCGTCTACTGGCAGGGCACCACGCTGCTCGGCTCGACGGCACCGACCGCACCGGGCACGTACCGGATCGTCCCGGACGGCGGCACGCTCGCGGCGGCTGACGACGGGGCGTACACCAACCCGACGAACTTCCGGGCGGTGGCCGGCTCGCTCGTCATCACACCGGTCCCGCCGGCCATCACCAAGCTGGTCCCGTCGTCCGGTTACGTCTCCGGGGGCACGCTGATCAAGGCCACCGGCACGCTGCTGGACACCGTGCGGTCACTGCGCATCGGCGACACCACGATCCGGGTGCCGGACTTCACGGTCAACGAGGCCGGTACGGAGCTGACGTTCCGCACCCCCCGGGTCCCGGAGCCGGTCACCGTCTCGATCACCTTCGTCGCGGGCACGGCCGAGGCCGTGGAGACCTACAACTACCTGGCCGATCCCGAGCCGACGCCGACACCGACGCCGACTCCGCAGATCCCGACCGAGCCCGAGCCGACACCCAGCGTGGAACCGTCGGCATCGGAATCGCCGAGCCCGTCGGCATCGGAGTCGGAGTCGCCCTCGCCGAGCCCGTCGGTGAGCCCGTCGCCGTCGGTGAGCCCGAGCCCCACCCCGTCGCCGACGCCGAGCCCGACGCCGTCGCGGACACCCACGCCCACCCCGTCGCCGACGCCCACCACGACGCCGACACCGACGGGACCGGTGCAGCTGAACCTCAGCCTCGAACTCGAGGCCGACTCGAAGCTGGTCGGGGCCAACGCGACGATGACCGGTGGCGGTCTGAAGCCGGAATCGGACTACGTGCTCACGATGAACTCCGAGCCGGTGGTGATCGCCAGCGGCAAGACCAACGGGGTGGGCGACTTCAAGGCGCTGATCACCATGCCGGGTAAGGCCTGTGTGTCCGGTGGCCTGCACGAGCTGATCCTGACCGGCACGGCGCCGGACGGCACGGCGGTCAGTGACAGCAACTGGGTGGTCCTCGACGACACGTGCACGGCCCGGACCGGGTCCGGTGAGAAACCGCCGAAGGACTACAACGTGCCGCTGGGGTGGTTCATCTTCCCGTACCAGTCGGCGCACCTGAGCCCGAAGGCCAAGAAGAGCATCCGCCAGGCGGTCAGTGCGATGCGCGGCGCGAAGGTCATCACGATCACCGGTTACACGCAGACGAAGAAGCAGTCGAAGGCCGCGAAGAAGGCCAACCGCATCCTGGCGCTGCGGCGTGCTCAAGCGGTCCGCGACTACCTGAGGAAGCTCAAGGTCCGCACGACCATCAAGACCATCGGCGCCGGTGGCGTCAATCCGGTCGACGAGAACAGGCAGAAGCTGAACCGGCGGGTCACCATCAAGATCCGCTACTGACACCACGGACCGCCACACGGGGCCCCGGCCGGACCATCGGCCGGGGCCCCGCTCTGTGCCCACCGGGAGCATGAGCGTGAATGAGTGCGGTCAGCGGGTGGACGTGCCGGGCCCGGGCAGCGTAAGAACGAGGAGGACCCGAGAGGCGGACCGCCGATGTCGGACACTCCCGAGAGCGACGGCCAACCGGTCACGGCGGACGGGATGCTGGCCGCCCAGGACGACGACGGAGAGCTCGAGCTCCCGTACTGGCTGACCAGCACCGAGGAGGCGGCCAACACCACGTTCCTGCAGATGGTGCGCCGGCTGCCCCGGCTGTTGCGGGAGGCATGGCTGCTCGGCTGGCGGGCCAGCCGGCGGACCACCCTGTCCGTGCTGATCCTGCAGGTGGCGGCGGGTGCGGCGGCCGCGGTGGGACTGATCAGCGTGGTCGGTGTGCTGGACGGGTTGCTGCGGGCCGGGCCGACACCGGAGCGGGTGCGGGCAGCCGTACCCTCGCTGCTGCTGTTGATCCTCGCTCTTGCCGTGCGTGGCCTGCTCTCGTCGGCGGCGACCGCGGCGCACGGCCGGCTGTCACCGATGGTCTACGAGGCCGCGGAGATGCGGCTGCTGGATCTGACGACGCGGGTGGATCTGGCGACGTTCGACGATCCGAGCTGGCGGGACGCCATGGAGCGGGCCCGGGACCGGGGGATCTCAGCCGCGCAGCAGGTGGTCGACCACGGGATCGAGGTGCTGACGCACCTGGTCGGGCTGATCGCGGCGGCCGGTGTGCTGGCGGTGCTGCATCCGGCGCTGCTGCCGATGCTGGTGCTCGCGGTGGCGCCGACGGCGTGGGCGGCGGTCCGGTCGGCGAAACTCGGTTACCGCAGCAAGCTGCGGCTCATCGCGGTCTGGCGACGGCAGCGGATGCTGGCCTACCTCCTGGCGGCGCGGGAGCCGGCCGCCGAGCTGAGAGCCTTCACGGTACGGCGATTCCTGCTCACCGAGGTCGGGAGGCTGCTGCGGATCTCCACGTTGGAGGAGATCCGGGTGATCGGCCGGGTGGTCCGGACGAACCTGGCCGGGCAGGCGCTCAGTGGGCTGGCGACCGGTCTGGCGTACCTGATGCTGCTCTGGCTGTTGTGGACCGGCCGGATGGAGCTGGCCGCCGCCGGTGCCGCGGCCTACGCGATCAACCTGGGGATCGGGAAGCTGAGCGAGCTGGCGTTCACCGCGAACCGGGTCTACGAGCAGGGTCTCTACTTCTCCGACTTCCAGGGCTTCTGCGAGTTGTCGCTGGTGCGGGCCGAGCCGGAGCCCCGGCGGCGCGCGCCGGACGGTTTCCGGGAGATCCGGCTGGACGGGGTGACGTTCAGCTATCCCGACGCCGAGCGGCCCGCCGTGAACGGGGTGGCCATGACGCTGCGGCGGGGTCAGATCGTGGCGCTGGTCGGTGAGAACGGGTCGGGCAAGTCGACGCTGGCGGCCGTGCTGGCCGGGCTCTACCGGCCGCAGAAGGGCACGGTGACCTGGGACGGCGTGGACGTGACACGGTTCGGGCCGGAGACGATGCGGGAACAGGTGGCGGTCGTCATGCAGGAGCCGACCCGGTGGCCGCTGTCGGCCCGGCTGAACATCGCGATCGGCCGCCACGACCGTCCGGCGACGCTGGCGGCGGTGCAGGAGTCGGCACGGGCCGGTGACGCGCACGAGTTCGTGGTCGAGTTGCCCCGGCAGTACGAGACGCTGCTGTCCCGGCACTTCACCGACGGCGCGGACCTGTCCGGCGGGCAGTGGCAGCGGCTCGCCGTGAGCCGGGCCTTCCACCGGGACGCGCCGCTGCTGATCTGCGACGAGCCGACCGCGAACCTGGACGCGCGCGCCGAGCACGAGGTCTACCGGCGGCTGCGCGACCTGGCCGCCGGGCGGACGGTGGTGCTGATCACGCACCGGATGGCGAGCGTCCGCGAGGCCGACCGGATCTACGTCCTGGATCACGGGTCGGTCGTCGAGGAGGGCGATCACGAGGAGCTGATGGCGGCCGACGGGCTCTATGCGCAGTTGTTCTCGCTGCAGGCCGACGCCTACCGTTCGGCCTGACCGCATGTCACAGTATCCCCATGGATCCGGTGGGACTTCTGGCGGTTGCGGCGGTGCTGGTCGCGGGCGCGGTGCTCGGGCTGTGGCGCCGCCGACGTGACGGGAGGCTGGCCGGTCCGGCGATCAAGGGCCAAGATCAGGACATGACCGATGGTGTACGGCTGGAGCCGGCCCTGCTGACCCGGCTCGGCGTGGAGCCGGCCCCGGCCACCCTGCTCCAGTTCTCCACGGCGTTCTGCGCGCCGTGCCGTGCGGTCCGCCGGGTCAGCACCGAGGTCGCGGAGCTGCTTCCGGGCGTCCGGCACGTCGAGGTGGATGCCGAAAGCCACCTCGACGAGGTCCGTGAACTGGGCATCTGGCGGACCCCGACCCTGCTGATCCTCGACGCCGAGGGCCGGGAGGTCCGCCGCGCGACGGGCGTGCCGACCAAGCCGCACCTGATCGCCGCGCTGGCGGACCTGCTCCCGTAGGCGGCCCCTCCGCGGCCCGGCGGGCGTCGATCGGTGGTCGCTAGCTCCGGTGGGGGTCGCTGACCAGAGCCGCGGCTGGTGTCGGGTCGGTGGGCGGGAGGTCCGGCTCATCGTCCTCGGCGGGCCTGCCGGTGCGGGTGAGGCGCCGGGAGCCGGGGACCGCCAGCATCGCGGCCGAGGCCAGGAGCAGCACACAGGCGCATGTGGTCAGCACCCGGTCGATGCCGAAGCGGTCGGCGAGCGGCCCGGCCATCGCGTTGCCCACCGGCATGGCCAGGAACGACGCCATGTAGTCCCAGGAGGCGACCCGGCCGAGGAACCGGTGCGGCACGTTCTCCTGGAGTGAGGTGTCCCAGGCGACGTCGTAGAAGAGCAGGCCGGCGTAGCCGATCACGGCGCCGATCATGATGGCGGCCAGGGTGCCGGGCCAGACGTAGGCGAACGCCCACACCGACATGAGCGGCAGCGCCAGCAGGCCGGCGAACAGCAGCCGCCGCGGCCGGAACCGCATGCCGATCGCCGAGCCGATGACACCGCCCAGCCCCTCGGCGGCGGCGATCCAGCCGATCGCGTGGGGCCCGCCGAGCCGCTCCATCGCCACCAGCGGGACGAGGACCAGGATGACGCCGTTGGCGATGTGGTAGGCGGTGGCGCCGAGCAGGTTGGCGAGCAGCCAGTCGCGGCCGCGGATCTCCCGCAGTCCGGCGGCCAGTTCGCCGATCATCGGGGAGCGGGGGCCGCGCGGGGCCCGTACCCGGATCATCGCGGCGGCGACCATGGAGGCGAGGAAGCTGACCGCGTTGATGGAGAAACCGGTCGGCGCGCCGAAGGCGGCGACGGTGATGCCCGCGGCGGCCGGACCGGCCACGCCGCACGCCGATTGCAGCAGGCTGAGTGAGGCGTTGGCCTTCTGCCGGTCCTCGGCCGGGACGAGCAGCGGTTTGAGGGAGCTCATCGCCGGGCTGAAGAAGCTGCCGGCGCCGGCCGAGACGACGGTGAGGGCGCAGAGGCCGGCCAGGTCGTAGCCGCCGGTGGCGAACATGGCGGCGATGCCGGCGGTGGCGGCGAAGCGGATCAGGTCGGAGGCGACCATGACCCGCTGGGGTTGGAGCCGGTCGGCCCAGATGCCGCCGAAGAGTGTGCCGGCCAGGAGCGTGAGGATGTTCGTCGCCATGACCAGGCCCAGGTCGCCTGCGCCGCCTCCGGTGCTGATGACGGCGACGGCGAGGGCGACGGTCTGGAAGGCGTTGCCGAGCCACGAGAGGCCCTGGCCGATGGCGAGCAGCCGGAAGTCACGGGTCATGGCGAGGAGAGTAGTTCAACGTCTAACTATCGGCAATCTAATAATCAGAAGCATGGCACACTTGGTGTTCATGGAAGACAGCGTGGATCAGCACGTGGCCCGATGGGCGGCGTTCTGGGCGTCCGAGCCGGCGTTCGCCCCCGAGGTCGAGGGTGCCCTGACCCGGATGAAGTTCATCCAGCGGTGGATAGACCGCAACGACCTGGCGATCTTCACCGAGGATCTGACCCTCCAGGACTACAAGACCCTGCACGTGCTGATGGTGCAGCCGTGGCCCACCGAGGCGACCCCGGCGCAACTGGCCGAGGCGGCGAACGTGACGCGGGCGGCGATGACCAGCCGCCTCGACCGCCTGGCCGAGGCCGGCCTGATCACGCGTCAGATGGACGGCGCCGACCGGCGGCGGGTGCTGGTCCGGCCAACCCAGGAGGGCCGGGAGATGTGGAGCAAATACATCTTCAAGGGCATGGCGGTCGACCAGCGGGCCCTGCACGCGCTCGACAGCGAGGAGTTGGCGCAGCTCAACGGGCTCCTGCGGAAAGTCCTACTTTCCTTGGAGGAATAATAGGCTTCATGGAACTCGATCCCCGCGGCCAGCGATTCGCCGCAGTGCTCACCACCGTCGTCATCGCGCTCGTGCTGATCACCGGCTCCGGCTGGCTCGCGCTCGCGCAGGCCGCCGTCTTCGCGGTCACCGCCGCTGACCCGCGCCGCGGGCCCTACCCGCTGATCTTCCGTGCGGTGGTGCTTCCCCGCCTCGGGCCGCCCGCCGAGCGAGAGCCGGCCGCCCCCGTGCGGTTCGCCCAGCTCGTGGGCTTCACCTTCCTGGCCGTCTCCGCCGCGGGTTACCTCACCGGCGTCACCGCAGTCGGCATCACGGCGGCAGCTTTCGGGCTGCTCGCCGCGTTCCTCAACGCAGCCTTCGGACTCTGCCTGGGCTGCGAGGCTTATATACTGATTCGGCGTCTGAAATACAGAAACGCCGAATCTGTCTGATTTGTCTAAGGCTTCGGTGCCGGCTAGAACTTCGGAGCGTCCGGCGCTTCCAGCAGACCCAGCCGGAGCGCAGTCATCAGCGCCTGCGCCCGGTTGGCCGCCCCCAGCTTCTCGTAGAGCTTCGAGATGTGGGTCTTCGCCGTGGACTCCGACACGAACAGCTGCTTGGCGATGCCCGCCACGCTCATGCCGTCGGCCAGCAGACGCAGCACCTGACCCTCACGGGGCGAGAGCTGCGGGCCGGACGGGGCGAGACGCCGCTTCATGGCCTCGGCCAGGTCGGCGGCGGTGAACGCGCTGGGCGCCGACGCGGCGTGCCGGGCGGCCGCCACGACCTCGTCCGCCGGGGCGGTCTTGGGCACGAACGCGCTGGCCCCGGCCTCGAGAGCGCCGAATAGCTGATCGTCGCCCGCATACATCGTCAGGACCACGATGCCCATGTTCGCGTTGTTCTTCCGCAGGGCGCGGGTGGCCTCCAGGCCACTGCCGTCGGGCAGGCGCAGGTCCATGATCACGACATCCGGCTGCAGGGCGCCGGCCTGGCGCACCGCCTCCGCCGCCGTGGCGGCCTCGCCGACGACCTCGAACTGACGGTCGCGCTCGAATGCGTGTCGCAGCCCCTTACGGATCAGGTCGTGATCGTCGACAAGGAGGACCTTGGTGCGCGTCGTCGGCGCAGGACTGGTCGACATGCTCGGGTTACTCCCCTTCTGGAGCTGAAACGCTATCCCGCACGCTATCGCGCCGAGGCGGTGTTCCGAGCACTACAGCGACGGTTGTCCCGCTGGGGTGTCGCGGCGTGATCTTGAGTCGGCCTCGGATGCGTTCGGCGCGTTCCGCCATGATGGTAAGACCGTATCGGCCGTCAGGTCGCGTGTCCGCGAACCCCTTGCCGTCGTCGGACACCTCGATCTCCGCGTAGGGCGGGTCGACGGTACAGGTCACCCACAGGTTCGAGGCGCCCGCGTGCTTGCGCGCGTTGGTGATCGCCTCCTGGGCGATCCGGAGCAGCTCGGCCTCGGTCGCGGCCGGCAGCCGCGCCGTCGACTCGTCGAAGGTGAAGTGCACCCGCAGGCCCGCGCTGGTGCCGAGGGTCCGCGCGTACTCCGCGATGGCGGCGGCCAGGCCGCCGTTGCGATCGACCTCGGACCGCAGCTCGAACAGGCTCAGCCGCAACTCGGTGATCACCCGCGTCACCTCGGCCCGCAGCGTGCGCAGCTCCTCCGCGGTCTCCTCGGCACCCTCCGGCAGCGTCGCCTGCGCGTTGTCGATGCCGTATCCGACCATGACCAGCTCCTGCGCCACGCCGTCGTGGATCTCCCGCGCCAGGCGCTGCCGCTCCTCGTTGGTGGCCAGCGAGCGCACGTCGTCGAAGAGCAGGGCGGCCTCCAGCCGCAGCGAGGCCGGGCCGGTCACCTCGGTCACCGACTGGACCACCACGGAGGGGTACGCCCCCGACGCGTCCGTCTCCAGGATGACGAGGCCGATCGTGCGCACCCCGGCGACCAGTGGCACCACCAGCGAGGACACGTCGCCCCCCTGATGGCTGCGCGCCTGCGACCGGCTCGCGGTCTGCGGCTGCTGGGTCGCCCAGGCGTCGGCGATGCCCGAGTCGGCGTCGAGCGTGGTCTCCCAGTCGACCCGCTCCGCACCGGTCTGCGCCAGCACGACCAGCCGCCCGCCGCCACTGGCCGACAGCACCGCCGCCCGATGGCCCGGCGCGACCGCGCGCAGCTCCTCCAGCAGATGCTCGGAGATGCCGCCCGGGTCGAGCGTGGCGCCCGGCAGCGAGCGGGCCACGCTGCGCAGCTGGGTCAGCAGGCGGGTGGCCTCGGCATAGGGCTGGGGCGTCGCGTCGGGCGGCTGGAGCAGCTGGCGCATCGTCTCGGTCGCGAACGTGATGATCGCGCCCTGCACCAGCCACTGCACGCAGACGGCGAAATAGCCCAGGTAGAGCGTCTCGAAGACGAAGCCGCTGACCGCCATGGTGGCCGCGGCCACGCCGAGCAGCGCCATCCCCTCGGTCTGGCGGCGGCGCAGCGCGGCGGTGAGCAGCGGCACCGCGAGGTAGGGCAGGACCGCCTCGGCGCCGAAGCCGCCGGTGATCCGCTGGGCGTCGTCGGCCGCGGCGGCCACCGAGCCGGCCGCCATGCAGGTCACCACGACCTCGCCGACCCGGCCGAGCGGGGCCAGCACGGCGTGGCCGCGGGCCAGGAAGGAGGGCGCCGCCGCGACCGCCAGGAGCACGATCCAGCCGAGCTGGGCCGCGCTGTCGGTGAAGGCGTAGGTCAGGGCGGCGACCAGCACGAGCATGACGGCGCGGGCCGCGGCTTCGGCCGGTCGGATGCGCGTGGGACCACTGACGAGGGCTGGCACCTGACGGATGGTAGCGGGAGGGACGGACATCGGCTCGTCCGAGCGCTGCCCGGCCGGGTGTTCCGCCGTCGGTGGACCTCCTGTCGAGGCGTGCCCCGGCCGCGCGATCCGAACCGCCCGGCGGGTAGCCTCGCGTACATGGCGGACACCTCGACGCAGTCGATCCAGGTCCATGCGCCCGTGTCCCGGGTGGCGGCGGTGATCTGCGACTTCGCGCGTTACCCCGAGTGGGCGGAGTCGATCAAGAAGGTGGAGGTCCTCGAGGAGTACGAGGACGGCTACGCCGCGCAGGTGCGCTTCCAGATCGATGCCACCGTGCTCGTCGACGAGTACACGTTGGAGTACGCGTACGCCGACGATCTGTCCCGGATCGAGTGGAGCCTGGTCGAGCCGTCGAAGACGCAGCGGTCCCAGGAGGGCTCCTACGACCTGGTGGAGTCGGCGGACGGTGGGACGACCGTGACGTACACCCTTGCGGTGGATCTCGCGATCGGAATGCTCGGCATGTTCCGCCGCAAGGCCGAGAAAATGATCATGGATACGGCGCTGAAGGAGCTCAAGCGCCGCGTCGAGAGCCTGCCCGCGGCCTGAGCCGCCGGCCGAGGGGAGCGGAGATGCCCGGATCAGCCCGGGAGGAGGCCGAGCGGCTGGTCGCGGCGATCCTCGCCCGGACCTCGGCCGGTGGTCACTCGTCCGGCGACGCCTTCGGCCTCCTGGGTGAGTCGGTCGCCGGCCTGATCGGTGTGCTCGGCCGCGACGACCTGTCCACCGGCAGCGCCGAGTGCTGTGTCTGCCCGGTCTGCAAGGCGATCGCCGCGGTCCGTGACCCCAGCCCGGAGACGGCCGAGCGGCTGGCGGCCAGCGCCGGCGACATCGCGAACGGGGTGGCCGGCCTGATGCGCGCCTTCTCCTCGATGTCGGCCGAGCGCCCGCGGCCGCCGGCGCCGCGCGGCC
>NZ_JBHSBL010000005.1:176392-414017 GCF_042650585.1 Actinoplanes subglobosus
CCGGGGCGGCGGCCCGGGCCCGCGCCGCCGCCGCGGAGGAGGCCGTGGCCCGGGCGGTCGAGCAGGCCAAGGCCCGTGCGGCCGGGACTTCCGGCCATGGGGGCCGGAAACCCGCCGCTGGAGGATCTCCCCGGGGAGGCGATGTGTGGGCCATGGCCACGACGGCGGAGGTGGCCGCAGACGACGCCGCCGAGCCCCGTAGCGTGGATCATGAGCTGGGCGCTTCGGCGCCCGAGGACCGCGATCCGGGCCAGGGCGACGACGCCCGCCCCGGTGCCGCGGTGTAACTGTTTGCAGAGGGGACGGGCAGCGTGACGCTGACCATCGGAATCGACGTCGGCGGCACCAAGGTCGCCGGTGGGGTCGTCGACGAGCAGGGCAACGTGCTCGCGTCGAACCGCCGGCCGACGCCGGCGGACGACCCGGCCGGGACCCGGGACACGATCGTCGAGGTGGCCGCCGAGCTGGTGGAGCAGTACCCGGGCGCGACGGCGATCGGGATCGGCGCCGCCGCGTGGATCGACGCCTCCGGCTCGACGGTGCTGTTCGCGCCGAACCTGGCCTGGCGTGACGAGCCGCTGCGCGACTACGTGAGCAAGGCGATCGGCCTGCCCGTCGTGCTGGACAACGACGCCAACGTGGCCGCCTGGGCGGAGTTCCGGTTCGGGGTCGCCAAGCACGCCGAGTCGATGGTGATGATCACCGTGGGTACCGGCATCGGCGGCGCGATCGTGGTCGGTGGCAACCTGTGGCGCGGCGCCAACGGCATCGCCGCCGAGCTGGGTCACATCCAGTCGGTTCCGGACGGGCATCCGTGCGGCTGCGGCCGGCTCGGCTGCCTGGAGCAGTATGCGAGCGGCAACGCCCTGGTCCGTTTCGGCCGGGCCGGCGCCCGGCAGGAGCCGGAGCGGGCCGCCCAGCTGCTCGCCCTGGCCGGCGGCGACCCGCTGGCGATCACCGGCCGGCAGATCACCGAGGCGGCCCGGGCCGGCGACGGGGTCGCGATGGACGCCTTCGCCCAGGTCGGCTACTGGCTCGGGGTGGCCCTGGCCGACCTCGCGCAGAGCCTCGACCCGCAGGTCATGGTGATCGGCGGCGGCGTGATCGACGCGGGCCCGCTGCTGATGGGCCCGCTCGAGCGGACCTACCGGGAGCAACTGGCCAACCGGGACCGCTTCCCGGTGGCGGAGATCCACGCGGCCCGGATGGGCAACGCGGCCGGCGTGGTGGGCGCGGCCGACCTGGCCCGGCGCGGCTGAGGCGGCGAGGGTGTCCGGGGTTCCGCTGCGGGTGGTCAGTTACAACGTCCACGGGCTGCGGGACGACCGGGCCGCGCTGACCGGCCTGGTCCGTGACCTGGCCCCGGACGTCCTCGTCGTGCAGGAGGCGCCGCGCCGGTTCCGGTGGCGGCAGAAATGTGCCGCGCTCGCCTCCGAGACCGGTCTGGTGGTGGCCGCCGGCGGGCTGCCGTCACTGGGCAACCTCCTGCTGGTCAGCCTGCGGGTGGCGGTCCGGCGGACGTGGTGCCTGCGCTATCCGCTCACCCCGGGCCGGCACCTGCGGGGCGCCGTCTTCGCCGAGGGGGCGGTGCGCGGTGCCACCTTCACCGTCTCCGGGTCGCATCTGGCCACCGACGCGACCGAGCGGCCCGCCCAGGCGCAGTTCTGGAAAGAGGAGCTGGAGAAACTGGACGGCCCGGTGATCGTGGCAGCCGACCTCAACGAGGGGCCGGGCGGCAGCGCCTGGCGGATGGTCGAGGACGGGCTGGTCGGCTCGGCCGTGGACGAGCCCACCTTCCCGGCGGCGGTGCCGAGCCGGCGCATCGACGGGCTCTTCGTCAGCCCCGGCGTCACCATCGAACGTTACGAGATCATCTCGGCCGACCGGGCACGCGTCGCAAGTGATCACTTACCGATCGTCGCGGACCTTTTGCTCCCTTCCTCCTAGGCTCGCCGTCTGCAAGGATCGCCGGGTGCAAGACTCCCCGGACCTCGGAGACCGTGGCGGCGCCGTCTGCGTCGTCGGCGCCGGCGCCAGCGGCCTGACCGCCATCAAGAACCTGCGTGAGCTGGGCTTCGCGGTCGACTGCTACGAGCGTGAGACCTCGGTCGGCGGCGCCTGGAACTGGCGTCACGACCGCAGCCCGGTCTATGCCGGCACCCACCTGATCTCGTCGCGGCCGCTCACCGAGTTCCCCGACTTCCCGATGCCGGACACGTGGCCCGACTACCCCCACCACAGTCAGGTCCTCGAATACCTGGAGCGCTACGCGAAGCATTTCGCCCTGGGCGAGCACATCTGGTACGGCATGGAGGTCAAGTCGATCGTCCCGGCCGGCGACGGCCGCTGGGACGTGACCATCCAGTCGACCGGTGGCGGCTCGTCACGGGTGCAGCGGTACGCCGCCGTGGTGATCGCCAACGGGCACAACTGGTCGCCGGTCGTCCCGGAGATCCCCGGCGACTTCACCGGGCAGGTCATCCACGCGAGCGCCTACAAGGAGCCGTCCCGGCTGCGCGGCCGCCGGGTGCTGGTGGTCGGTGGTGGCAACACCGGCTGTGACATCGCGGTCGAGGCGGCCCAGCACGCCACCCGGGTGTGGCACTCGACCCGGCGTGGCTACTGGTACTTCCCGAAGTACCTCGGCAACCGGCCGGCCGACCAGGTCTACCACCGCCGGACGTCCACCTGGCTGCGCGATCGCCGGTTCCGCCGTACCGCCGCCGACCTGACCCGCTGGGGCGTCCCCGCGCCGGACCACGCCCCGCTGGAGAGCCACCCGATCGTCAACGGCCTGCTCCCGCACTACCTGGGGCACGGCCGGATCGAGGCGGTGCCGGACGTGACCCGCTACGACGGCGCGTCGGTGGAGCTGTCCGACGGCCGGCGGATCGAGCCGGAGCTGGTGATCACCGCGACCGGCTACCGCCCGCGGTTCGACTTCCTGGCGCCCGAGCTGCTCGACATCGACGCGGACGGCCGCCCCGACCTGCACCTGCACGCGTTCGTCCGCAAGCACCCGACGCTGGCCGTGGTCGGGCTGGTGCAACCGTCGGCCGGGTTGTTCCCGCTGGCGCACTGGCAGAGCGTGGCGGTGGCCCGCTGGCTGCGGCTGCGGGCCACCGACCCGGAGAAGGCCGCCGCGGTGCAGAAGGAGGAGTCGCAGCGCCCGCTGGCGTCCTGGTCACGCCGCAAGGTGGTGCCGACGCCGCGGCACTGGTTCGAGGTCGACCACGTCGACTACCTGAAGGCCGTGGAGAGCCTGTTGACCCGTATGGAGTCGGCGAAGTGAGTGAGCTGCTGCGTTTCGAGGACTGGTCCGACCCGGTCCCGGCGGCCGAGCGGGAGGTCGTCTCCCAGCTGCCGGACGACGACCAGGGCCGTCCGCCGCTGCTGTTCGTGCCGGGTCTCGGCCACGGCGCCTGGGCGTTCGCCGAGCACTGGATCGGGCACGCCGCGAGCCGTGGCTTCCCGGCCCACGCGGTCAACCCGCGTCCCGGCGGCGACCTGCGGGCGCAGGCGCACGACGTGGTCCAGGTGGCGGCCGGGCTGCCCCGCCAGACCGTGCTGATCGGCCACGGCACCGGCAGCCGCGTGGTGGCCCGTGCGCTGGGCCGTTACCCGGCCCGTGCGGCGGTCCTGATCGCCCCGGTGCTGGACGGCTGGGCGGCCCTGGGGGCGGCGCTGCGCAGCAACCCGGCCGGGACCGTGCCGGCACTGTTCGGTGGGCGGCTGAAGTTCTCCGGGCGGCAGCTGTTCGGTCCGGAGCTGCCGGCCGAGGAGGCGGCGGCGCACCTGGAGCGGATCGGTGCCCGGCCGCGGGCCGAGCTGTTCTCCCGCGACGGCCTGCCCGAGCCGGTCGGCGGGCCGCCCACGCTGGTGGTGGGCAGCCCCGACGACCGGGTGGTGCCGCGTCCGGCCCTGGACCGGGCGGCCGCCCGTTACGGCGGCGCTCCGCTGCTCTTCCCGGGTATGGGCCACTACCTGATGCTCGAGACGAAATGGGCCGAGCCGATCGACGCGATCCTCGACTGGCTGGACAAGGAGTTACCGCCGGCCGGATAGCGGCGGCAGCCGCTCGGCGAGGCTGCCGGTGTGATCAAGAGCGGTCAGATAGGCCCGCGCCCATGCCATGATGTCGTGGCCGGCCAGGTGCTGCCGCATGGCCGTCATCCGGGCGGTCAGGTCGGCGCTGTCCGCCTCCATGGCGCGCAGCAGGGTGTCCTTGAGCCCGTCCACGTCGTGCGGGTTCACCAGGAACGCCTGCGGGAGCTCGGCGGCCGCCCCGGCGAACTCGCTGAGCACCAGCGCGCCCGTACCGTCCTCCCGGGCGGCCACGAACTCCTTGGCCACCAGGTTCATCCCGTCCCGCAGCGGGGTCACCACCATGACGTCGGCGGTCTGGTAGAGGGCGGCCAGCTCGGCCCGGGCGAACGGCTGGTTGAGGTAGTGGATGGCGGGTTCGCCGACCCGGCCGAACTCCCCGTTGATCCGGCCGACCTCGCCCTCGATCCGGTCCCGCAGGCCCCGGTAGCTCTCCACCCGCTCCCGGCTCGGCACGGCCACCTGGACCATCACCGTGTCGCGCACCTTCACGAACCCGTCGCGCAGCAACTCGCGGTACGCCGTGAGCCGGTGCTCGATGCCCTTGGTCCAGTCGAGCCGGTCCACGCTGAGCAGCACCCGTTTCGGCTGGCCCAGGTCGTGCCGCAGCTGCCGGGCCTGGGTGACCACGTCCGGCCGGGTGGCCAGCGCCCGCATCTCGGCCATGTCGATGGAGACCGGGAACGCCCCGGTCCGCACGGTCCGCCCGTCGACGATGATGGCGTGGTCGGTTGCCTCCACCTCGAGCAGCTTCTTGGCCAGCTGGGCGACATTGTGGGCGGCCTGCTCGCGCTGGAACCCGACCAGGTCGGCTCCGAGCATCCCGCGCAGCAGCTCGACCCGGCGGGGCAACTGCATGTACAGCTCCGGCGGCGGGAACGGCACGTGCAGGAAGAAGCCGATCAGCAGGTCGGGACGCAGCTCCCGAAGCATCGCCGGCACCAGCTGGAGGTGGTAGTCCTGCACCCAGACGGCGGCACCCGGCTCGGCCACCTCGGCGGCCGCCTCGGCGAACCGCTGGTTGACCGCCCGGTACGTCTCCCACCAGCCCCGGTCGAACGTGGGCTGCTGGACGGCGTCGTGATAGAGCGGCCACAGGGTCGAGTTGGCGAACCCCTCGTAGTAGCCCCGCAGCTCCTCCTCGGTCAGCGACACGGGCCGTAACCGCAGGCTGCCGAGGTCGGGCAGGGCTGGTGCCGGGCCCACCCCGCCGGCCCAGCCGACCCAGGTGGCCGGCGTCTGCTCCAGGATCGCGTGCAGGGCGCTGGCCAGGCCACCTGGGCTGCGGCGCCACTCGCAGGCCCCGTCGGGGGCGGCGCTGTCATCCAGGGGCAGACGGTTGGCGATGACGACGAGCGAACTCTGACGCATCACCGTAGGTTACTGCTCGAACACCAACATCTGTCTATACGACAGCGCCGTCGTCGAATTCGTCGTCGTCGTCGCCGGAACGCAGCCGCCAGACCAGCGTGGCCGCCCCGGCGATGATCGAGGCGAAGCCGGCGACCATGACCAGGTTGCTGTCGATCGGGATCAGCCAGGGGAAGAGGAACAGCGTGAAACCCGCCGCGATCCCGATCAGAGCCATCACCGCGTACTTCGAGATGCGGGGCATGGGTGGGGGAGGGGGCGGGATGTACCGCTCGTCCTCGTCGTCGTCAGCGGGCAGATCGGTGCCGAACGTGTCGAGTCCGTAGAGGATCGACGGCTCGTCCTTCGGGTCGGTGCGCCGCCGGTTGTGCGGCGTGCCCTCCTCGGTGATCGAGCGGACCGGCGGAGGCGGCGGGCCCGGGTCGTCCTCGACGGCCGGCCACGGCGTGGTCTGCGGGTCGACGGTGGTGTGGAACCCCGCGATGATCTTGGCCCACTCCTCGTCCACCTCGGCCTGCGGCCGGGGCGCGGGAGCCGGTGGCGCGGGAGGGGTGGGCGGAACCCCGCCGGTCACCTTCTGCAGGTGCTCCTTGGCGGTCTCCAGATGGGTACGGTCCACGAACAGCCGATCGACCGGCCTCGCCGGCAGGGTCGTCGCGCGCAGGATCGGGTTGAGATCGGCCGTCGGCTGAAGGTACGCCGCGATCCCACCGGCCCCGAGCACGTCCAAAAGATGCTCGCCGATCCGTGGATCGACATCTCCTGCCGCCGCGAAGTCGGCGGCGTCGAGCCCGTTGTCGCGCCGCCCGCGACGGGCGCCACCCGCTGTCACCGATGCACACCCCCTTGCCGACCGTGCCTTGAATGGTGACACGGCAGGCACCCGTTGCGGGAGTGCGTTGTGGCGCGCCGCTCCCGCTTCGTACGCTTCCTGTCGCCCCGAATGCACTGTGACATCCGTTGAAAGGACGTCAGTGTTCTACTGGCTGCTGAAGTTGGTGGTCCTCGGACCGGTGTTGAAACTCGTCTTCCGCCCCAAGGTGGAGGGCCTGGAGCACGTGCCCCGTACCGGTCCCGTCATTCTCGCCTGCAACCACCTCTCGTTCTCCGACTCGATCTTCACCCCGCTGATCATGCGACGGAAAGTGACCTTCGTCGCCAAGGCCGAATACTTCACCGGCAAGGGGATCAAGGGCTGGTTCTCGCGGATGTTCTTCACCGGCGCGGGGACGATCCCGGTGGACCGTTCGGGCGGCGAGGCGGCCCAGGCGGCCCTGGACACGCTGCTGCGCGTCCTCAAGGAGGGCAACATCGCCGGCATCTACCCGGAGGGCACCCGCTCGCCGGACGGCCGGCTCTACCGCGGTAAGACCGGGGTGGCCCGGCTCGCCCTGGAGAGCGGCGCGCCGGTGGTCCCGGTGGCCCTGCTCAACACCGACGAGATCCAGCCGACCGGCACGCTGGTCCCGGCGGTGAAACGGGTGCGGATCCGGATCGGCCAGCCGCTCGACTTCTCCCGTTACGCCGACCAGCGCGGTGACCGGTTCGTCGAGCGCGCGATCACCGACGAGATCATGTACGAGCTGATGGCCCTCTCCGGCCGCGAGTACGTCGACGTCTACGCCTCGACCCTCAAGACGGCCGCCTAGCCGGTCATCCCGGCCCGCCGGCGCAGGGCCTGCACATCGGTGACGACGATGCGCCGGCCCTCGGTGCGCAGCCAGCCGCGGCTCGCGAAGGAGCCGATCGCCTGGTTGACGCTCTGCCGGGAGCCGCCGGCCATCTCGGCGAGCTGGCTCTGGTTGAGCTCGATGGTGATCATCGGCGCCTGGCTCTCGCCGGAGAGCCGGACCAGGGTCTTGGCCACCCGGCCGGGCAGGTCGAGGAAGACGTGATCGGCGTTCTGCTCGGTGAGCCGGCGGATCAGGCCGCCGACCGAGCGCATCACCGCGTCCAGGATGCGCGGGTTGGAGTGCACCAGCTCCATGAAGGCGACCCGGGACAGCGACAGCGCCTGCGAGTCCTCGATGGCCTCGGCGGAGGCGCTGCGGGTCGAGGCGTCCAGCAGGGACACCTCACCGAGCACGTCGGGCGGGCGGACCACGGTGAGGACCGCGCGCTCGCCGGTCGGGGCGGTCCGGAAGACGGCGACGGCGCCCCGCTTCATGATGATCAGCGAGTCGCCGGGGTCGTGCTCGACGAAGAGGATCTGCCCCTTGCGGTAATGGCGTGGGACGGCCGCGGCGATGACGCGCTGCCGCACCTCCGGCTCGAGACCGGCGAACATGTCCACGCCGGTGAGTGCGTCGCCGGGATCCGGCATGCGATGGTCCACGGCGCTATCCCCTCCCCCGGTGAGGACACGCCGACGACAGACGGCGCCGGCCCCACGACGCGAACGATCACTCTTAGCACGAAGCGTGCTCCAAACGCCATTTTCAAAACGGACATCGAAGCCTGCCTCGTACGATCATGTCCCTTCGGTAGCGTTCTGTAAACCGTCAATCTCTCTGAGTTACTGTCGCCCTGTCTGTCCGTCGCATTGGCGGCAAGTGTCGAGATAATCCCGCGGTGCCGGATGATGACTTTCTTCGATCGACTCTGCGCGACCAGTGGCACCTTCTCCCGTCCGAGATGATCGAGCTCCCGCTGACGCTGATGTCGCGCGGCTGGGAGTTCGCCGCGGGCGGCGGGCGCTTCGTGGCCCGGCTGACCGAGATCGGCGCCCGGCACCGGATGGAGGCCGGGCTGGCCGTCGCGATGTACCTGCGCGGGCGGTGGGTGGACGCGGGCGAGCCGGTCCGCACCCTCGGCGGGGCACTGACCGTGGCCACCCCGTACGGTGCGCTCGCCGTCCTGCGCCGCCTCCCGGGGCGTCGTCTCGACGGACGGGACCCGGTTGATCAGCAGTGGTGGGGGGAGCGCCTGGGCGCCGTACACCGTGCTCTCCAGGGTTTTCGTCATCCCGGCCTGCGGCCGTGGCAGGTCCTGGACCCGGACGCCTCGCATCTTGACGCGGAGCCCTGGCTCCGCGGGACGGTGACCGCCGCGCTCACCGCCGCCACCCGGCTCACCGTGACCGACCATCTCACCTCGGGTGTCCTGCACGGCGACCCGGCACCGGAGATGTTCGTGCTGGATCCGTCGACCGGCCGTTCCGGGCTGCTCTTCTGTGGTGCCGGCGGGACCGGGCCGCTCGTCTACGACGTGGCCGCCGCCGTCGCCTACGCAGGCGGGCCCGAGCACGCCGGTGAGTTCCTCGACGGGTACCGCGCGGCCGGGCCGGTCGGCGCCGACGAACTGGAGGCCGCCCTGCCGGTGCTGCTGCGGCTGCGGTGGGCGGTGCACGCCGATCTGGCCGCCCGCTACGACTGCCCGCAGGGGCTCGGGGTCGCCAGGGAGGCCCTGGAGTCCATGCCCGGATGACGATGGGCGAGGATGGACCCCGATGCCATATCGCTATTTCTATGACTGCGAGTTCATCGAGGACGGCCGGATCGTCGACCTCGTCTCGATCGGTGTCGTCGACGAGTTCGGCCGCGAGTTCTACGCGGTCAGCACCGAGTTCGACGACTCCCGGGCCGTGCCGTGGGTGCGCCGCAACGTCCTGGACAAGCTCCCCTCCCCGTCGGACAGGGCGTGGCGCAGCCGTGAGCGGATCCGCGAGGACCTCTACGAGTTCCTGAGCGAGCCGATCCGCGGCCGGGGCGAGCAGATGGAGCTCTGGGCGTGGTATGCGGCGTATGACCACGTGGCGCTCGCCCAGTTGTGGGGCGCGATGCCGGCCCTGCCCCGGGAGATCCCGCGGTTCACCAAGGACCTGCGCCAGCGGTGGGACGATCTGGGCCGCCCGCACCTGCCCGAGATGGCCGGCCGGCACGACGCGCTGGTCGACGCCCGGCACAACCTGGCCCGGTGGAACGCTATGACCGCGAAGAGCGCATCGGGGGGACACAGCCCCGCATGACGGCCTGGACGTCGGTGTCGGTCGGCTCGGTGCCGAGTGTCCCGTTGTCCGGCCGCGCCCGCAGGCCGTCGATCACCAGCTCCAGGTAGCGCTCGTAGAGGCCCGGCCGGCACCCCTCGCTGTGCTGGGCCATTTCGGTCACCATCGCCATGATGATCGGGAAGTCGTGGAACCCGGCGTCGAGCCGTAGCGTGCCCTCGGCGTGCGCCCGCTCCATCAGTTGCTCCAGCAGCGGCACGATCTGCTCACCGGCCTGCTTGAAATGCTGCTCGCCCATGCTCAGGGCGGCGTCGCGCAGCCCGCGGTCGGCGGCGTGCCAGCGCGCCGACGTGCGCAGGAAACCGGTCAGCCCCTCCCAGGCGGAGGGTGCCGTGAGCGCCTCCTCGGCCAGCGTGACCAGGTCCTCCAGTCGGTCGGTGAAGACCGCGTCGATCAGCTCCTCCTTGGTCGGGAAGCGCCGGTAGACGGTGCCCACGCCGACGCCCGCGTGATGGGCCACGTCGTCCAGGGTGGCGGCGAATCCCCTGGTCGCGAAGACCTCGCCGGCGGCCTCGACGATCCGCTCCCGGTTGCGCTGTGCGTCACGGCGAAGTGGCATGTGGCCAAGCCTACAACTAAGCGGAGGCAACTCCTCAACTTCTGCTGCTAGCCTGCCGAAGTGGAGGACAGACCTCAACTTAGCTCCGGAAGGCTCCGCCCATGAGCAGCACCGTTATTGATCGGCCACAGCCCGTACAACGTGAGAGCGGGCGCTGGTGGGCGCTCGTGGTGCTGGCACTGGCCCAGCTGATGGTGGTGCTGGACGCCACGATCGTGAACATCGCGCTGCCCACCGCCCAGGCCGACATCGGGTTCTCCGACGCCGACCGGCAGTGGGTCGTCACCGGTTACGCGCTGGCCTTCGGCAGCCTGCTCCTGCTCGGCGGCCGGCTCTCCGACTTCTTCGGCCGCAAGCGGATGTTCCTCATCGGCCTGATCGGGTTCGCCCTGGCCTCGGCGCTCGGCGGTGCCGCCACCAGCCTGGAGATGCTGATCGTGGCCCGCGCGCTGCAGGGCGCCTTCGGTGCGGCGCTGGCCCCGGCCGCCCTGTCGCTGCTCTCCACCACGTTCACCGAGCCCGCCGAGCGCGGCAAGGCGTTCGGCATCTTCGGCGCCATCTCCGGTGCCGGCGGCGGTATCGGCCTGCTGCTCGGCGGCGTCCTCACCGAGTACGCCTCCTGGCGCTGGTGCCTCTACGTCAACCTGGTGATCGCCGCGATCGCGGTGGCCGGCGCCATGCTCAAGCTCAAGGACGAGCCGGTCGCGGCCCACGGCAGGATCGACATCCCGGGTACGGTCACCGCCGTCGTCGGCCTCGTCGGCCTGGTGTACGGCCTCGGCAAGGCGGAGACCGACGGCTGGACCGCGGGCTGGACCCTCGGCCCGATCGCCGTCGGCGTGGTCGCCCTCATCGCGTTCGTGCTGATCGAGCGCCGGGTGGAGAGCCCGCTGCTCCCGCTGCGCGTCGTCCTGGACCGCAACCGCGGCGGCTCCTACGCCTCGATCGCGATCGCCGGTGCCGGCATGTTCGGCATCTTCCTGTTCCTGACCTACTTCCTGACCACGGTGCTCCAGTTCACTCCGGTCAAGACCGGCCTGGCGTTCCTGCCGATGCTCGGTTCGGTCATGCTCACCGCCACCACCGCCGGCTCGTTCCTCGCCCCGAAGGTCGGACCGCGCCCGCTCGTCCCGGTCGGCGCCCTGGTCGCGGCCGGCGGCATGCTCTTCCTGACCCGCCTCGACCTCGACTCCACCTACGCCGGCGGCGTACTCCCCGGCCTGATCATCATCGGTCTCGGCCTCGGCCTGGTCTTCGCACCCACCCAGAACGCCGCCACCGCCGGCGTCGAACACCGCGACGCCGGCGTCGCCTCCGCGATGATCAACACGGTCCAGCAGATCGGTGGCTCGATCGGTACCGCGCTGCTCAGCTCCTTCTACGCCACCGCGATCACCGACTACATGGCCGGCAAGCCGGCCTCGGCCCAGCCGATGGCCCTGATCAGCGGATACCACACGGTCTTCTGGTGGTCGGCCGGCTTCTTCGTGCTCGCCGCCGTGGTCGCCGCGTTCCTCTTCCGCACCGGCCCGCTCGACGTCGACCCGGACGCACCGCCCGCGATGGCCCACTGACCTCTCCGGCACGGACCTTCTGCGGCACGGACCTTTTCTGGTACGGACCAGGGCCGTCCAACCGCAACCACACCTGCCACACCTACGACGCCAGGCAGGCGGGCCGTCCGGACCTCCCGGCGACCGCCGGGCCGAATGCGTCCCGCACCGCTACACCCCTCCCGGAACCGGGCCGGTCTCATGGGCGACTTCGCCAGTGGGACCGGCCCGGTTCCGATGGGACCGGCGGTGCCGCCCACCGCGGCGGTCTCCGTGCTCGATCTTGGCCACTTTTCCACCGTTTTCGGTGGTCAGCCGCTCAAGATCGACTCGGTGGGTGCTCGCTGCGCCTGGCCTGAGCTGACCGGGGTCCTGAGCTGACCGGGTCCTGATCCGGCCGGGGTCCTGATCCGATCGGGGTACGGAAACGCCGGCCGCCTCTTCGTGGCGGCCGGCGTTTTGTGTTGTCGGGTCAGCCCAGCTGGAGGCCGTGGTTGTTGGGGAACAGCGGGTTGGCGGTGTCGTTGGGGACGTCCTCGCGGGACGCCTCGACCTCGGCCATCGAGGACGGGAGCTCGAACGGGAGCGTTCCGGTGGCGGGGGAGCGGCCGAACAGCACGTCCAGCAGGGCTTCGTCTGACGAACCGAAGCTGCCGGTCAGGGCGGCCGCCGTCGATGCCAGCGGCGTGAGGACGGCCGGTCGGTCCAGCCAGACGTCGACGACGGTGGGCAGGGTCGCGGTCAGTTCCAGGACGGGAGCCAGCTCGTCCGGGGTCCACTCCAGGCGCCCGGCGTGGAAGAACGCCTCGAACCCGCCACCTCGCGGATCGAAGGGTGCCGCCCGCCGGACGATCGCGACGTCCGCCAGGGCCGGATCGTCGACCACCTTCGCGTATCCGGCGGCCACCTCCGGGTCGACGCCGTCCAGGTACACGGCGATCCCCTCCTCGAGCGGAAGCGTCACCGCGGCGGCGTCGGCAGTGGTGCCGGGGAAGGCGACGGCGTCGACGCCGGCGGTGGAAGAGGAGGAGGCGGTAGAGGAGGTGGCGGTGGAAGAGCAGGTGGCGGTAGGGGAGGTGGCGGTGGAAGAGGAGGCGGCGGAGGAGGTGGCGATAGGGGAGGTGGCGGTGGGGGAGGGAGACGAGGAGGGGCGGTTGGTCAGGAGGACGATCGAGCGGCGCTGGGCCTCCAGGCCGGCGGCCCGGAACGCGGACTGGCCCGCGACCCGGCCGGCCGCCGCCGGGTCCACGTAGCGGCGGTCGTCGAACAGGCCGAGGCGGAACTTGTCGCGGAGGATCCGGCGGGCCGAGACGTCGATCCGGGACTCCGGGAGACGGCCCGACGTGACCAGGTCGATGATCAGTTCCGGGCAGTGTTCGCCGCCGAGCTGGTCGGCTCCGGCCTCAAGGATGCGCAGCACGCGGGTGTGGCGGTCCAGGTGTTCGACGCCCCAGGCACGGGCCGGCATGTCGGTGCCCATGATGACCGCGTCGGTGACCAGGCCCCAGTCGGTGCAGACGACGCCGTCGAAGCCGTACCGTTCGCGGAGCAGCCCCTCCAGGACGTCGCGGTTGAAACCGAATCCGACCTCCGCGTACGACGTGTCGACCGGCATGCCGTAGTAGGGCATCACCTGGGCGACCCCGGCGGAGAAGGCGCCCTCGAACGGCTTCAGGTGGTAGTCCCACATCCCGCCCGGGTAGACCTGCTCCCGCCCGTACGCGAAATGCGCGTCCTCGCCGTCCTTCTGCGGGCCGGCACCGGGGAAGTGTTTGACCATCGCCGCCACCGAGGTGGGGCCGAGCGACGGGCCCTGCAGACCGAGGACGTATTCGTGGATCATCGACGACACCAGGTCGGCGTCGGAACCGAGGGTGCCGTTGGTGCGCGCCCAGCGGGGTTCGGTGGCGAGGTCGGCCATCGGGTGCAGGGCCACGCGGATGCCGGTGGCCAGGTACTCCTGGCGGACGATGTCGGCGAATGCCCGTACCAGCGAGGGGTCTTTGGTCGCGCCCAGCCCGATGGGCTCCGGCCACGCGGAGAAACCGCCGGCCGCCGCGGACGCCGCGGGGTTGTCGATGACGCCGTGCCGCGGGTCGGTGGAGACGGTGACGGGGATGCCGTGGCCGATGCCGGCGGCGATCTCCTGGATCCGGTTGTGCCATTCGGCCAGGCGTTCCGGGGCGACCGGCGCGAAGGTCAGGATGTTGACGTGGTTGATCAGCTTGTCCTGGAGGAGCGTCGCCGCGGACGGGATCATCTCGTCACCCCCGGCGATCGTGCCGTCCGGGTTGACCGCGATCATCGTGTGGAACATCAGGCCCGCCTTCTCCGCGAGCGTGAGCCGGGAGAGCAGGTCACCGACCCGGTCGTCGATCGGGAGGGCGGGATTCTGGTACGGGTGCATGGTGATCTCCAGGAGTAGGGCTCAGCGGGCGCCGCGGACCATGCGGACCAGCAGTGATCCGGCGATGGCGACGACCGCGCCGCACAGGAACAGCAGGCTGTAGTTGGAGTTGTCGCTGCTGCCGACCGCGAGGATCGGCGCGGCCAGGATCGGCACCAGCGACTGCGGCAGCGCGTTGGCGATGTTGAGGACGCCCATGTCCTTGGCGGCGTCGTCCGGGTCGGGCAGCACGTCGGTGGCGAGCGCCAGGTCGACGGCGAGGTAGACGCCCTGGCCGAGCCCGAAGAGCAGGGACGCGGCGAGGAAGACCCCGAAGCTGCCGGCGAACGCGATGACCACGAGCGCGGCGGTGACGACCAGGCCGGCGCCGAGCACGAACGGCTTGCGGCGGCCGGTGCGGTCGGAGAGCGTGCCGCCGACGGCCGAGCCGACGACCAGGCCGCCGGTGCTGATCAGGGTGGAGAGCAGGATGCCGTTGGCCACGTTGTCGGTGGTGTAGCCGAACCGGTCGATCAGCAGGTACGCCTGGTAGGTGGTGACCGACGCCAGGCCCATCCAGATGAGGAAGCGGCTGACGATGTTCCACACGAAGTCGGGGTGCCGGCGCGGGCTGACATAGAAGGTGTGCAGGAACTCCCGGAACCGGTAGGGCGCGAAGTGGCCCTTCTCGGCCGGCCGGTCCTTGAGCACCACGACCAGCAGCGCGACGGTGGCGACGCCGATCGCCGACGGGACCGCGAACATCAGCACGGCGTTCCCGGCCAGGGCGGCGGCGAGCGCGCTGCCGGCCAGGATCGCGACCGACGTCATCAGGCCGAGGATGCCGCTGACCCTGCCCCGCTGCTGGACCGGGATCTGGTCGGGCAGCAACGCGGTCAGCGTGGAGAGGGTGGCGTTGACGCCGAGCTGGGCGAGCGCCCACCCGGCGGTCAGGACCGCGATGCTGCCGCCGAGCGCGACGACCATCAGGCCGGCGAAGCCGACGACCATGCCGCCGATCAGCCATGGGCGGCGGCGGCCGAAGCGGGAGGTGGTGCGGTCGGACATGGCGCCGAAGAACGGGTTGCCGATCAGCGCGAGGACGGCGCCGACGGACAGGACGGTGCCGAGGGCCGCGGCCTTGTCGTCGGGGGCGATCTGAGCGACCCGGATCGACATGGTGACGATGACCGGGGTGAGGATCGTCAGGTAGGCGCCGAGCTGGGCGAGCGCCATCGCGACGATGAGTTTCGCGGGCGCGTCGGGGACGCTCGGGGTGGTGGCCGGCGGGCGGGGCTGGACAGTTGTCATCGCACACCTCGAAAGGACAGGAAAGGGGAGGATTGCCACCGGGCCGGCTTCCGGTGTTTGTTAACGCCTTGTGTGCTGAACGTATCGACTCGATTAGCGCCGAACCAGAGCCGAAAAGGCCTGCTCAACGCCATGATTTGCCTGTGTCTCGCCTTACTGCCGCCCGGTTTGCCCGCACCTGGGTGTGACCGGCGTCGCAATTGGCCGCTGATTAGGTCCAGATACGGCAAAACTGGAGTCATGTCGGGCCGCCGGGTGCATCAGGTCCGCCGGGACCTGCTCCTGGCCGCCGTCCGCGAGGCCGGCCGCAGCAGCCGCTCCGACCTGGCCCGCCGCACCGGCATGGCCCGGATGACCGTCGACCACCTGGTCGCCGAGCTTCTCACGGCCGGGCTGCTGGCCGAGGAGGCCGCGGTCCCCGACGGCACCCGCGCCGGGCGTCCCGCCCGGTCGATCGTTCTCGGTCCGGCGGCGGGTGGGGTGGTGGGCGCGATCGTCACTTCCCATGGGGTACGGGTGGCGAGCGCCGACCTCACCGGGCGCATCCTCGCCGAACACCACGGCACCGGCACCGACCTGGACGCCCTCGCCCTGCTGGTCGCCGAGTGCGGGACCGGCGTGTCCGGCCCGGCCTGGTCGGTCGTGCTCGGCCTCGGCACCGACCGGGACCACACCCTCGCCACCGGACTCCAGCAGCGCCTCGGCCGCCGGGTCATCGTCCGCACCGCCGCCGAGCTGAGTCTTCTCGGCGAGGTCGGCTACGGCGCCGCGTCCGGCCACACCGACGTCTGCTACCTGCGGGTCGGCGCCGGCATCACCTGCGGCCTGCTGCTCGGCGGAGTGCTGCACCACGGGGCGCACGCCGCCGCCGGCCGGTTCGGGCACGTCCAGATGGACGAGATCGGGTCGCTGTGCCGCTGCGGCAACCGCGGTTGCCTCGACACGATCGCCTCCGTCCCGGCCATCCTCGCCGCACTGGGCACACCCCACGGCGAGCCGGTCACCGCCACCCGCGCGGTCGAACTGTCCCGGACCGACGCCGCCACCGAGCGGATCCTCGCCGACGCCGGCCGGATGATCGGGCGGGTGGTCGCCGACCTGGCCAACACCGTCAACCCGGCACTGGTCCTGCTGGACGGGCCGTTGATCGAGCCGGGCGGCCCGATCATCACCGCCGTCGGCGAGTCGCTCCAGCGGTACGCCCAGCCCGAGGTGGCGGCCGGCACGGAGGTCCGGGCCGGGACGCTGGGGGACCGGGCGGCACTTCTCGGCGCGCTGTTCGCGGGCCTGCGGGCCACCCCGGCGGCGCGCGGTAGCCGTACCCTCGCCCGGGTTTCACCCACAGTGACCACCGCGGACCTCGCGCCGTCCGGCAGAGTGGCCTCGCCGGGGGCGCGGGAGCGGGTGGTGCGCCGCGAGATCCTCGTCGAGTCGCTCCGGACCCTCGGCCAGGCCACCCGCAGTGACCTGGTGAAACACACCCGGCTGCCGCGAGCCGCGGTGGCCGCGCTGCTGGACGCCCTGACCCGCGACGGCGTCGTCGAACCGTGCGCCGCCACCGGGCCCCGCGCCGGGCGGCCGTCGCCGTGCTTCCGCCTGGTCGCGCCGGGTGAGCTCCTGGTCGGGGTGGCGATCGGCGGCGACGGTGTCCGGGTGATCGCCACCGACGGCGCCGGCGAGATCCGCTGGTCGGGGTTCCGGTCGATGCCGCCGGCGTCGGACGGCCGGGCGATCATGAGGGACGCCGCCGGGTTCGTGCGCGAGCTGCTCGACGGCAACGGCGAGCGTCCCGGGCCGGGGACCAGGTTCGGGGTGAGCATGCCGGCGCCGGTGCACCCGCACACCGGATACCTGAGTTCCCGCAGCGTGCTGACCATGTTCGCCGGGTTCTCACCGGCCGAGGAGATCGCCGCGGTCCTCGGCCACCCGGTCCGGGTGACCAACAACGCCCAGCTCGCGGCACTGGCCGAGAGCCGGCGGGGCGCGGCCCGGGGTGCCCGCGACGTGCTCTACCTGAGCTGTGACCAGTACTGCGGGGCCGGGCTGCTGGCCGGCGGGCGGATGCACAGCGGGGCGATCGGCTACGCCGGGGAGGTCGGTCACCTCAACGTCCGCGAGGTCGGTCCGCTCTGTCTGTGCGGCAAACGCGGGTGTCTCAGCGCCTTCCTGTCGCCCGGCCACTTCGCGGCGATCTCCGACGGCGGGCCGCCCGACGAGGACCGGCTGCTGGCCCGGGCCGCCGCCGGAGACCGTCCCGCCCAGCGCGCGCTGCTCGACGCGGGCCGCCTGATCGGGCGGACCGTCACGTCGCTCGTGTCCGTCTTCGACCCGGCCGTGGTGGTCGTCGGCGGCCGGTTCGCCGAACCGGGCGGATTCGTCGTCGACGGCGTCCGGGAGTCGCTGCAACGGCACTGCGCCCCGGCCGTGGCGGCCGCGCTCACCGTGGTTCCCGCAGCTCTCGGCCGCAATGCCGAGGCGCTGGGGGCGATCGAGTCGCTGCGCTGAGGTTGCCGTTCCGTCGCGGCGCCGTGACCGCATCGAAACTGTCCGGCTTTAGTGGGCCGCCGTCGGGGTGCTCAGGTACGGAGACTAGAGTGCGGTTGCGGCCCGCCCCGGGCCGGCAACGCTGCCGACGAAATCGTCCCTGGGGCCTCGACGGGCTATCCGCATCTCGCTACCCGATCCAGGGGGAAGAAAAATGCGTATCGGCGTGCTCACCGGTGGCGGCGACTGCCCCGGTCTCAATGCGGTCATCCGTGCCGTGGTTCGTAAGGGCGTGTCCGCTTACGGTCACGAGTTCGTCGGCTTCCGCGACGGCTGGAAGGGCCCGCTGGAGGGTCTGACCAAGCCGCTCGGCATCGCTGAGGTCCGTGGCATCCTGCCGCGCGGCGGCACCATCCTGGGCTCGTCCCGCACCAACCCGTTCAAGATCGAGAACGGTGTCGAGCGCATCAAGGCCAACCTGGCCGAGATGGGCGTCGACGCGCTCGTGGCGATCGGCGGCGAGGACACCCTGGGCGTCGCCACCAAGCTGCACGACCTGGGCGTCAACGTGGTCGGCGTGCCGAAGACGATCGACAACGACCTCAACGGCACCGACTACACCTTCGGCTTCGACACCGCGGTCAACATCGCGATGGAGGCCATCGACCGGCTGCACACCACCGCCGAGTCGCACCACCGCACCCTCGTCGTCGAGGTCATGGGCCGCCACGCCGGCTGGATCGCGCTGCACGCCGGCCTCGCCGGTGGTGCCAACGTCATCCTGCTGCCGGAGCGCCAGTTCGACGTCGAGCAGGTCGCGACCTACGTGACCAAGCGCTTCCAGGTGGAGTACGCACCGATCGTCGTCGTCGCCGAGGGCGCCCAGCCCCTCGACGGCCAGATGGTGCTGCACAACCAGGAGCTCGACAGCTTCGGCCACGTCCGCCTCGGCGGCATCGGCCAGTGGCTCGCCGAGCAGCTCGAGGAGAAGACCGGCAAGGAGGCCCGCACGGTCGTCCTCGGTCACATCCAGCGCGGTGGCACCCCGACCGCGTTCGACCGGGTCCTCTCGACCCGCTTCGGCCTGCAGGCCATCGACGCCGTCCACGAGGGCGACTTCGGCAAGATGGTCGCCCTCCAGGGCACCGACATCGTCCGGATCCCGCTCATCGAGGGCACCGGCGAGCTGAAGACCGTTCCGATCGAGCGTTACGAAGAGGCCGAGGTCTTCTTCGGCAGCTGATCCACCAGGTCGCGATGCCGGGGGCGATCCGCTCCCGGCATCCGGCGTTTCTGCGACCGGCCGGTCCCGCGGCCGCCCGCCGTCCTGCTGACCTTCCGCTTCGCCGTCGTCTTGTTGTCGCCTTCGAGGAGTCCGCTTTGTCTCAGCACACCGTCGCGGTCCTCGGGACCGGCAAGATCGGCGAACTTGTCGTCGCCGGTCTGCTCCGCTCCGGCCATCCCGCCGAGAACCTGCTGGTCACCGCCCGCCGTCCGGAACGCGGTACCGAACTGGCCGAGCGTTACGGTGTGACGGTCGTCGACAACACCACCGCCGCCGAGCGGGCCGGAGTCCTGGCGATCGGTGTCAAACCGCAGGACGCCGGGGCACTGCTCGACGCGATCGGCAGCCGGATCCCCTCGGACACGCTCGTCGTGTCGCTCTGCGCCGGGCTGCCGACCGGTTTCTTCGCGTCCCGGCTGGCCGAGGGCACGCCGGTGATCCGGGTCATGACGAACACCCCGGCCACCGTCGACCAGGCGATGACCGCGATCTCGGCCGGCCCGCACGCCACCGACGACCACATCACCATCGCCGAGCAGATGTTCAAGCCGCTCGGCTCCACGGTGCGGGTTCCGGAGTATCAGCAGGACGCTGTGACGGCGCTCTCCGGGTCCGGCCCGGCCTACTTCTACCTGCTGGTCGAAGCCATGATCGACGCGGGCGTCCTGCTGGGGCTGCCCCGGACGGTCGCCCGCGAGCTGGCCGTCCAGACCGCCGTCGGGTCGGCGACCATGCTCCGCGACTCCGGCGAGCACCCGGTGCTGCTCCGCGAGGCGGTGACCTCCCCGGCCGGCACCACCGCCGCCGCCCTCCGCGAGCTGGAGAACCACGGCCTCCGCGCGGCGGTGCTCAGCGCCCTCGAAGCGGCCCGGGACCGGGCCCGAGAGATCGCCGCCCAGGCCAAGTAGACCCAGCTGCCCTCACCGCTGTCGCGAGCCCGCTGAGACGCCGGTGACGCCCGGTGCGGGGACCACCGCATTCAGCCCGGCGGCGGCGTTTCGGCCCGGACTGTCGCCTGCGTCGCGTGGGAGCCACGGGACGGCGGACGTGCGGTCGGGGGCCGATGGCCGTACCAGATCAGTAATAGATTGCGATTTTGCTGCCTTTTTCCTCTTCGGGTGGGCTCGGGTAGCTCAGGGCCGCGCCGGTGGCGACGCGATGCGCGGTCCAGGCGACGGCGGCCGCGTCGAGGATGTCGTCGGGTGGCGCCTGCCCGGCCGGGCCGAGTTTGTCCGGCAGGACGATGCCGTTGCGGGCCAGCAGTTCGCGCCGGCGGGTCTGGCCGCTCCACGTCTTCTTCGCGTGGGCCAGCGGCTCACCGGCCATGGTCCGGAAGGAGACCTCCGGGTGCGCCTCGAAGAGGAGCCCGGGATGCCGCTCCCAGATCGCATTGGCCTCCAGCAGTTTCGGCCGCAGCGCCCACGACTGCCGGCTGAGCCCGGCGCCGGTCAGCTCGCGGCAGAGCCGGTTGGCGGACGCGAAGTCGGGCTCCTGCCAGACGGCGCGCGGCGGCACCCGGAAGACACTGCCGCGGCGCGGGCCGAGCTGGTCGGCGGCGAGTGTGTCGGCGGCCCGCCAGCGGTCGGGGAGCATGCCGAGCGGGATGTCGACGCCGATGACGGCGGCGCCGGAGCTGCCGGCGACGATCTCGTAGAGGGTGGCGGCCAGCACGGCGCGCCCGAAGACGCCGTCGCGCAGCTCGACGCCGACCCAGCCGAGCGCGTACGCGTCGACGCCGATGACGTGGATGCTCATCCGCGCGGCAGCAGCTTCTCGATCGTCGCGACGAGCTCACTGTCGTCGGGTGCGGTGCCGGGCTCGAACCGGGCCGCCACGGTGCCGTCGGGGGCGACGACGAACTTCTCGAAGTTCCACGAGATGTCCGGGCCGGCGGCGACGAGCTCCCGGTAGAGAGGGTGCCGGCCAGGTCCGTTGACCTCGACTTTCTCGGTCACCGGGAAGGTCACGCCGTAGTTGACGCGGCAGAACTCGTCGATCTGCTCGGCGGTGCCGGGCTCCTGGCCGCCGAACTGGTCGCAGGGGACGCCGACGATGACGAGGCCCCGGTCACGGTAGGTCTCGTAGAGACTCTGCAACTTCGCGTACTGCGGGGTCAGGCCGCATCGCGAGGCCACATTGACCACCAGCACGACCCGGCCGCGGTAACGGTCCAATTCGGTCGCGCCGCCGGTGAGGGCGCCAATGCTGACGTCGAAGATGGTCATGACGGAAGACTACTTGCTGTGTCCGCCCGATTGCACCCCGTCGTGACGTGACCGGTGATGTTAAAGAGACCTTAAAGCTGTTCACCTGGCTTGACTGTTGTTAATCGATGTGACTACGGTCTCTTCATTCCTCTCTCTGGAAAGTTTCCTAACTGTTCGAGGAGACATCCGTTGCGTACAACCCCCCGTCGGGCGCTCATCACCGGCGCCATCGTGCTGGCGTCCAGCGTCGCCGTGCCGATGAGCCAGGCGTCCGCCGCTGCCGCCTGTGCCACCCCCTGGTCCGCCACCGCCGTCTACGTGAAGGACAACGTCGCCTCGCAGAACGGCCACAACTACACCGCCAAGTGGTGGACCCAGAACGAGTCCCCGGCCACCAACAGCACCCAGTGGGCGGTCTGGATCGACAACGGCGTCTGTGGTGGCACCACGCCCACCACCCCGCCGACGACCACCCCCACGACGCCGCCGACCACCACGCCGACGACGCCGCCGACCACCTCACCCACGACCACGCCGCCGAGCACCGGCAACAAGTGGGTCGTCGGCTACTTCGCCGAGTGGGGCGTCTACGGCCGCGGCTACCACGTGAAGAACATCGACACGTCCGGCTCGGCGTCCAAGCTGACCCACATCCTGTACGCGTTCGCCAACACCACCGGCGGCCGCTGCGCGATCGGTGACTCCTACGCCGACTACGAGAAGGCGTACACCGCCGCGGAGAGCGTCGACGGCGTCGCGGACACCTGGGACCAGCCGCTGCGTGGCTCGTTCAACCAGCTCCGCAAGCTCAAGGCCAAGTACCCGGGCCTCAAGGTGATCTACTCGGTCGGCGGCTGGACCTGGTCCGGCGGCTTCACCCAGGCGGCCGCCAACCCGACCGCCTTCGCCGAGAGCTGCTACAACCTGGTCGAGGACCCGCGCTGGGCGGACGTCTTCGACGGCATCGACATCGACTGGGAGTACCCGAACGCCTGCGGCCTCTCCTGCGACGCCAGCGGCCCGAACTCCTACGCCAACGTGATCAGCGCGCTGCGCACCAAGTTCGGCAGCAACAACCTGATCACCTCGGCGATCTCCGCCGACGGCAGCAACGGCGGCAAGCTCGACGTGGCCGACTACGCGGCCGGCATCGCGAAGCTCGACAAGGTCTTCCCGATGACGTACGACTACTTCGGCGCCTTCGCCGCGCAGGGCCCGACCGCCCCGCACTCGCCGCTGACCTCCTACACCGGCATCCCGACCGCGGGCTTCAACTCCGACGCCGCGATCCAGAAGCTGAAGAGCAAGGGTGTTCCGGCCAGCAAGATCCTGCTCGGCATCGGCTTCTACGGCCGTGGCTGGACCGGCGTCACCCAGGCCGCCCCGGGCGGCAGCGCGACCGGTGCCGCGGCCGGCACCTACGAGGCCGGCATCGAGGACTACAAGGTCCTCAAGACCAAGTGCCCGGCGACCGGCACGGTCGGTGGCACGGCGTACGCCTTCTGCGGCAACAACTGGTGGGGCTACGACACCCCGGCCACGATCGCCGGCAAGATGACCTACGCCAAGAACCAGGGTCTCGGCGGCGCGTTCTTCTGGGAGCTCTCCGGTGACACCACCAACGGCGAGCTGATCACCGCGATCAAGAGCAACGTCTGACGGGTCGTTTTTTGAGGGGGGCACCGGGAGATCCCGGTGCCCCCCTTCCGTACGCTTTCGGCATGCGCCGTGAGTGGCACCAGCTCAGTCATCCGGGAGTCGGCAACCCTGCCCTGCAGACGTCCCGCCCGTCCACGAACTCCGCCGAGGACGAGGCTCTCGGCCTCGACCACTGGCGCGGCCTGCCGCGCGTGCAGATGCCGCCGTGGCCGGACATGGCCGAGGTCGCCGAGGTCTGCAAGGTCCTCGACAACGTGCCGTCGATCGTCGCCCCCTACGAGGTCGACCAGCTGCGTCACCGGCTCGCCGAGGTCTGCGAGGGCCGTGCCTTCCTGCTCCAGGGTGGTGACTGCGCCGAGACGTTCGCCGACAACACCGAGAGCCACCTGCTGGCCAACGCGCGCACCCTGCTCCAGATGGCGGTCGTGCTCACCTACGGCGCCTCGATGCCGGTGGTCAAGGTGGCCCGCGTCGCCGGGCAGTACACGAAGCCACGCTCCGCCCCGACCGACTCGCTCGGCCTGCCCGCCTACCGCGGCGACATGATCAACTCGCTGGAGCCGGACGAGGCGGCGCGCATCGCCGACCCGCAGCGCATGATCCGGGCCTATGCGAACTCGGCCGCCGCGATGAACATGCTCCGGGCGTATCTTTCGGGTGGTCTCGCCGACCTGCACGGCCTCCACGACTGGAACAAGGATTTCGTCCGCGCCTCCCCGGCCGGCGAGCGCTACGAGGCGATCGCCCGTGAGATCGACCGCGCCCTCGACTTCATCCGCGCCTGCGGCATGACCGACTCCGAGGCACTGCGCACGGTCAGCCTCTACTGCTCGCACGAGGCGCTCGCGCTGGAGTACGACAGGGCACTCACCCGGGTCTCCGACGGCCGCGCCTACGGCCTGTCCGGCCACTTCCTGTGGATCGGCGAGCGCACCCGCCAGCTCGACCACGCGCACATCGACTTCATCAGCCGCATCGCCAACCCGATCGGTGTCAAGATCGGCCCCGGCACGTCGCCGGAGACCGCGATCGAGCTGTGCGAGAAGCTGAACCCGTTGAACGAGCCGGGTCGCCTCACCCTGATCAGCCGGATGGGCAACGGCAAGGTCCGGGACGCCCTGCCCCCGATCGTGGAGAAGGTGCACGCCTCCGGCGCCAAGGTCGTCTGGCAGTGCGACCCGATGCACGGCAACACCCACGAGTCGTCGAACGGTTACAAGACCCGCCACTTCGACCGGGTCGTCGACGAGGTGCTCGGCTACTTCGAGGTGCACCGCGGTCTCGGCACCCACCCGGGCGGCATCCACGTCGAGCTGACCGGCGAGGACGTCACCGAGTGCCTCGGTGGTGCCCAGGGCATCGAGGACCTCGACCTGCCGGACCGTTACGAGACGGCCTGCGACCCGCGCCTCAACACCCAGCAGAGTCTGGAGCTGGCGTTCCTTGTCGCCGAGATGCTCCGTGGCTGACCTGCGGTCGGACACCGTCACCCGCCCCACCAAGGGGATGCGGGCAGCGATGGCCCGCGCGGCCGTCGGCGACGACGTCTTCGGTGACGACCCGACCGTCAACGCGCTCGAGGCTCACGTGGCGGAGCTCTTCGGGCACGAGGCGGCCCTTTTCGCCCCCTCGGGGACGATGGCCAACCAGATCGCTCTGCAACTCGTCGTCCCGCCGGGCGGCGAGTTGCTGGCCGGTGCCGACGCGCACGTCGTCACCTACGAGCTGGGGGCGGCCGCGGTGCTCGGCGGCATCTCGACCCGCACCTGGCCCTCGGACGGCGCTGTTCTGAACGTCGAGCGGATCACCGACATGATCCGCCCGGCCGGTTTCCCCTCGGTGCCGACCGCGGCGATCGCCGTCGAGCAGACCCACAACCTGGGCGGCGGCGGGGTCGTCCCGCTCGGCACACTCCAGGACCTGCGGGTGGCCGCCGACAAGCACAACGTCGCCCTGCACTGCGACGGCGCCCGGATCTGGCACGCGCACATCGCCGACGGGGTGACCCTCGCCGAGTACGGCGCGCTCTTCGACACCCTCTCCGTCTGCCTCTCCAAGGGACTCGGCGCACCGGTCGGCTCCCTGATCGTCGGCAGCCGCGAGCGGATCGCCAAGGCCCGCGTCATCCGTAAGCGGATGGGCGGTGGCATGCGGCAGGCCGGCATCCTCGCCGCCGCCGGTCGTTACGCCCTTGACCACCACCTCCAGCGGCTCACCGAGGACCACGAGCGGGCCCGCCAGATCGCCGAGGCCCTCGCCCCTTACGGCGTCGTCGACCCGGAGAAGGTGCGGACCAACCTGGTGCCACTGGACCTGTCGAAACACGACGTGAGCGCCCCCGCGCTGGCGTCGGCCGCCGCCGAGCGAGGTGTGCTGATCGCCGCGATGCTGCCGCGCGTCGCACGGCTCGTCACCCACCTCGACCTCGACGAGGCCGGGGTGGATCAGGCCATCGACGTCCTCAGTGACCTGCTGGCCTGAGCGACACCCGCGGCCGCGACGAAACCACGGATGATCGGGTGCGGGTCGGTCCCGTCGCCGGCCAGCTCCGGCTGGAAGAGCGTGGCCAGGTAGAACGGGTGGTCCGCGAGCTCCGCGACGCGGACCGCCCCGCTCTCGTCGCGGCCGGTGAAACGCATCCCGTGGGTGGTCAGCAACTCCAGGTGAGCGTCGGCCAGCCCGTAGGAGCAGTGGTAACGCTCCACCGTGCGGGACGAGCCCAGCAGCCGCTCGATCAGTGACCCGGCCTCGACCTCGACGGCCGCCTCGTGCCCGGCCAGGGAACAGGACAGCTCCACGATCAGGGTGTCCTCGTCCTCCTCCTCTCCCTCCGCATACTCCGAGTGGCGGGCGGCGAGGAACCCGCACTCGTGCCGCGCGAACTCGAGCATCGCGTGCTGGAAACCACCACACGTGCCCAGGAACGGGATGCCACCGAGCCGGGCCACCTGGGCCGCCGTGATCCCGCCCTCGGCGCTCCGGTAGGGACTGCCCGGCACCAGCCAGATCCCGTCGAAGCCGCGCAGGGCGGCCGGGTCCTCCGCATCCGGCGTCGGGATCCAGTAGACGTCGATGTCCTCGTCGTCACGCAGCACGTCGAGCAGGTCAGGGATCCGGTTGTGGGCGCGGACGGTCGGTGACCGGTCGCCGACCAGGGCGATTCTCTTCATGGGTCCACTCTCGTCCCTGTGCGAGATCAGGTCCAACGATGTCTGCTGCTCTCGCTATTAGCATCGCTTATGTGGATCCGCATCTGCTGCGTACGTTCGTCGCCGTGGCCGAAACCTGCTCGTTCTCCGCCGCCGCCGAGCGCCTCAGCTACACCCAGTCGGCCGTCTCGCAGCAGATCGCCGTCCTCGAAGCCGACCTCGGAACCCCGCTGCTGACCCGCCGCCCGGTCGCCCTCACCCCGGCCGGGGAACGCCTGCACCGGCACGCCACACTCCTGCTGGCCCGGCTCGCCGCGGCCCGCGCCGACGTCACCCGGGCGGCGGCACCGCCCGGCCGCCTGATCGTCGGCCTGACCCCGCTCGCCTGGTCACGACGGATCTCCGGGGCCCTCGCCACGATCCGCGCCGAGTCGGCTCGCCTCAGCAGCCGGGTGCTGGTCGCCGACCGGGAGCGGATCGTCGCCGCGGCCGTCACCGGGGAGATCGACGTGGCCCTCGTCGACGGGTTCACCGCGCCGAACGATCCGCTGCCGCTCCCGCAGTCCGGTGCGATCGGGGTGGCCGAGGACGGCGTCGTGGTGGCGGTTCCCGGCGGCCATCCGCTGCGGGCGCGCCGGACCGTGGATCTCGCCGATCTCGCGGAGGCGTACTGGATCGACGCCCCGGTGGTGTCGCCCTTGACGAACCTGCCGGTCGACGGCCTGCGGGCGGGGTTGCGCTACGAGGGTGCCGACGTGGCCGTCCTGCTCGGGCTGGTCGAGGCCGGCCACGGACTCGCGGTCCTGCCCGCGAGCGTCGCCGGTGGGGTGGCGCTGCCCCGGCTCGTGCACCGGGTGGAGCTGCTGACCACGCCGGGCGCCGGTGCCCCGGCGCTCCGGCTCAGCCGGCTTCTGACGAGCGCAACCCCTTGAGCAGTGCGATGTCGGCGGCGTGCCCCTCGTGCTCGACCGTCGGCGTCTCCACGATGACCGGGATGCCCTCGGTCGCCGGGTGGGCGAAGAGCTCGGCGAACGGCGCGGTGCCGATCCGCCCCTTGCCGATGGTCTCGTGCCGGTCCCGGGTCGACCCGCACTCGTCCTTCGAGTCGTTGGCGTGGATCAGCTGGAGCCGGCCCGGCCCGGCCGCCTCGACCAGCGCGTCGAGCGTCGACGTCATGCCGCCCGGCGTGGCCAGGTCGTGCCCGGCCGCCCAGGCGTGACAGGTGTCGAAACAGACACCCAGCCAGGGATGTTGCTCCACCGCGGCGAGGTAGGCCGACAGGTCCTGCACCTTCGACGCCAGGCTCCGGCCACCGCCGGCGCTCGGCTCGACGAGCAGTCGCGGCAGCCCCTCGGCGGACGCCCGCTCCAGCAGCGGCAGCAACTGCTCGTGCAGCTGGTGCATGGCCTTCTCGGCGTGCGCCTCGTCGACTGAGCTGCCGGCGTGGTAGACGACGGCGGTCGCGCCGATCGCCTTACCCCGCAGCAGGGCGTGCTCCAGCGTGGCGATCGAGCGCTCCACCGTCAGCTCGGTCGGCGAACCGAGGTTGACCAGCAGCGACGCGTGGATGTAGGCGGGCAGCCCGCGCTCGCCGATCCCGTCGCGGAACAGCACGTCCTGTTTCGGGTCGCCGGGCGGCAGGGCCCAGCCACGGGAGTTGGAAACGTACACCTGGAGGGTCTCCGACCCCGCGGCGTCGGCGTAGGGGAGGGCCGCCTTGGCCAGCCCTCCCGACGTCTTGGTGTGTGATCCGATCCGGCGCAGGGTCACAGGAAGCACACCAGCTGGACGACGCTCTGCGGCGCGACCGGGGTGCCGGGACCCGGGTTCATCTGGCGGGCCGTCGCGTTGGCGTCACCGTTCATCTGGACCTGGACGCCCTGTGCCTGGAGTGCCGCGGCCGCCTGCTGGCACGGCTGGTTCGTCACGTCCTGCAGCACGATCTGCGCCGGGCCCTTGCTGAACGTGAGGGTGACCTGAGCGTTCTTCTCCACGCCGGTGCCCGCCTTGGGCGTCTGGCTGATCACCTCGTCGGCCGGCTTGTCGCTCTCCACCGACTGCTCGGCGACCTGCAGGCCCTTCTCGTTGAGCTGACGCCGTGCCTCGTTGATGTTCAACCCGACCAGGTCCGGGATGGTGATCGGTGCCTTGCCCTTGCTCAGCACCAGGGTGACGGTCTCACCGGGCTTGAGCTCGGTGCCCGCCTTGGGGTCGGTGGACAGCACCACACCCTCCGGCGCGGTGTCGCTGTACTGCCCCTTGCCCTGCTTGACCTTGAGTTTCAGCGCGTCCAGCTGGGCCTTGGCGAAGGCCAGCTCCTGACCCTCCAGCTCGGGGACCGGGTGCACCTCGGGACCGAGCGACAGGATGACGGTGATGTTGCCGCCCTTGACGATCTTGTCACCTGGCCCCGGGTCCTGCTTGAAGACCGAACCCTTGGGAACGGTCTCGCTGTACTCGCCGTCGCCGAGAATGATCTGGAAACCCTGCTGCTTCGCATACTCCGTCGCCTGCTCCTGGCTCATCGTCAGCAGCTGCGGCGCCTCGGTGTAGCGCCCGAGCGTCACCCACCAGGTGCTGCCCAGGACGACCAGGGCCATCACCGCGATCAGCGAGGTCAGGACGACACGGCGCCGGTCCTCGAAGAAACCGGACAGCCCGCCCGCGGGAGCGGCGGAACGGCGGTGCGGTGCGGTGCGGCCACCCTGCTCCGGCAGGCGGGCCCAGGCCGGCCGGTGCGACGCCTGATAGGCGGTGCCGGCCGGGACCGGCGGCACCAGCGCGGTCGCGTCGGAGGCCGGGACGGCCGGGACGAGCCGGGTCGCGTCGGAGGTGCCGGGCGCACCCGGGACCGGGCGCATCAGCGCGGTGTCGACATGCGTGACACCGAGACCCTCACGGGCGGCCTGCACCTCGGTCAGGAACGCGCCGGCGTCGGTCGGCCGCGACCCCGGATCACGCCGGGTGGCCCGGGTGACGAGCCGGTCGAGCACCGTGGGCAGGCCGCGGACGATCGAGGAAGGAGCCGGCACGTCGTTGTCGACATGCTGCCAGGCCACCTCGATCGGCTCGGTCCCGTCATACGGCACGCGGCCGGTGAGCATCTCGAACAGCACGACACCGGCCGAGTAGACGTCGGTGCGGGCGTCGGCATGCCCGTTCTGCACGAGCTCGGGGGCGACGTAGGCCACCGTGGCCATGAGCTGGCCGGAGTCGTCGACGGTGCTCGCCTCGATGGCCCGGGCCAGACCGAAGTCGGCCACCTTGACCACGGCGTCCACCAGGTCGGCCGCGCCACCGCTGGGGGCCTCGGCGACCAGCACGTTCTCCGGCTTGACGTCACGGTGCACCAGGCCGGCGCGGTGGGCGGCGGCGATCGCGGCGAGCATCTGCTCCAGGATCGCCAGGGCCTCGACCGGGCTCAGCTTGGTGCGCTGGCTCAGCAGATCACGCAGCGTGCGGCCCTGCACGAACTCCATCACCAGATAGGGCAGGCCCTGATGGCGGCCCTGATCGTAGACCGCCACGACATTGGGGTGCGTCAGGCGGGCGATCGTCTTCGCCTCGTCGGTGAAACGGTCGACGAAGTGAACGTTGGTGGCCTGCGACGGGTGAATGATCTTCAGCGCGACGGTGCGCTCAAGCCGCTCGTCGGTGGCCCGGTAGACGGTCGCCATGCCACCACGGGCGACGCGACCGGTGATCCGGTAGCGCCCGTCAATCGTTGTGCCGATCAACGTATCGGCGACTGTGGTGTCCATCGGCGTGAAGTGTATGTGTCTTTCCAGTGGGGGTGACCCAGGATGTCACAGCTGAGTCCAAACGGGTATGCAAACGCGTGTGACCTGCACCGATTGACGCGGAACCCTTTCACATACGACGAAATTCCGGGTTTGTCACCATGGGTGGCGGCGGTGATAGCCGTCACTGGAGGGCGCCCCGGGGCTCGGATCGGCCGGAGCGCTCGCGCTGGGATCGGCCGGCCTGCTCGGTGAGGGGGACGCCGACGGCGAGGCGCCCGGAGCGGTCGGCGTCGGCACCGGCGGGGTGTCGCAGTCGCAGTCCGGCGAGGTCGGCAGCGGTGTCGCCGGGCGGGTGTTCTCCCTGGTCGGAGGGGGTGTGACAAGGATCGTCCGGGTGCTGGTCACGACCGCCGGTGAGGGTGGGGCGGCCGGGGCCGTGGTGGTGGCGTGCGACCTGCGCGGGGTGCCGCCCATCCCGGCGTGGCCGCCCGCGCGGACCGGGGGGCCGGCCTCGAACGCCGGCGGTCGCGGCGCCGCGACCGCCGGAGGTGGTGCCACGGCCGGGGCGTCGGTCATCCTCCCGGCGAACGCGGTCGTGGCGGCGAGGTACGCACCGGCCGCCCCGCAGACGGCCAATGCGCAGAAGGCTGCAACCGCGACAAATCGCCGCGGGGGGCGGCTGTCCTCCTCCGGCGGTCCGGCGGGCGGGTCCAGATCCACCAGCGAGCCCGGGAACGTGTTCATCCCGGTCGACGTGACGTCGGGGCCCGGCGCGCCCCGGCCCGCCGGGCGGCGTCCCAGGTCGTAGCAGACGGACCGCCAGGCTCCGGCCATCTCCGCACGAACGTTGCGCCACAGGCTCATCAACGGTTCTCCGATCTGGTCTGGCACGCTGTACTGGTGAACGAACCCGTTACTCCCGGCCCCTCCGGCTGGGTCCCTCTGCCGGATGTGTCCGAAAAGCTCGGTGTGACGATCAGCAAGGTGCACCAGCTGATCCGCGAGGGATCGCTGCTGGCGGTCCGCAGGGACGGCATCCGGGTGGTGCCCGCCGAGCTTGTGGCGAACGCCACCGTGCTCAAGCACCTGCCCGGCGTCCTCACCCTGCTCCATGACGCCGGGTACAACGACGAAGAAGCCCTCGGGTGGCTCTACGAACCGGACGAGACGCTCGGCGGCAACGCCGCCATCGCTCTGGGCGGCGACCGGGCACGGGAGGCGAAACGGCGCGCGCAGGCCCTCGGCTTCTGAAAACCCTTCTCCGGTACGGCTACCCGCCCCGCGCCCAGCAGGTGCGAGGGCGGGCCGTACCGGACTGTCAGACCGAACGCCGCGTCGCCGCGTAGGCCAGCGCCAAGAGCACCTCGCGTGCCTCCGCGTCGACCGGCGCCTGATCGAGAGCGGTCAGTGCCTCACGGCTCAGCGCATCGATCCGTGCCTCCGTGGCATCCAGTGCCCCCGACTCCCGGATGATCGCCCGCAGCCGTTCCACACCCGCGTCGTCCAGCGCCGGATCGCCCAGCGCCGCCTCCAGCTCGGCCCCGCCGGGCCCGCCGGCCGCCGCGAGCGCGGACGCCACCAGATAGGTGCGCTTGCCCTCCCGCAGGTCGTCACCGGCCGGCTTGCCGGTCTGCGCCGGATCCCCGAAGACACCGAGAACGTCGTCGCGCATCTGGAACGCCTCACCCAGCGGCAGGCCGAACGCCGCGTACGACACGAAGATCTCCGGCCCGGCGCCGGCGAGAGCCGCGCCCAGCAGCAACGGCCGCTCCACCGTGTACTTCGCCGACTTGAACCGGGCCACCTTCCCGGCCCGCTCCAGCGACGTGTCGCCGGTCGCCTGGGTCAGCACGTCCAGGTACTGCCCGACGGTCACCTCGGTCCGCATCTGGTCGAACACCGGCCGCGCCCGGGCCAGCTCGGCCAGGCCCATCCCCGACGCGTGCAGCATCTCGTCCGACCAGACCAGGGCCAGGTCACCGAGGAGCACCGCCGCCGAGTCGCCGAACCCGCCCGCGTCGCTGCCCCAGCCCTCCCGGCGGTGCAGCATCTCGAACCGCCGGTGCACCGACGGCTCACCGCGCCGGGTGTCGGACCGGTCCATCAGGTCGTCGTGGATCAGCGCGCTCGCCTGCACCAGCTCCAGCGCCGAGACCGCGGCCACCACCTCGTCCGAGTCGATGCCGCCCGCCCCGCGGAAACCCCAGTACGCGAACGCCGGCCGCAGCCGCTTCCCGCCGCCCAGCACGAACGCCGACACCGTGTCGGACACCTCGGCCAGTGCCGGGTCGATCTCCAGCAGGCGCGTCCGCTGGGTCGCGAGGAAACCGGAGAGGGCCTTGTCGACACGGGGCCGCAGGCCGGCGCGCTCGAGCGGAGAGTTCGTCACCCTTCGAGACGCTAGCGGGTGTGCTCGTCCCCCGTTCGGCCAGATCGCCCCGAGTCCACCACGCCGACGATCCCCGGCTGATCCTCGCCGCTGTGTCCCGCGCCGTGAAACAGCGGTGAGAGGCAGCCGGGGTTCGCCGGTAGAGTTCCGGTGTGGCTCTTGGTCTTCCGTCCCGGCTGCCCGGGGCGCCGTCCGTCGGCGATCTGGTCCGGGGTGCGGCGCCGACGTTCTCGTTCGAGTTCTTCCCACCGAAGACACCGGTCGGGGAGCAGCGGCTCTGGCAGGCGATCCGCGAGCTGGAGCCGTTACGGCCCAGCTTCGTGTCGATCACCTACGGGTCCGGCGGCACCACCCGCGACACCACGGTCGCCGTCACCGAGCGGGTCGCCACCGAGACGACCCTGCTGCCGATGGCCCACCTCACCGCCGTCGACCACTCGATCGCCGAGCTGCGCAACGTGATCGGCCGCCTGGCCGGCGCCGGCATCAGCAACATCCTCGCCGTCCGCGGCGACCCGCCCGGCGACCCCACCGGCGAGTGGGTCAAGCACCCCGACGGCGTGCTCTATGCCGAGGAGCTGGTGCGCCTGATCCGCGAGTCGGGAGACTTCAGCGTCGGCGTGGCCGCGTTCCCCTACAAACACCCCCGCTCCGCCGACGTGGAGAGCGACACCCGCGCGTTCGTCCGCAAGTGCCGGGCCGGTGCCGACTTCGCGATCACCCAGATGTTCTTCGACGTCGACGACTACCTGCGCCTGCGCGACCGGGTCACCGCCGAGGGCTGCGACACCCCGATCCTGCCCGGTCTCATGCCGGTCACCCAGATGGCCACGATCGAGCGCGCCACGACACTGTCCGGCGCCCCGTTCCCCCCGGCCCTGCTGCCCCGTTTCGAGCGCCTCGCCGACGACCCCGAGGCGGTCCGCTCCCTGGGCATCGAGATGTGCGCCGAGATGTGCGCCCGCCTGCTGGCCGAGGGCGTCCCCGGCATCCACTTCATCACCCTGAACCGCTCCACGGCGACCCGCGAGGTCTGGCAACTGCTGGCCCCCGCCGAGGCCACCGCCGCCGCCTGACGTGTCCCCACCCACTCTCGGCGCGCCACCGCCGGAACCGCCCACCTCACCGGTCCCGGCCACAGCGCCGGAACTGCCTACCTCACCTGGCCCGGCTGCCTTACCTGGGCCGGCTGCTTCGCCTGGCCCGGCTGCCTTACCTGGGCCGGCTGCTTCGCCGGGCCCGGCTGCCTTACCTGGGCCGGCTGCTTCGCCTGGCCCGCCTGCTTCGCCGGGGCCGGCCGTCTCGCTGCCCACAGCCGTGCCACCGCCACCGCCGCCGCTGCCCGCGGCTGTGATGGCCTGGGACGACTATGTAGCGGCCTGGTCCGGGCTGCATGGTGGGTTCGATCCGCGGGGGGCCTCGCCTCTGGTGCGGGGGTGGGTGCTTTCGGCGTACAAAATCGGGTCCTTTCTCGGCCGTAAGCGGATCTCGCCGCTCACGGTGACCCTCGCCGGTCTGCTGCTCTGTCTCGGCGTGCCGGTGGTGATCGGCCTGGCCGGGCCGCCGGGCGGACTCGCCGCCGGTGCGCTGCTGGTGCTGCTCGCCGCCGTCGCCGACGGGCTGGACGGGGCGGTCGCGGTGGTGACCGGGCGGGTGACCAGGGCCGGGCACGTGTACGACTCGGTCGCCGACCGTCTCGGCGAGGCCGCCTGGCTGACCGCGTTCTGGCTGGCCGGGGTGCCGGCATGGTTGGCGGTGTCCGCCGGAGCGGCCGGCTGGCTGCACGAATACCTCCGGGCCCGCGCGACCACCGCCGGAATGACCGAGATCGGCGTCGTCACCGTGGGTGAGCGGCCGACCCGGGTCGCGGTCGCCGTGACCGGCCTGGTCCTGGCCCCGATCGCCGCCATCATCGCCCCGGCGTGGACCGTCCCTGCACTCACCGTCACCGTGTCGATCTGGCTGGCTCTGCAGACCGCCGGCCTCGCCCAGCTCACCGTGGCGGTCCACCGCGCCTTGCGCTGATCGTTTATTCGGTTGTCGGCGGTCGATGTCGCGCCTATTTTTTCCTCAGCGGATCCGAACGGGGTAAAACGCCCCTGAACTGTGGATCAGCTATTGTGCAAACGATTTTCCGGGGGGTGACGAAATGAGTGCGGTTCTGGTTCTGAACGCCGACTGCGGGCCGCTGCACCGGGTCAGCCTCCGGCATGCGATCCGGATGCTGTTCCGTCAGGTCGCCGTGGTTCACGAGGCCCAGCCGGACAGCCGGATGGGTGTCTACCCGGTGCCGACCGTGGTGCGCCTGGTGTCCTACGTCGTGACGCGCTGGCGCCGCGGGCGTGGCCCGGGCTGGTCGCGGGCCGGAGTGCTGCTGCGTGACGGGCGGAAATGCGCCTACTGCGGTGACGCCGCGTCGACCATCGACCACGTGCTACCGCGTTCGCGGGGCGGTCGCAACGAATGGCTGAACACCGTCGCCGCGTGCGGGCGCTGCAACAACCGCAAGGGCGACCGCACCCCGGCCGAGGCCCGGATGCCACTGCGCATCACGCCGTTCGCCCCGGTGTGGGCCGCTCATCTCTGAGCCCCTTTTACGCTCCGCATTGTCGACTTTCCTCATTGCGGCGGCCGGCGGGTTTACACGGGGACTCGCCGGCCGCCCCCCCCTTCGGCTGCCGCGGTCAGTGACTGCTCTTCAGCGGCTGCCCTCAGTGGCCGTCTTGATCGGCTTTTGGTAAGCGGCCGCATTCCAGAGTGGCTGCCCTTCAGTGGTCGCCCGCCAGCGGCCGTTCCGGATGAATTGCTCCGGGACGGCCGCTGTTCTGGTGCGCATCTCGGGTCACGGGCGGCTGATTCGGGACGTCACTGTTCTCATCAAGGGTGCGAATGTCGCTCGTCCGTGTTGCCCATCCCGGCCGGTTCGCCCGCCCGCGGGTTGCCCATCCCGGCTGGTTCGCCCGCCCGCGGGTTGCCTATCCCGGCCGGTTCGCCCGCCCGCGGGTTGCCCATCCCGGCCGGTTCGCCCGCCTGCCGGGTTGGTCGCGGCTTTGAACCTTCGTCTGCGGAGAGCGGCTCGGGTTCCGCTCGGCCGCCGCGACGACGGAAGCACACACGACGCCAATGTGTGACCTCACCAGCGTTGTAGCGCAATGCCGCGTAGTTGAGAGGTTCCGGGTGTCGGCAATGCTCGTCCGAGTGATCGATATCCGGCTCTGTGGTGGGCCGTCGGCGAGATCGGTGGGCGTCCGAGAATCGAGCCGGATGGGCGGTGACCGCACCCGGTGTGCTGACCGTGACCGTTCACCGCCCTTCCTGATCGAGTCAGATGGGCGGTGACCGCACCCGGTGTGCTGACCGTGACCGTTCACCGCCCTTCCTGATCGAGCCGGATGGGCGGTGGCCCCACCCGGTGTGCTGACCGTGAACGTTCACCGCCCTTCCTGTCGGATCTTGACCGATTGACCACCGGAAGCGGTGGTCAATCGGTCAAGATCGGCTGGGGTTCATTCGGCGAATGTCGGTGGTCACCGCGTTAGCGGGCGCCTGGTGACTTCGGGTGTCGTGGGTGTCGCTCCGCCTGAGGGAAGTTGGGCGGCCATTCAAGTGCCTGTGTCGGGTTCAGGCTGATATCGATCACCCCGGGTCGGTGTTGCGGGTCCTCAGGGCCTCTTGAGCGCGCGGCATTGCATCATGACGAGGAATCCCTTGATCGTTCATCCTCGCGAGGGCGACGACCAGCGCACGCAATCGACGATCGTTTGCGTTGACCAACGCTGTCCGGCCCAGCGCGCCTCGATCCCGCATCCTGGCGGCCGGTGACGCCGGTCAGCGGGCACCCCGAGCGATCATGAACAGGGCAGTGCGGCCGGTGGTGAAAATGGGGACGGCGGTGAGATCGGGGAGGGGCCGGGTGGGGGAACTGGACGGGTTGCGGGAGATTCGGGCGCGCCGGGCCCGGCTCGATACCGAGGAACTGGAACTGATCGATCGAGCCAGGCGCTCCGGTGTGACCTGGCCGGAGATCGCGGCGGCCCTCGGTCTCGGCAGCCGTCAGGCGGCGGAGCAGCGCCGGCGCAACCTGGCGAAAAGCGCCGAACGCGACTCCCGGCCGCGGCGCTCAGAGCTTGATCAGGGGTACGGCGACAGCGCCGGCCGCCTCCGTGGGCAAGCCGTCGACCTGCACCGCAGAATCGGCGCCGACCGTCGGTGGGATGCCCGTTTCACCCGCGCGGCCCTGGTTCGGGAGACTCTCGCCGCCGCTCCGGACGCCCCCGCCGGCGCGCTCTACGACCTGGTGACCGCCGCGCTCGCCGACCTGGAGGGCCGCCTGCTCCCCGCACCATTGCGCGCCTCGGTCGAACGTCTCCGCACCGAAGCCGAGCAGCCACGCGGCCCGATCTGACGGAGAAGCGCCGATGTCCAGCGACCTCGCATCCCAGGCCGATGGTGAGGCGCTGGCATGGCGACGGAGGAGGGCGCAGCGACGACGGTAGGGCGGCGACGGTGGCAGGGCGGCGACGGTGGCAGGGCGGCGGCGACGGTGGCAGGGCGGCGACGGTGGCAGGGCGGCGGCGACGGTGGCAGGGCGGCGACGGTGGCAGGGCGGCGGCGGTAGGGCGGCGGCGACGGTGGCAGGGTGCGGCGACGGCGGCAGGGTGCGGCGACGGCGGCAGGGTGTGGCGGTGGAGTGGCAGAGCGCGGCAGCGACGGTGACAGGTGCTGGGCTTCAGAGGCTGAGCCGGCGGAGGTAGGTGAGGATGTCGGCCACCTCGTGAGTGGCGCAGCCGATGTAGTTGTCCGGGCGGATCAGGAGCAGCGTGGGACCTGTCGTTTCGTAGATCGGGGCCGCCTCGGGCACGTGGTGGACCGGGATCGGCAGGTCGGGCAGCGTTTCGGTCCAGCCGAAGGTCAGCAGGGTGGCGTGTGGGCCCCGCAACCGGTCGAAGAGGCGGTCGCCGGCGTTCAGTGGGGCGTCGGGTGCCCGGTCGCCGGCGCGCACCGGGCCCGGTGACGGCCTGTGCTCCGCGGAGAGGCTCGCGCCTCGGTAGTTGAGGGACAACTGCCGCAGCACCGGGTCGTCGCGGCGCATGGCGTCGTCATCGCCCGCGACGTGCCGGTCGTGCAGCCGGGTGCTGATCCCCAGGACCGATGCCGCGACCGGTAGTCGTTCCTCCTCGTATGTGTCGAGCACCGCGGGGCTGCCGGTGGCGATCTTCCAGCCCAGGTTGTACGCATCCTGGATGCCGGTGTTGAGCCCCTGCCCGCCGGCCGGTGAGTGCACGTGGGCGGCGTCGCCGGCCAGGAAGACGTCGCCGGAGCGGAAACGGGACGCCATCCGCATGCTGGCGCGGTACTCCGACGTCCAGCCGACCTCGGTGACGGTGATCGACGGGTCGACGGCGGCGACCAGGGCGGCGGGGGACAGCGGTGACGGTGGGGCGGTCAGCTGGAACCAGTCGCCGCCGGGTAGCGGGCACAACCCGAGACGGAACGCCCGGCCCTCGCCCGGCCACACGTGCCAGTGGTCGCTGCCGAGGCCGGTGAGGCGCACGTCGGCGATCAGCATCCGCTCGTCCTCGTGGGTCTCGCCCTCGAACCCGATGCCGGCCAGCTTGCGGACCGTGCTGCGGCCACCGTCGGCGCCGACCACGTGTCGCGCGTCGACGGTCTCGCCGCTGTCCAGCGTGATCCGCACTCCGCCGTCGATCGGGGTGAGCCCGGTGAGGCCGGTGCCGAACTCCACGGGGACTCCGTCGGCGAGCAGCTCGCAGGTGCGCCACTGGGGGAGCATCAGCATGTTCGGCCACGGCACGGCCGGTGTCGGCGCGTGGGTCTCGTCGAGGCGGAACTCGTGCGTCCCGCCGCCGGGCAGATGGGCCAGCAGCGCCGGGTAGTCGCTGCCGGCGGCCCGGAAACGCCCGGCGAGCCCGAGGTCGTCGAGGACTTCGAGGGTACGGGGTTGCAGTCCCTTGCCACGCGAGCCGGTGAACGGGTCCGGTGACCTCTCCACGATCCGGAACGGCACGCCGTGGCGGGCAAGCTGGCGGGCGAGGGTGAGCCCGGTCGGGCCGGCACCCACGATTACGGTGAATTTTGATTCAGTGAACATGTATTCACCGTACGGTCGCTGCTAACCTCCGTCAAGTGGTGATGGGGACACGCAGGCAGCAGGCGGCGCAGACCGAGGCGGAGTTGAAGGCGGCCGCGATCCGGGTGTTCGCGCGGGTGGGCTACCTGAACACGAAGATCACGGACATCACGGCCGAGGCGGGGCGGGCCACCGGCTCGTTCTACAAGCACTTCCCGAGCAAGGAGAAGCTGCTCGAGGCGCTGCTGGCCGATCTGCTCGCCGAGGGGGACGCCAACGCGGAGCTGGCCGGTCACCGGGACGACTTCCGCGACCGGGAGGCGGTGCGCTGGCACGTCGCCGTCTACTGGGCGTTCTATCGCGACCATCGCGCGGTCATGTCGGCGCTCCAGCAGGCCGCGACCGTCGACGAGGAGTTCGCCCGCCGCAGCCGGGAGATGCTCGAACCGGACCTGCACCACCTGGCGGGGCATCTGGCCGGGCTGAACCCGCCCGGCGGCCCGCTGGTCGCGGCGTCGTTCTTCACCTCGACGCTCTCGGCGGTCACCGCCGCCTGGTTCACCGATCCGAGCCCCGCCGCCGGTGAGGACGAGACGATCGAGGCCCTGACCACATTCCTGCACCACGGGCTCGGCGGGTAGGAGACCACCGTTCAAAGACCGGATGCCCGGCACGCCGTTGTGCCGGGCATCCGAAGAAGCCGGGTACCGGACACGCCGTTGTGCCCGGTACCTGGAGTCGCGTGCGATCAGCGCGTGGTGATCGCCTTGCGGTAATCGCTGTTCAGGCGGCCGATGAGGCTCAGCGGGATGCCCTTGGGGCAGACCGTGGTGCACTCGCCGGCGTTGGTGCAGCCGCCGAAACCGGCGTCGTCCTGCGCCTGCAGCATGTCGATGACGCGGCTGTCGCGCTCGGGCTGGCCCTGCGGCATCAGCCCGAGGTGGGCGATCTTCGCGGCGGTGAACAGCATCGACGAGCCGTTCGGGCAGGCCGCCACGCAGGCGCCGCAGCCGATGCAGGTGGCCGCCTCGAACGCGGCGTCCGCGTCCTTCTTCGGCACCGGCGTGGCGTGGGCGTCCGGCGCGGTACCGGTCGGGGCGGTGATGTAGCCACCGGCCTGGATGATCTTGTCGAACGCGGACCGGTCGACGACCAGGTCCTTGATCACCGGGAAGGCGGCGGCGCGCCACGGCTCGACATCGATCACGTCGCCGTCGGAGAACTTGCGCATGTGCAGCTGACAGGTCGTGGTCGCCTTCTCCGGGCCGTGCGCCACACCGTTGATGACCATGCTGCAGGCGCCGCAGATGCCCTCGCGGCAGTCGTGGTCGAACGCGATCGGGTCGTCACCACCGAGGATCAGCGTCTCGTTGAGGACGTCGATCATCTCGAGGAACGACGCGTCGGGGGAGATCCCCTTCACGTCGTAGGTGACCATCTTCCCGGCCGCCGAGGGGCCGGACTGACGCCACACCCTGACCTTGATGTCCATTACTTGTAGCTCCGCGTGCTCGGGTGGACGTACTCGAAGTTGAGGTCTTCCTTGTGCAGCGTCGGCTTGCCGTCCGCGCCGAAGTACTCCCACGCCGCGGCGTAGCTGAACTCGTCGTCGTGGCGCAGCGCCTCACCGTCGGGGGTCTGCGACTCACCGCGGAAGTGGCCACCGCAGGACTCGCGGCGGTGCAGCGCGTCGATGCACATGAGCTCGCCGAGCTCGATGAAGTCGGCGACCCGGCCGGCCTTCTCCAGGTTCTGGTTGAGCTCCTCGCCCTTGCCCGGCACCTTCACCCGGGTCCAGAACTCCTCCTTGAGCGCCCGGATCAGGCCGATGGCCTTGGTCAGGCCCTCCTCGGTCCGCTCCATGCCGCAGTACTCCCACATGATCTGGCCGAGCTCGCGGTGGAACGAGTCCACCGTCCGGTCGCCGTCGATCGACAGGAACTTCTCGATCCGGTCCTCGACCTGCTTGCGGGCCGCGACGACCGCCTCGTCCGATTCGGTGACCTTCTTGAAGGGGCCCGCGGCGAGGTAGTTGCTGATCGTGTTCGGGAGCACGAAGTAGCCGTCGGCCAGGCCCTGCATCAGCGCGGACGCGCCGAGCCGGTTGGCGCCGTGGTCGGAGAAGTTCGCCTCGCCCACCACGAACAGGCCGGGGACCGTCGACTGCAGGTCGTAGTCGACCCAGAGGCCGCCCATCGTGTAGTGCACGGCCGGGTAGATGCGCATCGGCGTCTCGTACGGGTCCTCGCCCGTGATCCGCTCGTACATCTCGAAGAGGTTGCCGTACTTCGCCTCGACCGCCTTGCGGCCCAGCCGGTTGATCGCGTCGGCGAAGTCCAGGTACACGCCGAGACCACCGGGGCCCACACCGCGGCCCTCGTCGCAGACGTTCTTGGCGGCACGCGACGCGATGTCACGGGGCACCAGGTTGCCGAACGACGGGTAGATCCGCTCCAGGTAGTAGTCGCGGTCCTCCTCGGCGATCGAACCGGCGGGCTTCTGGCAGTCCGCGGCCTTCTTCGGCACCCACACCCGGCCGTCGTTGCGCAGCGACTCCGACATCAGGGTCAGCTTCGACTGGTGCGAGCCGGACTCCGGGATGCAGGTCGGGTGGATCTGCGTGTAGCAGGGGTTCGCGAACAGCGCGCCCTTGCGGTGCGCCCGCCACGACGCCGTGACGTTGCAGCCCTTGGCGTTGGTGGAGAGGAAGAAGACGTTGCCGTAGCCGCCGGAGGCCAGCACGACCGCGTCGGCGAACTCGGTGGTGATCTCACCGGTCACCATGTCGCGGACGACGATGCCGCGGGCCTTGCCGTCCACGATGATCAGCTCGAGCATCTCGTGCCGGGCGTTCATCTCGACGTTGCCGAGGCCGATCTGCCGCTCCAGGGCCTGGTAGGCGCCGAGCAGCAGCTGCTGACCCGTCTGGCCCCGGGCGTAGAACGTCCGGGACACCTGGGTGCCGCCGAACGAGCGGTTGTCGAGCAGGCCGCCGTACTCACGGGCGAACGGGACGCCCTGGGCCACGCACTGGTCGATGATGTTCACCGACACCTGGGCGAGGCGGTACACGTTCGACTCGCGGGCGCGGAAGTCGCCGCCCTTGACCGTGTCGTAGAAGAGCCGGTAGACGGAGTCGCCGTCGTTGCGGTAGTTCTTCGCGGCGTTGATGCCACCCTGCGCGGCGATCGAGTGCGCGCGGCGCGGGCTGTCCTGGTAGCAGTAGGACTTGACCTGGTATCCGGCCTCGGCCAGGGTCGCCGCGGCCGAGCCGCCGGCCAGGCCGGTGCCGACGATGATGACGGTCAGCTTCCGGCGGTTCGCCGGGTTGACCAGCTTGGCGTTGAATTTGCGTCGTTCCCAGCGGGTCTCGACCGGCCCGTCCGGGGCGGCCTTGTCGAAGACGGGTTCGCCCTCGGCCCAGAAGTCGTTAGCAGTCATCATCAACCCACCAATCCGGTCAGGACCGCGATCGGCACCGAGAGGTACATCGCGACCAGGATCACCGAGAGCGTCAGGGCGATCGCCTTGGCCCGGCGCTCGCCCTTGATCGTCTGCTGGCCCATCGTGCGGGCCGCGCTCCAGATGCCGTGCCGCAGGTGGAAACCGACGGCGACGACCGCGAGGACGTAGAAGAGGGTCACGTACCAGCGATCGGGGGCGAAGCCCTCGACCACGCGCTCCGACGGGGCGGAGTCGCCGCCGGCGGGGTTCACCTTGCCCAGAGTCAGGTCCAGGATGTGCCAGATCACGAACAGCACGATGATCACGCCGCCCCAGCGCATGGTGCGGGCGGCGTAGCTGCCCTGGACCTTCGGCCGGTGGGCGTACTTGACCGGACGGGCCTTCTTGGCGCGGATGGTCAGCGCCGCGGCCGCCCAGATGTGCAGGCCGATCGCGACCAGCAGGCCGACACGCTGGATCCAGAGGAACCAGGCGTGCGGCAGCAGGGGCGTGCCGAGCTCCCGCAGCCACTCCGCGTAGTGGTCGAAGTCCGACTCACCCACGAAGATCTTGAGGTTGCCGGCCGCGTGCGCGAAGAGGAAGAAGACCAGCAGAGCGCCGCTGGCCGCCATGATCAATTTGAGTACGACCGACGAGGGCCGGACCGACTTCGGCGGCGTGGGGCGTGCCGTCGCACCCGCAGCCTTGGTCGTCTTGGGAATAGGAGTGTCTACCGCCACAACTTGGACGGTAGAAAGTCCCGATCGATTCGTCTAATGCATGCAGGTGCTGCCCTCCATAGCTATAGGCTATTAAGGTGCAGCTGCAACAACTCAGGTACTTCGTAGCGGTGGCAGAGACGCGACATTTCACCCAAGCAGCGGATGAATTGGGCGTCTCGCAGCCCACCTTGAGTAAGCAGATTCACACCCTCGAAACGTCACTCGGCGCGCCGCTCTTCGAGCGCATCCGCGGGGGCGTGACCCTCACCGTAGCGGGCGAAACCCTGCTTCCGCTGGCACAGCGCATGATCGCCGACGCGGATGCGGCACGCGACGCCGTCGCCGACATCGTCGGCCTCCGGCGTGGGGAGATCCGGCTCGGTGCCACCCCCAGCCTCTGCTCCTCACTGGTCCCGTCGGTGCTCCGGGCCTACCGGGCCGATCACCCCGGCATCCGGCTGCACGTGACCGAGGGCAGCTCGCAGGAGATGATCGCCGACCTGCTCGCGCACACCCTCGACCTGGCCCTGATCGTGCAGCCCGAGCACGGCGTCGACCCGGCCCTGGAGACCGCCGAGCTGCTCCGGGAGAGCCTCGTCGTGGCGTCGGTCGCGACCGGTCCGCCGCCGACTGTGGCCCGCCAGCTCGACCTCATCGAGCTGCGGCACACCCCGATGGTGATGTTCCGCGACGGGTACGACATCCGTGACGTCACCCTGCAGGCGTGCGAGCGGGCCGGCTTCACCCCCAGGTTCGCCGTCGAGGGCGGCGAGATGGACGCCGTGCTCGCCTTCGTCGAGGCCGGTCTCGGTGTCGCGCTGGTGCCGAGCATGGTGCTGACCAACCGCCCGCTGCTGCGGGCCACCCCGCTCGCCCCGCCCGGCATGCGGCGCACCATAGCCCTCGCCCAGCGCCGCGGGGCCATCATGTCGCACGCCGCGGCCGCGCTGCGCGAGGTCGTCATCGAGCACTGCGCCGCGACCGTCCACATCGGGTAGTCAGGCGGCTGCGGCGCGTTTAGGCTGCGGAGGTGTGGCATGGCGAGTATCGGGATCCCCGGCTGGTCGAGGTCTACGACGCTGAGCACCCCTGGGGCTGGGAGGACGACTTCTTCATGCGGGTCCTCGCCGACCGCATGACGCCCCGCGTCCTCGATCTGGGCTGCGGCACCGGCCGGCTGGCGATCGCCATGGCCGGGGCGGGACATGACGTGACCGCTGTCGACCCGGCCCGCGCCTGCCTCGACGCGGCCCGCCGCAAGCCCGGGGCCGCCCGGGTCCGGTGGGTCGAGGGCTCCTTCGAGACGCTGTCGCCCGGTGCCTTCGACGCGGCCTTCCTCGCCGGCCACGTCACCGAGCTGATGGTCACCGACGAGGAGTGGTCCGGCGCCCTGCACGCGCTGCGCGACTCCCTCGTCGTCGACGGGCGGCTGATCCTGGACAGCCGCGACCCGGCCGCCCGCCCGTGGCGGCAGTGGGACCGGGCCGGCACCGAGCGGTCCATCGTGCTCTCCGACGGCTCGGCGGTCGTCGCGTGGACCGAGGGCGTCCCGGCCGCCGACGAGAGCACGGTGTCCGTCGTCCATCACTATCTGTATCCGGACGGTCTTGAGCTGACCAGCGCGGCCGTCCACCGGTTCCGGGACGAGACCACGCTGCGTGACACACTGCGTGCTGCCGGTTTCCGGGTCGACCAGCTCTACGGTGGATGGAGCCGGGAGCCGCCCGGCCTCAGCGATGACGGAGAACTGATAGTGATCGCTGTCGCTGAGCCTCGGATAGGGCCCTGATGTGCCGCGTTACTTACTGAACCATTGCAGGACATGAATCCCGGACTACTATCCGGCAGGCATCGGTACCGACCTCAACGACGGGGCTAGGTGGCATGTCCGACAACGAGTGGCCAAGGCAGTTGCCCGCGCCGGACCACGGCGACTGGTCCGAAGCGCCCCAGAGCCGCGGCCGGGTCATGCTCGCCGCGGTGCTGGTGATCACGGTCCTGCTCGTCGCCGGCGGCGTCGCCTGGCGGCTGATGAGCAACGGGACGTCCACACCGGTCGCGCAACCCAGCGCCGCCCCCGTGCCGTCCGCCACCCCCACCGTCACCCCGTGCCCCGACCCCGAGCTGACCGTGGCCGTGGCGCCCGAGATGGCCCCGGTGATCAGCGAGGCCGCGGCCGAGCTCAAGCCGGAGGGGCAGCGCTGCTCGTCGATCGTGGTCCGGGCCGAGGAGCCGGGCGTCACCGCCGACGCCAAGGACCAGCCGGACGTCTGGGTGCCGTCGTCGAGCGTCTGGTTGCGGGTCGCCGCCGACAAGAAACACGTCTTCCAGACCTCCGGCGCCACGCTCGCCTGGTCGCCGATCGTGCTGGCCGCGCCACCCGCCCTCGCCGACCAGTACGCCAAGGACGGCAAGACCGCCTGGACCACGCTGATCAAGGCGGTCACCGAGGAACGGGTCCCGGTCGTCACCATGCCCGACCCGCTGATCACCACGACCGGCCTGCTCAGCGTCCACGGCATTCAGGCCGCCGCCGCGCTCACCACCAAGGACCCGGGCATCGCCCAGCTCCGCGCGCTCACCCTGCGCAGCCGGCTCACCGAGGCCGACGCCGACCCGACCTCCCTGATCGTCGAGATGGGCCGCCAGACCGACCCCGGTGCCGCAGCCTTCGACGTCGGCGTCTTCCCGGTCGTCGAGCAGCAGGTCACCGCCTATCAGAAAGCCGCTCCCAAGGTTCCGCTGTCGGCTGCGGTGCCGGTCGACGGGCAGGTCGAGGCCGACTATCCGTTCGCGGTCCGCAAGGGTGTGAAGACCCGGCTCGTCGAGCAGTTGCGCGCCGCGATCAGCAAACCGGACCTGGCCGCCGCCGGGTTCCGTACCGAACCCACCGCCGGCGGCGCCCGCCTGCCCGAGTCGGCCAAGGCGATGCTGACCCCGGCCAAGCAGTGGGCCCAGTTCCAGACGCTGGCCTTCCAGGTGCTCCTGCTGATCGACAACTCCGGCTCGATGAACGAGAAGATCGGCGCCGGCGCGGACACGAAGGCGTCGCTGCTGCGGGAGTCCGGCGCCAGCGCGGCCGAACTGTTCAACGAGGAGACCACGATCGGTATGTGGTATTTCGGCGCCGCTGGTGCGACCGATCCCGCACACACCGAGGTGGTCCCGTTCGGCCCGATCACCGCGGGAGCCGGTGGGAAACCCCGCCGCCAGGCGCTCGGCGAGGCGATCGGCTCCTACCAGCCGCGGGCGAACGCCGGCACGCCGCTCTACCAGAGCGTCCTCGACGGCATGGACACCATGCGCAAGCAGGCCCAGGACGGCCGTCCGTCGGTCCTCGTGGTGCTCACCGACGGCGCCGACGGCGGCACCCGGTTCTCGATGACCAACCAGGAGTTCCTGCGCCGGCTCGACGCCGGCCTCGACCCCGCCCGCCCGGTCCAGATCTTCGCGGTCGGTTACGGCCCGGACGCCAACCTGAAGGCGCTCCAGGACATGGCGAAGGCCACCGGGGGGCAGGCGATCGCCGCCCGCAACCCGGCCGACCTCGCCTCCGCGATGGCCAAGGCCTTCCTCGCGACCCGGACCACGCCCTAGACGACGGGACCGATCACGTCGGTTCAGGCGGCGGGACCGATCACGCCGGTTCCTCAGGTGGCGGGGCCGATCATGTCAGCGACGATCCGGGCGGACAGGGTCACCATCGGCAGGCCGCCGCCCGGATGGACCGAACCGCCGACCAGGAACAGGCCGTCCACCGGGCCCCGGTTGCCGGGGCGCAGCAGGCCGCCCGCGGTGCCGTAGATCGCCCCGCCCGGCGCGCCCGCCGAGTCGGCCAGGTCGGCGGGGGTACGGGTCTCCCGGAACTCCAGGCGGTCGCGCACGTCGACACCCCGCTGGGCCAGCACGTCCAGCACGTGCCGGGCATAGGCGTCGGCCAGCCCCGGCCGCCGCCAGTCCACAGCGGACGTCGTGGTTCCGTGACGGGGCGCGTTCACCAGCACGAACCACGCCTCCCGGCCGGACGGGTGAACCGACGGATCCTCGGCCCGGGTGACGAACACCGCCGGATCGTCGACCGGCCGGGCCCGCCGCCCCGGGCCGGGGAAGATCGCGTCGAACTCGCCGTCGTAGCGGCGCGGGAAGAACACCGTGTGGTGGGCCAGTTCGGGGGTGTCCCCGCGCACGCCGAGCAGCAGCACGAACCCGCCGAGGCTCCGGTCGGCGAGCCCGGCCAGCCGGCCCGGGCTCGGCAGCAGATCCCGGTACAGCGTCGTCGCGTCCACATCGGACACCACCACGTCGGCGCGCACGAAACGGCCCGACCGCAGGCTCACCCCGCGAACCGCGGCGTCGGCCTCGATCGCCGTCACCTCGGAGCCCAGCTCCAGCCGTACCCCCAGATCGTCACATCGCGCGCGCAGCGCCGCGGCCAGCGTGCCCAGACCGCCCGGCAGATACCAGCCGCCGTGCGTCAGTTCGGCGTAGGGGATCGCGGCGAGCGCCGCCGGCGCGCGTCGCGGATCGGTGCCGGTGTACGTCGCGTAGCGGTCCAGCAGCATCCGCAGCCGCCGGTCCCGCAGGTAGCGACGGCCCAGGCCACGCAGCGTCCGGCCGGGCGCGATCGCCGCGAGATCACCCACCCGCCAGGTGAGCCGCGCCAGCGACCCGGCCGTCACCGGCCGCTGCAGCACCGACTCCCAGGAGGCCTGCCAGATCCGGGCCGCCCGGCGCCAGAACCGCTCCCAGTCACGAGCGGCCTCATCACCGAGTGTCGCCGCGATCCGTTCCAGGAACACCGCGTGATCGGGCGACGAGTCGAGCACCACCCCGTCCGGGAAGACGTGCCGCACCACCGGGTCCAGCGGCCGCGGCCGCAACCCCAGCTCCAGATCGTCGAAGACCTGCGGCAACGTGAGCAGACTCGGCCCGGTGTCGAAGCGGTAGCCGTCCCGTTCGTACACCGCGAGCTTCCCGCCGGCCTCCGCCGCCCGCTCGTGCACCGTCACCCGATGCCCTGCCGCCGCCAGCCGCACGGCGGCGGCAAGACCACCGACTCCGGCTCCCACCACGACGACGTCACTCACGGTTACCCCTCTTTCTCTGGTACGGGCGCCGCACTCCCGCCGAATGATCCCCGTCCCGTGGCTCCCGCGCGAGCGATGCGACAGTCCCGGCCGCAGCGCGACCGCCGGGCTGGTTGCCCGCTCACCGTCATACGGGGCGGCCCCGCCACGAGAGGCGGCCACGGCGTCGCCTGTGGAACGAGCGGGCGACCAGCCAGGCGAACAGGACCACCGAGAGCGGGTGGGCGAACGCGTCCCCCGGCCGGCCCCCGGTGGCCACGGCGCTGATCATGCGGCCTGCGACACCGAGCAGATAGGCGACGGTGGCGACGGCCGGGCGGGGTCCGAGGAGGAACGGGAGCGGGACGGCGTACAGGAGAAAGAGAAGGACCACGACGGCGGCCGCGCCGGACGGAGACCCGAAGGACGCCCACAGTGATTTGCTGTAACCGTTCGCCAGGTCCGGCCAGGAGTCGTACATGTGGCAGGTGGCCAGGCGCGAGCCGTCGGCGAGCGCGATCCGGCCGCCGGAGCGTTTCACCGCGCGGGCCAGGCCGATGTCCTCGAGGATGTCGTCGCGGACGGCGGCATGACCGCCGGCCCGGTGATATCCGGCCCGGTCGGCGACCAGCCACTGACCGCCGGCGGCGGCGAGCGACGGGCGCGGCGAGCGTTCCATCAGACGCAACGGCAGGAACGTGAGCCAGGACCACTGCAGCATCGGCTGGACGAGGCGTCCGGCACCGGAGATCCGGGGGTACGGCGAGAGCAGCGTCACCCCGGTCTCCCGGAGGAGGGCGACCGCCCCGGCGATCGCGTCCGGTGCCAGGACCACGTCGGCGTCGACGAAGACCAGCACGTCCGCGTCGCCGGCGTCGTCGGCCAGTTGCCGGCACGCGTTCGGTTTGCCGAGCCAGCCGTCCGGCAGCGGCCCGCCGGCGAGCAGCCGTACCCGGGAACCGGCGACCGCCCGCACCACGCCGGCGGTCCCGTCGGTGGACCCGTCGTCGAGGACGTGGATGCTCAGGTTCGGCACGCCGCGCTGGGCGAGCAGCGACTCCAGGCAGGGCGTGACCCGGCCGGCCTCGTCGCGCAGCGGCAACAGGACCGCGACCCGTTCGGTGGTGGTGGCGTCGCGGCGGGGACGGCGCAGCAGCAGCGCGTTGACCGCGGTGTGCACGGTGAGCAGCAGCAACGGCACCAGCACGAGCCAGGGGGTCACGTCGTGCGGCGTTTCAGCAGGGGGAGCACGGCCAGGCCCATCAGGACACCACCCCACACGGCGGAGGCGGGCAGGTCCAGGAAGACGGCGTGGGCGAGGACCGAGGAGAAGTACGTCCACAGCCACAGTGCCAGCATCGGCAGATCCTCCGGCGCCGGGGACGACGCGGCACGTGTCGCCGCCAGCGCCGTCATCAGCAGGATCGCGAACCCCAGCCAGCCCAGATAGTTGCCGACCGGGATGCCCGGCACCCCCGGCAGCGCCGGGACCGGGTCGTGCCAGCGCCAATACCCCTCGGCGACCATCTGCGGATCGAGGAACAGGTCCCACGCGGCCAGCCCACCGGCCGCCACCGCGATCCGGGCCGCCCGGCCCCGGACCACCCGCAGCGCCGCGAGCCACGCCGGCCACGCCATCCACGTCCATGCCAGCGGAATGATCAGCGGAACACCCAGCAGTTTCGGCCCGAGCTGACCCGAGTAGTCGTAGGTCCCGAACGGGAACCCGGTCGCCACCCCCACCGCCTCGACCGCGAACCCGCCGAGCATCGCCGTCCCCACCAGCGCCAGCGCCGCCCGGCCGCCACGGAACAGCCACGCGTGCGACACCGACAGCACCACACCGATCAGCACCGTCGCCACGGTCAGGCCGGCCCTCGTCTCGCCCCCGGTCAGCGTCCCATCGCCGGCCGGCGTCCCGCCTTCGGTCAGCGGGTAGCAGATCTGGGCCAGGATCAGGCCGCCCAGCAGCACCCAGGGAACCGCACGCACCGTGGTCAGCTGACCGTTCCCTCAGCCACCGGCAGCTCCCGCCCGAGGATCGCGAACGCCCGCTCGTCACCCGGGAACAGGAAGTCCCGCAGCACGTCGGAGAACCCGAAACGCCGGTACAGCCGCCAGGCCCGGGACACCTGCTCGTCAGCCTCCGGAGTGGACAGCAGCACCCGCTTGCCCTCGGCCATCGCCAGCAGCGCCCGCAACTGCCGGGCCCCGACACCGTGACCCTGCGCCACCGGGCGCACGTGCAGCTCGACGACCTCGAAACAGTCCGACAGCCAGTACTTCCGGGACGGCTCGTCCAGCGACGCCCGCACCTGGTCGTGCCACCACTGACCGGCGGCGGACGTGTAGCCGTAGCCGAAACCGGCGAGCCGGCCCTCCGCGGTCAGCGTCGCCACCGCACGGAACCCCGGCCGCCGCACGTGCGAACCGATGTAGCCACGCCGCGTCTGCAGCAGCTCCTTGCGGTATCCCATCGCCTCGCCGTAGACGGCCACCACGTCGTCGAGCCGGCGCAGCAGGTCATCCGGCTGCCAAGCTACGAGCCTCATCGCTCCGTCAGCTCCTCGTCGATCCAGCCCAGCACCGTGCGGTCGCCGGTGAGGTCACGCACAGCGAAACGGGCGAAAAGCTCCTCCGCATACCAACGGTCGGCGGGCGTGCGGGCGATCACCGCGCGGTGCTCCGGCTGACGGTACGCGAACGCGGTCAGATCCGCCGTGCTGCGCCACACGCTGACCGTGCCCTGCCAGCCGATCGGCGCCTCACCCACCCCGAAACGGGCCAGCAGACCCGGCGCCTCCGCCACCTCCCGCGCCACCGCCGGGACCGCCCGCCAGAACCGCAGAGCCCGCGTCGGCCGCAGCCGGGCCCGGGTCAGCGCCACCACCATGCCGTCCGTTTTACGACCCGTCGGGCGGAACGGGTTGCGGCCCGCCCACTCGCCCCGGCTCACCAGCGGTTCCAGGTCGATCCGGGCATGCCTTTCGGCTATCGCGTCCCACTTCGGGAAACTGACCGGGGCGTCACTCACGGTTATCGCTGCCCAGCGGGTCAGATCCGTGTCGCCCGGGCCGAAGGTGGCGCCGGTGCCCGTACCCAGGAATCTGCCGAAGTCGACTTTTTTCAGGTCTTTCCCGGCGAAGGCCATGCGCAACATGGCAGCGCCGACGGCGCGGCGCGGGACCCGCCAGACGTGCAGGCTGACGCTCTGTTCGGTCACGGTCTTTCAATCACGGTTTTCAGTCACGGTTTTCGGTCACGGTTTTCGGTCACGGTTTTCGGTCGCGGTTTTTCGGTCACGCGACCACGGCGGGGGTTCCGGAGGTGACGCGGACCAGCTCCGCATAGGTCGTGGCAAACAGCGACTGAGGTACGCCGCCCGCCGCCCACACCACCGGGAACCGTTCCAGATCGACATCCACCAGGGTCCGCACCGGCTTCGGATGACCCAGCGGGGCGACCCCGCCGATCGCCTGGCCGGTGTGCTGCCGGACGAACTCCGGCGTCGCCCGCCGCAGCCTGCCGATGCCCAGCAGCGCGGCCACCTTCGCCGTGTCCACCCGATGCGCGCCCGACGTCAGGACCAGCAGCGGCTCACCGTCGGCGTCGAAGATCAGCGAGTTGGCGATCTGGCCGACCTCGATGTCGAGAGCGGCCGCCGCGGCGGGAGCGGTGTGCACCGCCTCGTCCAGGATGACGATCTCGGCGGCGTCCGCTCCGGCCGCCGTCAGGGCATCGCGGACCGCGATCACATTCGGATGGTTGTGCATCCTTACTTGTTTACCGCCTCGGCGCTGGCCTCCCACAACCGACCGGCCAACTCGGCGTCACGGGCGTGCGGCGCCGGACGCGTCAGCGCGTGACCCACGTAGTAGCCGCCGTTCACCAACTCCGCCTCCGGGGCCGTGGCCAGCCACACCAGCAGCTCACCCGCCTTCTCCGGGGTGACCAGGAACGGCGCCCACCGGTAGAACAACCGGACCGTCCGGCCCGCGCCGAAGTTGGTGCGCACCACACCCGGGTGGAACGACACACTGAACACATCCGGCCAGCGGCGGGCCGCCTCCGCGGCGAACAGGATGTTCGCCGACTTACCCGCCCCGTACGCCTGCCAGCTGTTGTAGCTCGCCGGATCACCGGCCGGATGCTCCGGATCGGGACGGCCCCGCATGTGCGCGCGGGACGCCGTGTTCACCACCCGGGCGCCGCGCAGCCGCTCCCGCAACAGGCTCGTCAACAGGAACGGGGCCAGATGATTGCCCTGGAACGTCGCCTCGTAGCCGTCGACGGTCCGCCGGAACCCGTCGACCATGCCGCCGGCGTTGTTGGCCAGCACGTCGATCCTCGGGAAACCGGCCAGCAACTCCTCCGCCAGCCCCCGCACCTCGTCGAGGCTCTCGAAATCGGCGCGGAAATGCGCCGCCGGCCGCACCTGCGCCACCGCGTCGGCGAGACGTCGCGGATCACGGCCCACCAGGACCACCTCGTCGCCGCGCGCGGCGAACTGCTTCGCGGCGGCCAGCCCCACACCCGAGCTGCCGCCGGTGACCACGATCGTCGCCATCCCGCCATCGTATTCACGTCCGTGCGGATCCGCGCCGGGTCATGGGTACCGTGATGGGGTGCGGATCATGGCGGTGGGCGGTGCGGTGTCCCGCCGGGCTGCCTGGTGGTTGCTGCTGACCTGCACGGTTGTCGGGTTGGCGGCCATGCACACGCTGGGGCACGGGCGTCATGCCGGCTCATCCCATGCGCACGTCCCGGCGGGTTCGGTCCTCTCGCCTGTCTCGGCTGTCTCGGTCTTTTCGCCTGTCTCGGCCGTCTCGGTCTTTTCGCCTGTCTCGGCTGTCTCGGTCTTTTCGCCTGTCTCGGCTGTCTCGGTCTTTTCGCCTGTCTCGGCCGTCTCGGTCCTCTCTCCCGTCCCGGCCGGTTCGTGGGCTTCACCCTCCCTCTCTCCCGTCCCGGCCGGCTCGTGGCACTCACCTTCTCTTCCGCGCGTCTCGGCCGGCTCGTGGCACTCACCCTCCCTTCCGCACGTCTCCTCCTCTCGCGTTTTCTCCCTTCGCCTTTTTGTGATCGACTTCTTGTCGGGTGGCGGTGAGCCGGATGGCGGGCACGGTGTGGCATGGCGTGTCTGTCTGGCGGTGCTCGTCGGGCTGACCGTGGCGGTGTTGCTGCTGGCCTGGCTGCTGTGGTGGAGGGCTGGCGGGCTCGGGGCGATGCGGGTGCCCTCCGCCGGGCGGGTGATCTCGCGGGGGCCGCCTCGGCGTGGCGTCGGCTTACGCTTGGCTTCGGTCTCGGTGATGCGCATATAGCGGGATTTGTCGCCCGCTTGTCCGTCTCCGATGCGAAAGGCCCGAAACCCGATGACCCGTACGCTGCTGCGCCGTGCCCTCCCGGCCGGTGCCCTGTTCCTTGCGCTCTCCCTCACCGTCGCCGGTTGTAGCGGTGGCGATCATTCGTCCGACGGTTCCGCCGGCGGTTCCTCCGGTGCGTCCTCCGGCCACAATGGCGGCTCCTCCGGTGCGCCCGCAGGCCACTCCGGTGGAGCCTCTCCTGATGCCGGCGTGCCGGCTTCCCCGGGGGCGGTGTTCAACGAAGCCGACGCGGCGTTCGCCGAGCACATGACGGTCCACCACCAGCAGGCGGTCGTGATGTCGGCCCTCGCCGCCGAACGGGCCTCCAACCCCCGGGTGAAGGAACTGGCGGCCACCATCGAAGCCGCACAGACCCCGGAGATCGCCACCATGACCGGCTGGCTCTCGGACTGGGGCCTGCCACCCGTCACGAACGCCGACGGTCACGGCACCGGCCACGAGTCGATGCCGGGAATGATGTCCGCCGCCGACATGACGAAGCTGGCCGAATCCACCGGTGCGGCCTTCGACACCCGGTTCCTCACCATGATGATCGCCCACCACGAGGGTGCCGTGACGATGGCCGAGGCCCAGATCGCCAACGGTGCCAACCCCGAGGCCAAGGCTCTAGCCACAAAGATCGTCGCCGACCAGAAGGCGGAGATCGCCACCATGAAGGCCCTGCTGAAGTAACCGGTTCACAAAGGTGACGGTGCGGCCGGGCGTTGTCCCGGCCGCACCGTTCACCCCATCCTCTAGTGCTTTGGGTGCTCCTGGTGCTATTGGTCCTGTCTCTGGCGTTGTCGGTCCTGTTTCTGGTTTTGTCGGTCCTGTTTCTGGTGTTGTCGGTCCTACTTCTGGTGTTGTGGGCCGTGACTCTGGTGATGCTGGTGCGCGACCGCGTGGCCCTTGCCGCGGGCGATCAGCCACCGGTTGACCGGCACGGTCAGCACGAAGGCCACCGCCAGAGCGAACGCGAGCGACACCCAGAACAGCCCACTGGCCAGACCGGCCTCCATCGCGCCGGGCACCACGACCATGACCGTGTTGTCGACGATCTCCATGACGATGATCGACACCGTGTCGGCGGCGAGCGCCACCTTCAGCGCGTCACGCAGGCCGATGCCGGAGCTCAGTAGCGGCCGCATGGTCAGCGCATAGCCGAAGACGAATGCCAGCGCGACCGCGAGAGCCACGGTGGACCCGGTGCTCCAGCCGAGCGCGGTGCCGATCACCATGCCGAGCACCTCGCCGATGGCGCACCCGGTGAGGCAGTGCAGTGTCGCCTGTATCGCCATCCGCCACGAAGCGGATCCGTGCGTGCTGTCGGTCATGGGTCTTCTCCCTCCACTCTGGCTCCAAAATACCCCTGGGGGGTATATGCGGGAAGAGCTCCGGCGCTCGGCTGTCTGTGACGCACGCCGCTACGTGCTGTCGATCATCCGTTCGAAAAAGCTGGTGGCGCGGCACCCCGAAGGTTGCGTTTTTGTCGTAGGGGGGTGTTAGTCTCTGCGGTAGTTAGAACGAATGTTCGAAAGGGTGTTCGTTCGACTCCGGGAGCGTGTTTCGCGGCTCGTCTCCCGGGTGTGGCGCCCGCGAAGCGCCGCACACGTGGTCCGGGCATTCGCGGGTCCGGGCCACGTTCAGGCAGGCCGTCGCTCGCTGCCCCCGACCCCCGGTGGCGGGCGACGGACCCGCCGGCGGTGCCGGCCGGGTGTGGTGTGGGGAAGCTTCACACCTGGCCGGCTTGCCGTCGGGCGGCCCACGGGCCGTCCACCGGGGCCCCGACCGCCCGTCGGAGCCCCGGGTTCCGGCTTGGCCGGTCACGGCCTGCTGCGTCTTCCTCCGCAGTGATCGGTTCGACCAACCAACGTCGGATGCGGAACGAGCGAGGAGAAACGACGATGGCGAGCACCAACACCCCGCGCACCGGCTCACCTCTACCCGGTCCGGCAACTCCTAGCCAGGCAGTGCTCAGCTCGACAACGTCCGGCCCGGCGGTGTCCACTTCGACAACGTCCGGCCCGGCGGTGTCCACTTCGACAACGTCCGGCCCGGCTGTGTCCAGTTCGACAACGTCCGGCCCGGCGGCTGGTGAGGCCTCCCGTGTGGAAGCGCTCACGGTCCCGGCTCACATGCTGCCCCACCGCACTCCCGCCCAATTGCTGGCGATCGCCCACGAGGGCTTGATCGAGGCGGCGAGGACCACGCCTGACGGTTTGCGCTACGCGACGGCCCATCTGGCGGCCCTGCGGGCAGCCGCGGCGGTGATTGCCGCGCGTGCCCGCCCTTCCGCACCCGGTCGCCGAGCCCGCGCCACCAGCGCCTGGTCGCTGCTGGTCCTGGTCGCGCCCGAGTTCAGCGACTGGGCCGGCTATTTCGCTCTCGGCGCCAGCAAGCGCGCGGCCGCCGAGGCCGGCATCCCACACGTGGTGAGTGCCCGCGAGGCCAACGACCTCCTACGTGCGGCCGAGCAGTTCGTCACTGTGGTCCAGGCGTCCCTGGGTCTTTCCTACCAGCCCCCACTGGCCGCATGACAACGCTCACTGGCCGCATGACCGCATCCGCCTCCCCGGCCGCGTCTCTTCCGCCTTCCCGCAGGACCACGCAATCCGGCCCGGTGACTGCGCATAGTCGCTCACACCCTGCGGCAACGCCCTCTCGTCTGTTCCCGCCAGCCGCACATCCGGTGTCGCGGTTTGTGGCCGTGTGTTCTCGTCCGTTCCTGGCGGCGGCATATCTGGTGTCGCGGTTTGTGGCCGTGTGTTCTCGTCCGTTCCTGGCGGCGGCATATCTGGTGTCGCGGTTTGTGGCCGTGTGTTCTCGTCCGTTCCTGGCGGCGGCATATCCGGTGTCGTTGTTTTTGACCGCACATCCTTGCTCGGTTCCGGCGGTGGCATCCTCGACGTCTTTGTCCGCCGCGTCCTTCCCCATAGGTAAACACCCTCCGCCCTCCAACGGCCGTAGACCCTCGGCCCTCTCGGCAAGTGGTGAGAGGGCCGGCCTGTTCAGCTGACGAGGCGGTGCTCTGCTGCGCGTCTTTGTTCGGCTGTGAAGCCACCGGATCAGAGTCGGCGGCAGCATCCGCGTCCGTGCGGGTCCGGCGGAATGTGTGGCCCGCGCCTTGACGGAGATCGGCTTCGGTCACCTCTGAGGGCCTTTGAGTACCTGGGGATGCCCGCTGGTTGGGCGGTTTCCGGTTCGAGTCGTCTACGGCTCGAACGGATTTTCGGTTGCTTCTGTCCTTTGGCGACTGTGGCGCCGGCTTCCCAGGGTGAGTGGTGTGGATGACGGGTCGGTTGTAGTGGTGCTGGTGAGGGTCTGTCCGCGTGGCTGGGGGTTGCCTGTTCGGTAGCGCTTGACGGGGAGCAGCAAAGCGAGGCATGACGTGGCAGGGCGCATGATCAGTGGTGCGAACGCCCTTGTGGGACTGGTCCGCACGGCTAGCGGAACCGACGAGTCGGATGTGGACCGGATGCTGCCGGTGGCGGCGGAGTTGAGTGGGTTGCTGCCGGGACGAGGGTTGCGCCGGGGCAGCACCGTATCCGTAGCCAACGGACAGATCCTGCCTACCGGTGTGGGCATGTCACGGCCTAACCCGGGCAGGGCATCCAGCGCGGGCACGTCGACCCGGCTGGACAGATCTGCAGGCCGTGGCATCTCGCCGGCCGGAGCGGACACAACGACCGCTCCGGGCCGGTCATCGTCTCTGGGTCGGTCATCGGCTTTGGGCCGGTCATCGGCCGCTGTGCCGACGCCGGGTCGTAGGCCTCTTCCCGCAAGCGCGCCTCGGCTCGATAGCGCTGATCTCTTCAACGGCATCGGTCTGCCCAGTGGCGCCGGGTTGCCCAGTGGCGCCGGGTTGCCCAGTGGCGCCGGTCTGCCCAGTGGCGCCGGGTTGCCCGGTTCGAGGCTGTCGGGGGCGCCCGGTTCGGTGGTGGCGGCCGGGTCGGTGGGGAATGCTGGGCTGTCTGCTGTGGCTGGTGGGCGAGGGCTGTCGGTGGTGGCCGGTGCGCCTGGAGGATCGGGTGCGGCGGCAGGGGTTTCGGCTGGTGGGGGGACCTCGCTGATGCTGGCTCTGCTTGCTGCCGCATCGCGGAACGGGTCGTGGTGCGCTGTTGTCGGGATGCCTTCGCTGGGGGCTGTCGCCGCGGCGGAGAGCGGCATCGTGCTGGAGCGGCTGGCGCTCGTTCCCGATCCGGGGCCGGACTGGCCGACCGTTGTGGCCGCGCTGATCGACGGTGTGGATGTGGTGGTCGCGGCTGTTCCCGGGCCGGTGTCGTCGTCGATCGTCAGCCGGTTGGCGGCTCGGGCCCGGCAGCGGGGGAGTCTGCTGGTGCCGTTCGGTGACTGGGCCGGTGCGGATGTGAACCTGCGTGTCGGTGAGGGGCACTGGGAGGGGCTCGGTTCCGGCCGGGGACGGTTGCGTCGTCGTGAGGTCACCGTCGTAGCCCAGGGACGGGGTGCGGCTGCCCGGCCACGGCAGATCACGATGTGGATGCCGGGTGTCTCGGTTCGTTCCGTCGTGATTCCGCCTGCCCCTGCACGGGCCGAGGACGGTGTGGGGTCGGTGCGGCCGCGGCCCGATGGTGGTTCGTCCCCGGTGGTGGGATCCCGGTCTGCTGCCGATGCCGTGAGGTCTTCCGAGGGCAGGGAACGTGTGTCGGCCTCGTTGTCCGTCTGCCCGCCACCGGCAGGGCGGGAGTGATTCCGATGCGGCAGTCATGTACGCCCGCTTCTCATGAGGTGCGCGGTACACGCGTGGGCGGCCTGCGACAGCCCACCAAAGAGCCGACGGTGGCATGGGGTGGGCTGCCACGGGGCGACGGTGGGCTGCGGTGGGCTACCAGAGGTCGACGGTGGCATGCGGTGGGCTGCCACGGGGCGACGGTGGGCTGCGGTGGGCTACCAGAGGTCGACGGTGGGGCGGCGGTGGGCTGTGGTGAGGGCGGGAGTGGGGAGGACTGGTGGAGGCGGGGGTTCGTACGGTGCTGGTCTGGTGTCCGGACTGGCCTGTCGTGGCCGCGGAGATCGTGGCGGGTGTGGTGGCTTCGGAACCTGTCGCGGTGTTCGCCGGGAACCGGGTTCTGGCCTGCTCCGAGGCGGCCCGGCGGGAAGGGGTCCGGCGGGGGCTGCGGCGCCGGGATGCTCAGGGACGCTGTCCGCAGCTCGTCGTGGTGGAGCACGATCCGGGGCGGGATGCCCGGGCGTTCGAGCCGGTGGTCGCGGCCGTGGAAGAGGTGGTGGCGGGCGTCGAGGTGCTGCGGCCGGGCGTGTGTGCCGCGGCGGTGCGTGGGCCGGCCCGGTATTTCGGCGGGGAGGAGGCCGCCGCTGAGCGGATCGTCGAGCAGGTGGCGCTGGCCTGTGCGGTGGAGAGCCAGATCGGGATCGCGGACGGAGTGTTCGCCGCCGGGATCGCCGCGCGTACCGGGCGAGTCGTGGAGGCTGGGGGTAGCCGGGCGTTCCTGTCGTCCGTACCCATTGAGGCCCTTGAAGAACCTGAGCTCACGGACCTGCTGAAGCGTCTCGGGGTGGCGACCCTCGGGGATTTTGCGGCTCTGCCGCCGGGTGACGTGCTGACCCGGTTCGGGTTCGAGGGGGCGCTGGCGCACCGGCTCGCGTCGGGTGGGGATGTCCGGCCGCTCGCGGTGCGTAAGCCGCCTCCGGATCTGGCGGTCGAGGAGACCTACGACGAGACGCTGGACCGGGTGGATGTGGCCGCGTTCGCCGGGCGGGTGCTGGCCGAGAGGCTGCACGAGCGGCTCGCCGGGCATGGGCTGGCGTGCACCCGGTTGGGGATCGAGGCGGTCACCGCGGACGGTCAGGAGCTGTTCCGGGTGTGGCGGCACGACGGGATGCTGACGTCCGCGGCCATCGCCGAACGGGTGCGCTGGCAGCTGGACGGGTGGCTGACCGGGGCCCGGCGCGGGCAGCGGCCCCGGCCGACCGCGGGGCTGGTGCGACTGCGGCTGGTGCCGGACGGGGTGCTCGCCCATGCCGGGATGCAACCGGGGCTGTGGGGTGAGACCGGGGAGGCGCGGGAGCGGGCGCATCGGGCGTTCAGCCGGGTGCAGGGGCTGCTCGGGCCGGGTTCGGTGCTGACCGCGGTACTCGGGGGCGGGCGGTCGCCGGATGATCAGGTGCGGCTGGTGCCGTGGGGGGACGAGCGGGAGCCGGAGCGGCCGGCCGCGGAGCAGACAGAGCCGATTCCGGGCATCGACACGGTCCCGTTGCTGGACCGGGCCGAGACGGCCGAGCAGTTCGCGGTGATCGAGCAGCCCGCGGTGATCGAGCAGCTCGCGGTGACCGAGACGCCCGGGGGAGGCGGCTTCACCATGATCGAGGTGGGGCGGAAGCGGCGGCGCGGTAAGACGGCCCGGCCGGCGCCGCTGCCACCGTGGCCGGGACGGATGCCGCGGCCCGCGCCGGCGGTGGTCCCGGTACCTCCGCTGCCCGCGGTGGTGTACGACGGGACCGGCGCCCCGGTCGGGGTGAGCGCCCGCCTGGAACTGACCGGCGACCCCACGGTCCTGCGGATCGACCGTCGTCAGACGGTGACGATCGTCGGCTGGGCCGGTCCGTGGCCGGTGGACGAGCGCTGGTGGTCACCGGGTGAGGCACGTCGCCGGGCCCGTTTCCAGGTGGTGCTGGAGGACGGCCGGGCGCTGCTGCTGTCCCTGGCCGGCGGCCACTGGACGGTGGAGGCGATCTATGACTGAGGTGTGCGGCGATGGGCTTCAATAATCCGGACATCCCCTGGTCACAGCTGGAGAGTGCGCTGTCCGGGCGGACCGTGGTGGATCCGCTGGCGATCGACGGGGACGGTGGGGACTCGCCGGCGTGGAGCCGGAAGCGGGAGCCGTACCGGGCGGCGCCGGGCCTGGTGCGGTCGGAGAGCCGGACGGCGTATGCCGAACTGCACTGCCACACCAATTTCAGTTTCCTGGACGGGGCGAGCCATCCGGAGGAGCTGGCCGAGGAGGCGGCGCGGCTGGGCCTGACCGGGCTGGCGGTGACCGACCACGACGGCCTGTACGGCGTGGTCCGGTTCTCGCAGGCGGCCCGTGAGCTGAAACTGCCGACGATCTTCGGGGCCGAGTTGTCGCTGGGCCTGACCCGTCCGCGTAGTGGCGAGCCGGACCCGGAGGGCCCGCATCTGCTGGCACTGGCGCACGGCCACGAGGGGTACGCCCGGCTGGCCCGGGTGATCTCCGAGGCCCAGTTGCGGGGCGGGGAGAAGGGCCGGCCCGACTACGGGAGCCTGGAGCAGGCGGCGGAGCTGCTGCGTGACCACGTCCTGGTGCTGACCGGCTGCCGCAAGGGCACGGTTCCGCTGGCCCTGGCCACCGGGGGAGTCGAGGCGGCGGCGTACGAACTGGACCGTCTGGTGGCGAACTTCGGCGCCCCGAACGTCGCCGTCGAACTCACCGATCATGCGGACCCGTACGACGCTGATCGCAATGATGTCCTGTTCGACCTGGCCCGCAACCGTGGCCTGGAGGTGGTGGCGACGAACAACGTGCACTACGCGGCACCGTCCCGGCATCGGCTGGCGACCGCCCTGGCCGCGGTCCGGGCCCGCCGCAGCCTGGACGAGATGGACGGCTGGCTGCCCGCGGCCGGTGCCGCCCACCTGCGAAGCGGCGACGAGATGGCCCGCCGGTTCGCCGACTATCCGGGGGCGGTGGAGAACGCCGCGATGTACGGCGACGGCCTCTCCTTCGACCTGGATCTGGTGGCGCCGAGCCTGCCGGACTATCCGGTGCCGCCGGGTCACACCGAGATGAGCTGGCTGCGCGAGTTGACGATGCGGGGTGCCGCGGTTCGCTATCGCGACAACCCCAAGGCCTACGACCAGCTCGAGTACGAGCTACGCATGATCGAGGAGCTGGGTTTTCCCGGCTACTTCCTGGTCGTGTACGACATCGTCGATTTCTGCCGGCAGGAGCGGATCTACTGCCAGGGCCGAGGTTCCGCCGCCAACTCCGCCGTCTGTTTCGCGCTGTTCATCACGAATGTCGACGCGGTGAAGCACCGGCTGCTCTTCGAGCGGTTCCTCACCGCGGAACGGGACGGCCCACCGGACATCGACGTGGACATCGAATCCGACCGGCGGGAGGAGGTGATCCAGCACGTTTATCGGAAGTACGGCCGGGAGCACACCGCCCAGGTGGCGAACGTGATCTCCTACCGTCCCCGATCGGCGGTCCGGGACATGGCGCGGGCCTTCGGGTTCTCCCCGGGCCAGCAGGACGCCTGGAGCAAACAGATCGACCGCTGGGGTGACGTGGCGACTTCCGAGGACATTCCGGACAATGTCACCGCGGCGGCGAACGAGGTGCAGGACTTCCCCCGTCACCTGGGCATCCACTCCGGCGGCATGGTCATCTGCGACCGCCCGATCATCGAGGTCTGCCCGGTCGAGTGGGGCCGGATGCCCGGTCGCACCGTGCTCCAGTGGGACAAGGACGACTGCGCCGCCGTCGACCTGGTCAAGTTCGACCTGCTCGGGCTGGGCATGCTGTCGGCGTTGCACTACGCCTACGACATGATCGACGACGAGCTGGACATCGGCACGATGCCGCTCGACGACCCCGAGGTCTACGACATGCTGTGCCGTGCCGACTCGGTCGGTGTCTTCCAGGTGGAGAGCCGCGCGCAGATGGCCACGCTGCCCCGTCTCAAGCCGCGTGTCTTCTATGACCTGGTCATCGAGGTGGCGCTGATCCGGCCGGGGCCGATCCAGGGTGGTTCGGTCCACCCGTACATCCGTCGCAAGAATGGTTTGGAGAAGCCCGATGTGCCGCATCCGCTGATGGAGAACGCCCTGGCCAAGACGCTGGGGGTGCCGCTCTTCCAGGAGCAGCTGATGCAGCTGGCGATCGACGTCGCCGGCTTCGACCCGGCGGAGGCCGATCAGCTGCGGCGCGCGATGGGCTCGAAACGCTCCATGGAGCGGATGGAGAGGATCAGAAACAGACTGTACGAGGGGATGGCCGCCAACGGGATCACCGGTGCGCTCGCCGACGATCTCTTCGTGAAGCTCGCCGCGTTCGCCAGTTACGGCTTCCCGGAGAGCCACGCCATGAGCTTCGCGTACCTGGTCTACGCGAGCGCCTGGCTCAAGCGCTACCACCCGGCGGCGTTCTGCGCGGCACTGCTCAACGCCCAGCCGATGGGCTTCTACTCACCGCAGACGCTGGTCGACGACGCGCGACGGCACGGTGTCGAGGTGCGGCGGCCGGACATCAACCTCAGCGACGCGGCGGCGACCCTGGAGACGACGCCGGCGAGCCGGCATCGCAGCGCCGCCGGCGAGCCACCGCAGGTGTGGGGGCTCGGCGGCCCGGTGGTCCGGCAAGGGCTTTCCCGCATTCGTACGATCGGAGCCGAGCTTGCTGAGAAGATCGAGCGGGAACGGCGTACCCATGGTCCTTATCGGTCAATGACTGATCTCGCACGGCGTACCGGATGCTCTGCCGGACACCTGGAGGCCCTCGCCACCGCCGACGCTTTCGCGGGTTTCGGGCTGTCGCGCCGTGAGGCGCTCTGGGCCGCGGGAGCGGCCGCCCAGGACAAACCGGATCGCCTCCCGGGGACGGTGACCGGCGTCGAGGCGCCGACACTGCCCGGCATGAGCGACGTGGACGTGCTGGTCGCGGACGTGTGGGCGACCGGTCTGTCGCCGGAGACGCACCCGGCGCGGTTCCTGCGGGCCGAGCTGGACCGGGCCGGGGCGCTGACGATCGCGGATCTGGCCGACGTGGAGGGCGGCACCCGGGTGCGGGTCGGTGGGATCGTCACGCACCGGCAGCGGCCGGCGACGGCGGGCGGGGTGACGTTCGTGAACCTGGAGGACGAGACCGGGATGCTGAACGTGACCTGCTCGCCCGGGCTGTGGCTGCGTTTCCGGAAAGTGGCCCGGACCAGCACGGCGCTGCTGGTGCGGGGGCGCGTGGAGAAGGTGGAGGGGGTGATCAACCTGGTCGCGGACCGGCTCGACGCGGTGTCCCCGCCGGTCGCCTCGACCTCACGCGATTTCCGGTGATTTGCACCTTTAGCGGTGTACGGTGCACTGCGAATGTCATCCGGGGGTGCATCATGATCCGTACGTTGATCGGTCTCACCACGGCGTTCGCCGTGCTCGCCGGACCGACCGGACCGGCCGCGGCAGCCGGTCCGTCCCAGCTCACACTCTCCTACCAGGCCAAGTCGGTGAGACTCACCTGCGGCCCGGCCGGAGGCGACCACCCGAGGGCCGGTCAGGCCTGCGCCACCCTGCGCGGCGCCGGCGGCGACCCGGCCAACCTCAAGGGCGGCGACTCGCTCTGCATACTGCTCTACCAGCCGGTCACGGCCAGCATGGACGGCACCTGGCGCGGCAAGCTGGTGAAGTGGCGGCAGACCTTCGGCAACAGCTGCGAGATGACCCGCGCCACCGGTGTCCTCTTCGACTTTTAGGTGGACGTCGCCGATAGGCTGCTCGCGTGGAAACTTCTGCGCGCACCGTTCGGCCGCACGTCACGGCCCGCACCGCCGCGGTCTGGGCCGTGCTCCGCCGTGAGCTGGACCGGCAGGCCGGCCGCGAGCTGACCGTGCTCGATGTCGGCGGCGGCACCGGCGGCTTCGCCGTGCCCCTCGCCGAGGCCGGCCACACCGTCACCGTCATCGACGCCAGCCCCGACGCGCTCGCCGCCCTGACCCGCCGCGCCGCCGACGCCGGCGTCGCCGACCGGGTCCGCGCCGTGCAGGGCGACGGCGACGCGCTCGCCTCGCTCGTCGACCCGGCGAGCGCCGACCTCATCCTCTGCCACTCGGTCCTCGAGGTCGTCGACGACCCGGCCGGTGTGGTCGCCGCGATCGCCGCCGCGCTCCGCCCGGGCGGAGCGGTCAGCGTCCTGGTCGCCGGGCGGGCCGCGGCCGTCCTCGGGCGGGCCGTCAACGGGCACCTCAAGGCGGCGTCCGCGCTGGTCACCGACCCGGCGGGCCGGGCCGGGCCGCGCGACACGCTGCTTCGCCGCTACGACGCCGCGGGCGCCACCGATCTGCTCACCGTCGCCGGGCTGGAGGTCGAGGACACCCAGGGGGTACGGGTGGTGGCCGACCTGCTGCCCGCCGCCGTGCTCGAAGAGGATCCGCAGGCCGTCCTCGAGCTGGAGTTGGCGCTGAGCGGCCGCGCGCCGTTCCGGGATGTCGCGTCCCAGCTGCACCTGTTCGCCCGCCGTCCGGCCGCCGGATTGTCGTGACCGCCGGCCCGGGCGAGCCTTCCTCGGGTTCGCCTTCCTCCGGTTCGCCTTCCTCCGGCATGCCGTTCTCTGGCTCGTCTTCGGGCGTGTCTTCTTCCGGTTTGCCTTCCCCGGGTTCGTCGTCTTCGGGCGTGTCTTCTTCCGGTCTGCCTTCCCCGGGTTCGTCGTCTTCGGGCGTGTCTTCTTCCGGTTTGCCTTCCCCGGGTTCGCCCTCTTCAGGTGTGCCGTTCTCTGGCTCGTCGTCCGCTGGCGGGCGGGAGCTGCCGCCGGTGCCCGACGACGGGCTGCCGGTTGAGGCTTTTCGTCCGGTTTCGCCAGCCTATGGTGCCGGGAGCCTGGCTGATCTGATGCCGAGCTTGTCGGCTGTTCTGGGGGTTTCGGGGGCGGTGGACGTCCTCGGTCTCGGTGAGCGGCTGGCCGGTGTGGATCGGGTCGGGGTGCTGCTCGTGGACGGCCTCGGGGCGTACCAGTTGCCGACGGCCGCGCCGTTCGCGCCCACCCTGGCGGCTTTATCCGACATTTCAGACTTATCGCTTACTGCGGGATTTCCGTCCACCACTCCGGTCAGTCTCGTCACGGTCGGCACCGGTGTTCCACCGGGCGCGCACGGGGTCCTCGGGTTCACCGTCCGACGCCCGGACGGGCGGACCCTCAATCACATCCACTGGGGTGACGACCCCGACCCTTACCAGTGGCAGCCCGTCCCGACCGCCTTCGAGACCGCTGCCGCCGCCGGAGTCGCGGTCACCCTGGTCAGTCGCTCGCTCTACCGCGGCACCGGGCTGAGTGTGGCCGCCAATCGGGGTGCGCGCTACCACGTGGCCGACGACGGTCCGGCCGTCGCCGAGGGCATGCTGGCGGCGCTGCGCTCCGGTCCGGGTCTCGTCTACGGCTACCACCCCGATCTCGACCGGGCCGGCCACGAGGACGGTGTCGCCTCCCCGGCCTGGGAAGAGGCGGCACGTGGCGTCGACGCGATCCTGGACCAGCTCGTGCACGAACTGCCGCCGGGTGCCGCGCTCCTGGTGACCGCCGACCACGGGCAGCTCAACGTGCCCGCCGAGCGCTACGACCTGGCCATCGGGCCGCTCGCCGCAGGGCTGGCCGCGGTCGCCGGTGAGCCCCGGGCCCGCTACCTGCACGTTCTCGACGGAGCGCTGGACGACGTGCTGGCCACCTGGCGGGAGGTGCTCGGCGCGGACGCCCGGGTCATGTGCCGGGACGAGGTGATCGCCGAGGGCTGGTACGGCCCAGTGGCCCCGGCCCACGCGGGCCGGATCGGTGACGTGGTGGTCCTCTGCCGGAACCGGGCGGTGGTCGTGGCATCCGGCTGGGAGCCGCCGATGGCCGGTCGGCTGGTCGCCTACCACGGGTCGGTCACGGCGGCCGAGATGACCGTCCCGCTGTTGATCGCCCGATAAGATCTATTTGCGTCAGTCGATTTGTCCACCTTGCCGCGGCAACTCTACCGATCATGTGTTGAGGCAGCTCACGGCGCGTGATCAGGGCCACATGCTGCGGTGACGGACGCGTTGTGTGGTCAGGTGATCGGTCTTTTGGGACGAACCGATCTTCCGGACATGGAAAATCACCCGCACTCGGCGGTCGTCCCGCTTTCCGACCCGCCAAGCCGCTCGTAGACTTGCGTGATAAGGCAGCCGACGGCTGCCCCGCATCACCACACCTGCACCACCCCGACCCCACTACGGAGTCGGACATGCGCCCGGGGAGGAATGCCGTGCCGCTCTCGGAGCACGAGCAGCGGCTGTTCGATCAGATCGAGCGGTCGCTTGCCGAGGACCCCAAGTTCGCCTCGGCTGTGCGGGCCAGCGACCCGCGTTTCCACGCACGGCGCCGGCTCCTCGTTGCCGCGTTCGTGATCGCCCTTGGTCTGGCGCTGCTCGTCTACGGAGCCGTCAGCCAGAACACGCCGCTCGGCGTCGCCGGATTCGTCGTCATGCTCGGATCGGCGGCCTTCGCGATGCAGTCGCGCCGCCGCATCCAGACACCCGACCTGAAATCCGTCGGCGGCACCGCGTCACGACGCACCCGCCAGGGCCGCAAGAGTGGCGGCTTCCTCGAGCGTCTCGAGGATCGCTGGCGTCAGCGCCCGGAGGGGCATCGCTGACCCAGCCGAGCCGGACTTGAGCCGGCTCCCGACGAACGGCGGCCGATCCCGGCCGCCGTCGTCGTGCTTCCGCACGCCCATGCCTGTCGTCTGTGCTCCGCACGCTCATGCCTGTCGTCTGTGCTCCGCACGCTCATGCCTGTCGTCTGTGCTCCGCACGCTCATGCCCGCCCACCCGGCCACCCGCTGGCTGCCTTCCGTGGCCCACCCCCGCTCCTCGTTCCTGCCGTTCACGTAGGGACCGCACCTTACATAGCTTTTTATCCATTTTCTTGCACGCAGCTCTTTGCGGCCTGCCTGCCTTTTTCGCCGGGCCGCCCTGTGGCTCCGCCGGCCATACATCCGCGTCGGCTCCGGCCGATCTTGACCGGCTTACCACCGGAAGCGGTGGTCGATCGGGCAAGATCCGCCAGGACGGCCCGGGTGAACGTTCGCGCTGAGCGCATGGGGGCTTGATCAACTGCCATCCGGACCCGATTCAGAGGGACCACCGATCGGCGCCACAGATCTCGCCGACGGCCGGCAACGACATCGGTCGACTCAGGCCCGTCCGGGAAGCCGGTTCCAGCCGTATCGATCACCCGGACGAGTGTTGTCGACACCCGGAACTTCTGACTGCGGGGCCTTGCGCTATCAGCCGGCACAACGGTTCCGGCAATGGGCCCGCTCCGAACGGCTGGCGCCGGGCGAGAAGGTCGGCGGGTGGGAAGCTGCGGGCGGGAAGGGTCGGTAGGAAGCTGCGGGCGAGAAGGCGGGTGGGAAGGGCCGCTGGGAAGCTGCGGGTGAGAAGGCGGGGGGGAAGGGCCGCTGGGAAGCTGCGGGTGAGAAGGCGGGTGGGAAGGGCCGCTGGGAAGCTGCGGGTGAGAAGGCGGGTGGGAAGCTGCGGGCGGGAAGGACGGGCGGCGGGCGCGTTGTGGCCGGGAGCATGGCAGACGTCGCGTCGTAGCTCGGGACGGGATGGATTTCGGTAGGACCGGGTGGCCGTACCGAAGCGAAAGGCGCCGTTTCGGAAAACGGCGCCTTCGCGTTCCGGCGGAGCTGGCTGGCGGGTTCTGGAGCCGGTCCGAGGGTTGTGGAGAGCCGGTCGGCGGGTTGCCGAGCCCGCCGGTGGTCAGCGGGCTCGGTTGAGTAGGCGTCGGGGACTGAAGCGGGTCAGGGAGTCGCGGAGGCCGGCGAGGCGTTCCGCGGTGCGGGTGGACCACTCGGCAAGGCCGAAACGCCAGCTGAGCAGCACCGATGGTGGCAGCAGGGTGGCGCGGAGGCGGGCCCTGCGGGAGGCGGAACCGGACATTCCCGAGCGGATCCGGCGGAGAGCTGTCGGCAGCTCGGCGCCCTGGAGGGGCTGCCGGGCATAGCGGGCCCGTTCTTCGGCGGTGCCCAGGAGGGTCGCCGCCTCGGCCGGGTCGCCGGTCAGCGACAGGTCGCGGACCAGACGCTGCGCGGTCACCCGGGGGGTCTCCGTCGGGTCCACCGGGACCTGGAAGTCGACCATCGAGTCGATCAGTTCGTCCCAGGCGGCGTGGGCGTCCTGGCGTGCCTGACCGGTCTCGCTGGTGACGGTGAGGTCGGTGACACCTTCGGCCGACACGACCACGGGGGCGGCGGCCGGGGCCGTCGCGGCGTGGCGGCGACGTCGCACCATGACCCGGCGCAGGGCCGGGACCAGCAGCAACGCGATCACCAGAGCGATGCCGGCGGCGATCCACAGACCGGTCCAGTTGGTCGTCTCGGTGGCCGGGCCGGTCGTCCCGCCCTGGTCCTCGCCGACGCCGGACTTGTCGGGGCCGTTGGCGGCGCCCGGGTCACCGGACGAGTCGGGGACGACCGCGCCGGGGCCCGCCGACGTGGACGTGGTGGGGGCGGGCCGGTCGACGTCCGGTGCCCAGGTGGAGGCACCGCGGGCAGAACCGGTCACGCCGGCGGACGGGGTGGCGTCGAACGGCACCCAGCCGTAGCCCTGGAAGTAGACCTCGGTCCAGGCGTGGGCGTTGCGGTTGGTGATCGTGTAGACGCCCGTACCGGCCGGGGTGCCGCGGGTGAAACCGAACGCGACCCGTGCCGGGATCCCGGCCGCCCGCACCATCCAGGCCATCGCCGCCGCGTACTGCTGGCAGTAGCCGGTCTTGTTGGTCAGGAAGTCGGCGATCTCCGAGGCCTTGCCGGTGGTCTGGGTGGCCAGGCTGTACCGGAATCCGTTGTCCTTCGAGAACCAGTTGTAGATCGCCCGGACCTTGTCATAGTCGGTCGTCTTGCCCTTGGTCAGCCGGGCCACCTCGGCCTCGACCGTGGCGTCGCCGGGGGTGGCGGTGTAGGCCATCAGCGCGTCGGTCGGTGCCAGGGCCGGGGCCCGCTTGAGCTCGTCGGCGGTGTACCGGGCGCGCAGGTACGTGATGTCGTACTTCTGCTCGCGCGTCGTCGTCCGGCTCGAGTAGAGGACCTGCTGGTTCTGGTCGTACGCCCACGAGCCGTTGAGGTTGCTGACCCCGATCGCGTACGTGTACAGCGGCGCCATGTTCTGCTGGAGGTCCTTGGTCACCTCCACCTGGGCGTGGTGCTCGGTGAAGGTGCTCAGCCGGGTGGCCCCCTGCCGTCGCGGGTCGGGCAGGCCCAGTCCCAGCCCGCCGCCCCGGGGCGACTCGTTGCCGAAACCGTTGTCGGTGAGTACGTCGGCGATCGCGAACCGCAGGTAGAACGGCTCCGGCTCATCGGTGGTGACCTTGAGCAGGGGGATCGTCGTGGTGTGGTTGAGCTGGCCGCTGAGCGAGGCGAACAGGTTGATCCGCCCGCTGTTCCCGGGGCCGTTTCCGGGGCCGGTGCCGGTGCCGCTCTGGGTGAGCCGGGTGAGCAGGCCGCCGTCGACGGTCGGTACGGCGATCGGCAGCAGCACGGCCACGAGCATGCCGGCCACCCCGATGCGGCGGCCGGCCGCGGCGAGCGGGGACGGCTCCCAGACGTCGACGTCACGGCCGTCGCCGGTGAAGCGGCGGCCGAAGCGGCGCACCCGGTCGACGTTGTCGGCGACGAGCAGCCACATGAAGCCGGCCGCGCCGATGACGAACGGGATCGGCGACACGCTCTCGATGTAGACCGCGACCGGGATCGAGTAGATCGCCAGCATCGGCAGGCCGGCCAGTGCCGGTTTGCGGAACACGGCGGTCAGCAGGTCGACCACGATCGTGACCGCGCCGACGCCGAGGACCGCCACGAACAGCAGCCCGTCCCGGTCGGGGACCGGCACCCCGAAGGCCCGGGTGTCCTCGCCGGCCTGGCGGATCAGGTCCGCGAAGTGGGCGAACGTGTCGGGCTGCGGGATGAGCAGCTCTTTCCCGCTGGGGAAGATCCAGGTCAGCCCGAGCAGCAGGGCCAGCGTCATGCCGGCCGCCTGCGCCCAGGTGGGGAACCGGAACGTGCGGGCGGCCACCGCGGCGCCCTCGATCAGCGCCACGGTGAGCAGGCAGTACATGATCCAGGTCCACGACTCGAAGATCACCGTGAGCGGGGCGGAGGCGAGCAGCGTGGCTCCGGCGGCCACCAGGCCGAGACGGCGGCGCCCGGTCATCGGATCACCCCGCTGACCGTCGTCTCCGCCATCGCGGCACGGTAGGCGAAGCCCTGCGACCCGCGGGCCACACTCGGCCACAGCGCCGACAGGGTGTCACCGTGTGTCACCGGGACCGACCGCCAGCCGGCCCGGACCAGCGCCAGCGCCGCGGCCGCGTGCTCGCGCTCGGCCTCGGCCACCCCGGACGGGACCCACGTGGAGGTGTCGATCGCGAAGCCGACGCAGGTGGCGCCGTTGCCGCGCAGGCCGCTGAGCAGCTCCGCCTCGGCCACCGTGAGGGCGCCGAACAGGCCGATGATCAGGCCGCCGTCGTTGCGCCGGCGGACGTGCTCGATCAGCACCGCCACATCGCCGTTCTGGTCGGATTTCACGTCGGCCAGGGTGTCCAGGATCAGGCCCTCGCCGCCACCCTCGATGGCGTCGAGGTCGGTGCCCGAGCCGGTCACCAGGCGCACCTTGTAACCGCCCTCGCGCAGGTGGACGGCGATGCTGGCGGCCGCCGAGACGGCCCACTCGAAGCTTGCGGTCGGGCCCTCGCCACGGTGGGCGAAGGACCGGGTGTCCAGCACCACCGTGGCCCGGCTCTCCCAGGGCTGTTCCTCACGGCGGACCATCAACTCACCGGTACGGGCGGTCGACCGCCAGTGCACCCGGCGCAGGTCGTCACCGCGCCGGTACTCCCGGGTGGCCGCGTCGTCCTCGCCGTGCACCGCCACCGACCGGGCCCGGCTCTCGCCGGTGCCCGCGTACTCCCCTGCCAGGCGCACACGGGGGAGCGGGAACACCTGGGGGATCACGGTCAGCCGGTCCACGCTGGGGAACGACCGGGTCAGCTCGCACAGCCCGAACGGGTCGGTGAGCCGGACCATCAGCGGGCCGATCGGGTAGCGGCCGCGCACGTCGGCCCGCACCGTGTACGCCACCGAACTGGCCTGGTGCGCGCCGAGGCGTTCCAGCACCACCCGGGGGCGGCTGCCCAGCGCGTACGGCAGGCGGTCCTCCAGGAGCATGGTGCCGGTGGGCAGCCGGGACAGGTTCTGCAACCGCAGGATGACCCGCGCGCTGGACCCGACCGGGGTGCGGGCCGGCTCCAGCGAGCGGGTGCAGGCCAGCTTGTACCGGCTGCGCCCGACATACCAGGCGGCCAGCAGCGGCAGCACGCCCAGCAGAACGGCCACCCGCAGCAGGTCGCTCTCGCCGAGGATGAGCGCGGAGACCGCGGCGGCGACCGCCGCGGCGATGAACGAGCGGCCGCGCGTGGTGAGTCCCCGCAGCGCCTCCCGCATGCTCACCGCCCCCGGGACTCGTAGGAGGCGCGGCCGTCGCGGGTGTCGTAGGGGTTCCGTGCGTGCGGCAGCGGCAGCCGGTGCACGATCTCCGAGACGATGGCGTCCGTCGTACGCCGGTTGAGCTGCGCGTCCGCGGTCGGGATGATCCGGTGCGCGAGGACCGGCACGGCCAGCGCCTGGAGGTCGTCGGGGAGCACGTAGTCACGGCCCTCGAGCGCGGCCACCGCCTTCGCCGTGCGCAGCAGCTGGAGCGTGGACCGGGGCGACGCGCCGAGCCGGATCTCCGGGGCCTCACGGGTCGCGGTGACCAGGGCGATCGCATACTGCTGGACGGCGTCGGCGGCGTGCACCGCGCGGGCCGTCTCGATCAGCCGGCGGACCATCGCCGCGTCGGCGACGGCGCGCAGGTCGTTGAGCGGGTCGTGGTCGCCGTGCGTGTTCAGCATGGCCAGCTCGGCCCGCGGATCCGGGTAGCCCATCGCGATCCGGGCGGTGAACCGGTCCCGCTGCGCCTCGGGGAGGGGGTAGGTGCCCTCCATCTCGATCGGGTTCTGCGTGGCGACCACCATGAACGGGGCCTGCAGCTCGTAGGTCGTGCCGTCGACCGTGACCTGCCGCTCCTCCATGCACTCCAGGAGGGCGGACTGGGTCTTCGGCGAGGCCCGGTTGATCTCGTCGCCGACCACCAGGTTGGCGAAGACGGCGCCCGGCTTGAACTCGAAGTCCCGCGTCTCCTGGTTGTAGACGCTGACGCCGGTCACGTCACTGGGCAGCAGGTCGGGCGTGAACTGGATGCGCCGCACCGAACAGTCGATCGACCGGGCCAGCGCCTTCGCCAGTTTCGTCTTGCCGACGCCCGGCACGTCCTCGATGAGCAGGTGGCCCTCGGCGATCAGAACCGCCAGCGCCAGCCGCACCGTCGCGCTCTTGCCCTCGATGACCTGCTCGATGTTGGCCATGATGGCTTGGGCCGCGGCGCGGAACTCGGCGCTAGTCAGCGGGCCTGCCGGCTCACCCCAGGTCGGCGTTGTCACGGGCCTCCTCCAAAACGTGTCTACCCCGTAGGGCGGAGATCACCCACCGTCAAGGGCACCGTAAAGTAGCGGGCGCCCAGCGGCCGTGGGCCTCCGGCGCTCGCCGCCCGTCCCCACAGGTTAGCCCCGTCCGCGCGCAACGCCGAAAGGCCTGATCGAGGGGGATTCGGACGAACAGGGGCCATCCGCCATCCCAGGCCGGTCGCCTGTGGACAGCCGGGAGTATGTCACGCGCCCGCCATACCGGTCGCCGTCCGTGATGGGCGAGGGGTACCATGCACGCATGGCTCGGTTCGTTCTGCTCCTTAGCCGGCCGTGCTGATCCGCTGACCGATCGCGGACCAGGCACGGCAACCCCTCCTGTGCGAGGGGCTTTTTTGTGCCCTTCGGAGCTTCCCGATCAAAGACGAGACGAGATGGTGAAGATGAGCGAGACCGAGACCCCGCCCTTCCGATACACCGCAGCACTGGCCGGCGAGATCGAGCGGCGCTGGCAGGACTTCTGGGACGCGAACGGGACGTTCCACGCGCCCAACCCGACCGGCGAGCTGGCCGATCCCGGGCACCCGCGTGCCGGCGCGCCCAAGCTGCACGTCCAGGACATGTTCCCGTACCCGTCCGGCGCCGGCCTGCACGTCGGGCACCCGCTGGGCTACATCGGCACCGACTGCTACACCCGCTACCAGCGGCAGGCCGGTTTCAACGTGCTGCACCCGATGGGCTTCGACGCGTTCGGCCTGCCCGCCGAGCAGTATGCGGTGCAGACCGGCACCCACCCGGCGGTCACCACGGCGGCGAACGTCGAGCGGTACCGGCAGCAGCTGCGGCGGCTGGGCCTGGCCTACGACGACCGGCGGTCGTTCTCGACGACCGATCCGGACTACTACCGCTGGACCCAGTGGATCTTCCTGCAGGTCTTCAACTCCTGGTTCGACCCCTCGGTCGGCAAGGCGAGACCCATTCAAGAGCTGATCGATTCGTACGAGTCAGGCGCTCGTGGTCCTGAATGGGCCGGTCTGTCCGCCGTCGAGAAGCGGCAGCTGATCGACGACCACCGCCTGGCCTACATGAGCGAGGCCCCGGTCAACTGGTGCCCCGGCCTGGGCACCGTGCTGTCGAACGAGGAGGTCACCCCGGACGGCCGCTCCGAGCGGGGCAATTTCCCGGTCTTCAAGCGCAGCCTGAAGCAGTGGATGATGCGGATCACCACCTACGGTGACCGGCTGATCGAGGACCTGGACACGCTGGACTGGCCGGAGCCGGTCAAGCTGATGCAGCGCAACTGGATCGGCCGGTCGCGCGGCGCCCACGTCGACTTCCCGGTCACCGGCGACGACGTGATCAAGGTCTTCACCACCCGTCCGGACACCCTGTTCGGCGCCACCTACATGGTGCTGGCCCCGGAGCACGAACTGGTCGACCGGATCGTCCCGCCGGTCTGGCCGGACGGCGCGAAGGAAGCCTGGACCGGTGGGCACGCGACCCCGGCGGAGGCGGTGACCGCCTACCGGGCGGCCGCGGCGGCCAAGACCGACGAGGAGCGGACCGCTGACGGCAAGGTCAAGACCGGTGTCTTCACCGGCGCCTATGCGACCAACCCGGTCAACGGGACACGGATCCCGGTCTTCATCGCCGACTACGTGCTGGCCGGGTACGGCACCGGCGCGATCATGGCGGTGCCCGGCCAGGACGAGCGCGACTGGGCGTTCGCCGAGGTGTTCCAGCTGCCGATCATCCGTACCGTCGAAGCGCCTGAGGGTTTTGAAGGTGCTTTCACCGGTGACGGACCCGCGATCAACAGCGAGTGGCTGGACGGCAAGGGCGTCATCGAGGCCAAGGCCGCCATGATCGAGTGGCTGGAGGCGCAGGGCAAGGGGCAGGGCGCGACCACGTACCGGCTGCGGGACTGGCTGTTCAGCCGCCAGCGGTACTGGGGCGAGCCGTTCCCGATCGTCTACGACGAGACCGGCCTGCCGATCGCGCTGCCCGACTCGATGCTGCCGGTCGTGCTGCCGGACACCGACGACTTCTCGCCGCGCACCTTCGACCCGGAGGACGCGGACACCGAGCCGGAGACCCCGCTGTCCCGGATCAAGGAGTGGGTGCAGGTCGAGCTGGACCTGGGCGACGGCCCGAAGATGTACACCCGCGAGACCAACACCATGCCGCAGTGGGCCGGTTCCTGCTGGTACGAGCTGCGCTACCTGGACCCGCACAACGAGGACAAGCTGGTCGACCCGGCCAACGAGAGCTACTGGATGGGCCCGCGCGCCGACGGCGACTGCGGCGGTGTCGACCTGTACGTCGGTGGCGTCGAGCACGCCGTGCTGCACCTGCTGTACTCGCGCTTCTGGCACAAGGTGCTGTTCGACCTGGGCCACGTCTCGTCGTTCGAGCCGTTCAAGAAACTGTTCAACCAGGGCTACATCCAGGCGTACGCGTTCCGGGACGAGCGCGGCGTGATCGTGCCCGCCGAGGAGGTCGTCGAGCGCGACGGCAAGTGGTACCACGGCGACGCCGTCGTGAACCGCGAATACGGCAAAATGGGCAAGTCGCTGAAGAACGTCGTCACCCCCGACGAGATGTGCGAGCAGTATGGCGCCGACACGTTCCGGGTGTACGAGATGGCGATGGGCCCGCTGGACGTCTCCCGCCCCTGGGAGACCCGCGCCGTCGTCGGTTCGCAGCGGTTCCTGCAGCGTGCCTGGCGTCTGGTCGTCGACGAGGAGACCGGTGCCACCCGGGTCTCCGACGAGCCGCTGGACCCGAAGACCCGCAAGGTCCTGCACCGGATCATCGCCGGCGTCCGCGAGGACATGGAGGAGCTGCGGTTCAACACGGCGATCGCCAAGCTGATCGAGCTGACCAACACGCTGACCCCGCTGGGCACGGTGTCGCGTGAGGCGGCCGAGCCGCTGGTGCTGATGATCTCGCCGTTCGCCCCGCACCTGGCCGAGGAGCTGTGGGGCAAGCTGGGCCACCAGGGCTCGCTGGCGTACACCGCCTTCCCCGTCGCCGACCCCGCCCAGCTGGTCGCCGACGCGATCACCTACCCGGTGCAGGTCAACGGCAAGGTCCGCGGCCGGGTCGAGGTCTCCCCGGAGACGACCGAGGACGAGGTACGGGCAGCCGCGCTGGCCGCCGTCGCCGAGGCACTGGCCGGCAAGGAGCCCAAGAAGGTCATCGTGGTGAAGGGACGCCTGGTCAGCGTCGTCGTCTGACCACTGCTTGGTACGGCCCGCCTCCGCGTACGGGGGCGGGCCGTCCGCCTGTTTGAATCAGGGCATGCCTGACGTGCTCGCCGTCGCCCCGCTCACCACACCCGTCGACGCGACGGTCCGGCCGCCCGGCTCCAAGAGCATCACCAACCGCGCACTGCTCTGCGCCGCCCTCGCCCCCGGCACGTCCACGCTGACCGGGGTGCTCTTCGCCGACGACACCCGCGCCATGATGAGCGCGGTCGCCGCTCTCGGCGCCACCGTCGTCACCGACGAGCAGGCGTGCACCGTCACCGTGACCGGCATCGACACCGCGACCGCGGGCGGCGCCGGCACGATCGACGCACGCCAGTCCGGGACGACGTCGCGGTTCCTCCTGCCGGCGGCGGCGCTGCTGCACGGGCGGACCGTCGTCGACGGCACCGAGCAGCTGCGGGCCCGCCCGTTCGGCCCGGTCCTCGACGCGCTGCGGCAGATCGGCGCCGAGGTCGAGGAGCTGGCCGCGCCCGGGTTCCTGCCGGCCGCCGTCACCGGCCCCGCGCACGGCGGCCCGGTCGACGTGAGCGGCCACATCTCCAGCCAGTTCCTCTCCGGGCTCCTGATGGCCGGGCCGCTGATGGCGCGTGGCCTCACCGTCTCCCTGACGTCACCGCTGGTGTCGGTGCCCTATGTGGAGATGACGAAGGCGGTGATGGCGGCGTTCGGCGTCACCGTCGACGGTCTGCACGTCCCGGCCGGCGCCTACCGGCCCGCCCGCTACCCGATCGAGCCGGACGCCAGCGCGGCGTCCTATTTCCTCGGTGCGGCGGCCATCACCGGCGGTCAGGTCACCGTTTCCGGCCTGGGCACGGCAAGCCTTCAAGGAGATGTACGGTTCGCCGACGTCCTGGAAGGGATGGGCGTCGCGGTGACCCGTACCGCGGATTCGCTGACCGTCCGTGGCACCGGCAGCCTCCACGGGGTCGACGTCGACATGGCCGACATCTCCGACACCGCACAGACCCTGGCCGCCGTCGCGGTCTTCGCCGACTCACCGACCAGGGTCCGGGGCATCGGTTTCATCCGCGGCAAGGAGACCGACAGGGTCGGCGCCGTCGTCACCGAACTCCGCCGAGCCGGCATCGACGCCATCGAGGACGCCGACGGCTTCACCATCCACCCCGGAGTTCCGCGCCCGACACGTTTCGCCACCTACGAGGACCACCGCATGGCGATGAGCCTCTCCCTGATCGGCTTGCGAACCCCCGGCATCGAGATCACCGACCCGGCGTGCGTCGCCAAGACATACCCCGCCTACTTCACCGACCTCGCCACCCTCTGACCCAGCCCGCCGGCCCCGCCAGCCTGCTCGGCCCCGCCTGCCCGGCCCTGTTCGGCCCCGCCTGCCCGGCCCTGTTCGGCCCCGCCTGTTCGGCCCCGCCTGCCCGGCCCTGTTCGGCCTTGCGTGTTCGGCCTTGCGTGTTCGGCCTTGCGTGTTCGGCCTCGCCTGTCCGGCGTCCGATCGCAGAACACCGTCTTGCCGCGATCCCATCCCACCCGTTCCATGATCACCGTGGTCGGCACGTCCGGGAACTCGGCCAGCAACGCCCGGATCTGCGGCGCGACCGCATCGACGATCGAACCCGTCGGTGCCCGCTGATACCGCGGCGAACTGTCACTGGCCAGGGCCTTCTTCACCGTGTTCCGCGCCATCTTCAACCGCCGGGCAATAGCCTTGATCGCCATCCCTTCCGACCGCCGCAGCTGCCGGATCTCTGCCCAGTCCTCCACGTTCAGCACCTCCCGATGCTTCAGGAGGTGGTCCCGATTCACCTGGAACCACGTGGTCAGTTTTCAGGCGGAGCCGACATGACTGCCGGCCCGCGGTTCGCGTAACTGGCTGGTCGTCACCACGGCCAGGGCACGCCGACGTGACGACAGGCGCACACGATCCCCGATCTTGAGATTTCATCCTCGCTATCACGAGGACCAGCTCGCGCAAACCTCGATCGTGTGCGTCCACCCACGTGATGGCGCAATGCCGCGAAGTTAAGAGGTTCCGGGTCCGTAATGCTCGTCCGGGTGATCGATACCCGGCTCTGCGGGGCCTGAGTGGATCGATTTCGCTGGGGGCGGTCGGCGAAGATCGGTGGGCGCCGAGAATCGAGCCGGATGGGCGGTGACCGCACCCGGTGCGCTGACCGTGAGCGTTCACCGCCCTCGCTGCCGGATCTTGCCCGATTGACCACCGCTTCCGGTGGTCAATCGGGCAAGATCCGCTGGGGTTCGCCCGGGAACGTCGGTGGTCACCGCGTTGAGGCGTCTGATGACTTCGGGTGTCGGGGGTGTCGCTCGGCCTGCGGGAGCAGGGCTGCATTCGAGTGCCTGCGTCGGGTGTGGGCTGATATCGATCACTCGGGTAGATGTTGCGGGCCCCCAAGACCTCTTGAGCACGGCATTGCGTGACAGCAACGAAACCTGCAAACCGCGATCGCCCACTCTGATCGTCGCTGTCGCTGACCCGGTGTTGCTTCGGTGAGTGGGCAGCCAGCCCGGCGGTCGCTTTTCGATCTTGACCAGGGAATGCGCCGCGCTGACCTCAGGGAACGGGATCGATTGCTGTTGTGCGCGGGGTGGCCGTACAAGAGGGGTGGTTTTGTGGTGATAGGCGCCTGCATTTGAGCCGCAGATCGGGGATAGCGGTACCCAGCGGAGACGCTTGCGTCGTGCCGCGCGTCCGCGGTGATGCGGAGGTGGCGCCGGGCGTCGGGATGCTCTTCGGGTCTGTGGAGGCAGCAAAGGGGGCGTCGCGTGGGGAGAGGCTGCCTCGGACCGCGGTCTACCGGGAGGGAACGGCGCCGCGGCGGGCCGCCTTCTGCCGCGAGAACGCGGCAGGCATCGGCGGCGCCTTGTCGTTGAGCGTCGTAAGCGCAGGTGCCGTCGAGGCACGGTGGCAGGGGCGTCAGGTCAGGCGGTGAGGGCTGGGCCGGGTCGGGTGGTGAGTGCTGGGCGGGCGTTGGGGGCTGGGCCGGGTCGGGTGGTGAGTGCTGGGCGGGCGTTGGGGGCTGGGTTGGGAGTTGAGGGCCCGGCCGGGCGGTGAGGGCTGGGCCGGGTGGTGAGGGCTGGGCCGGGTGGTGAGGGCTGGGCCGGGTGGTGAGGGCTGGGCCGGGTGGTGAGGGCTGGGTTGGGAGGTGAGGGCCCGGCCAGGCGGTGAGGGCCGGGCGGTGAAGGTGTGGGGCCAGGCGGTGAGGGCCCGGCCAGGCGGTGAGGGCCGGGCGGTGAGGGTATGGGGCCAGACGGTGGGCCGGTCTCAGGCGGGGGTGGTGGCCCGGCGGGAAGTGTGGCGCCAGCGGAGGATGATCGCTGTGGAAAGGATGAAGCTGATCACGGCGGGGGCCAGGGTCAGGACGTTCATCCGGCCCGGTGCGGCCACCGCGGCGCCGATGATGGCGTAGGTGACCGTCGACGGGATGGCGGCGATCGTGGTGCCGAGCAGGTAGCGCTTGCGGCAGACGCTGGTGGTGCCGTAGGCGTAGCCGACCAGGCCGAACGGGGCCAGCGGGAGGAAACGGACCAGCAGGACAGCGGCCAGGCCGCGGCGGTTGAGCCAGCCGTCTAGGCGGGCCAGACGGCTGCCGGCTCGGGCCTGCAAGGCGCCGCGGCCGGCCCAGCGGCCAGCGTAGTACGTGGCGACGGCGGCGATCACCGCGGCGGCCAGTGCCGCGGCGCCGCCGGTCACGGCGCCCAGCAGAGCGCCGCAGGTCATCGTGATCAGCGTGCGGGGGACCAACACCGACAGCAGCATGCCGCCGAGGACCGCGACGGCGAGAACCGCGCTCGGGCCCATGGCCGACAGGGTCTCGGCTATGTCCTTCAGTGGGAGGACCGCGGCGATGCCGGCCAGGGCGCCGACACCCGCCCCGAGAAGGGCGAACCGGACGAAACGACGCTTCCATCCGGAGGTGGGGCCGGCGTGCTCAACTGCCTGAGGGTCCGCGGAGTCGGTGCCCCGCGGGGCGATCAGGTTGTCGGTCATGCAGGCTTACCGCCCCAACTGTCGTCGGTTATGGACAAGTCATGCGGGGCTCGCTGCGGCGAGCCTCTCGGATCGGAGCCGGTCGGCCCAGGTGTCGTCGAGCGGGGAAAGCCTATCCGCGCCGGTCGCCCAACGCAGTAGCAGATCGGCTATCGCCGGGTTGCGGGCGAGCGCCGGGCCGTGCGAATACGTCCCGAGGATCTTGCCGGCCCAGGCGCCCTCGGTCTGGCCGTCGTTGCCGATGCCGGCTGTCACCCGGGCCAGTGGTGCGGCGTGGGCACCCAGATGCGTACGCCCCCCGTGGTTCTCGAAGCCGGTCAGCGCGGGCAGGCCGAGCCGTGGGTCGATCTCACCGCGGAGCTCGCCGACCGCCCGGGTCTCGCCCCGGTCGGAGGTGATGTCCAGCAGTCCCAGCCCGGCGCACTTGGCCCCCTTGGCAAAGAACGAGTGACCGAGCAACTGGTAACCGGCGCAGATCGAGAGGATCGAGGCGCCCTGGGCGACGGCCTGGTGGAGGCCGCCGTCGGCGAGCAGGCGCTGGGCGGCCAGGGCCTGCGGGCCGTCCTCACCGCCGCCGATCAGGTAGATGTCGGCGCCGTTGGGCATCCGCTGGTCGGAACGGACCTCGTAGGTCTCGGCCGGGATGCCCCGCTCGGCGGCCCGCCGGGCGAGGATCAGCATGTTGCCGCGGTCGCCGTAGGTCGAGAGCAGATCGGGGTAGATCCACACGATCCGCAGGGCCTCAGTTGACACGGTCCAACTCCGCTCGGATGTCCTGGAACGCCGTGTAGTTGGCGATCACTTCGAGGCGGCCGGGCGGCACCGACCGCAGCGCCTCGTCGAAACTCTGTACGTGCCGGAAGGGCACCTGGTTCACCTGGAGCCGGACGGCCAGGTCGTAGGCCCGGTCGCCGGTGATCAGCACCGGGCGGTCGCGCAGCGGCGAGAAGTCGACGTCGTAGAGCCACGAGGTGTCGAGGCCGTCGGGGTCCCGCGCGTTGATGGAGAGCAGTGTCGGTGCATGGTCGGCCATGTCGAAGGCCTCCAACCAGCTTGCCGGGTTCTTCGCCAGCAGCAAGCGGATGTTGCGGCCGTCACGGTCGACCTGTGCGTAGCGGCCGGCGATCGACGCGACCCGGGCGAGCCGGGGGAGGGCCTCGATCGGGCGGACCCCGAACTCGGCCGCCACGGCCAGGGCGGTTGCCGCGTTACCGATGTTGACCCGGCCGGGGAGCTGGAGCTTGACCAGATGCCAGTCGCCGCGGGGGTCGATGACGCCCTCGTCCTCGACGACCCACTGGGGGCGCGGGCGGCGCAGCGGGCAGCCGGTGCACCACCAGTCGCCCTGCTGGCGCTCGATCGGGTGGCCGCTCTCCGGGCAGACGAACGAGTCGTCGAGCCAGCGCTGGCCGGCGCTGAACCAGGTGACCTGCGGGCTGCTGGCGGCGGCCCACACCACCATCGGGTCGTCGGAGTTGGCGACGACCTTGATGTCGGGGTGGCCGGCGAGTGCCGTCTTCCACAACTGCGCCATCATCGCCACCTCCTTGGCCCGGTCGAGCTGGTCGCGGGAGAGGTTGAGCAGCGCCACGACCTTGGGCCGGGTCTGGTCGATGACCTGTGCCAGGTAGTGCTCGTCGACCTCGAGGACCGCGAACGGGGTGTGCCCCTCCTTGGCCAGCGCGGAGGTGTGACCGGTCGGCATGTTGGCGCCGAACGAGTTGGTGGCGACCCGGCCGAGGACACCGACGGCGGCCGCGGTGAGACGGGTCGTCGTGGTCTTGCCGTTGGTCCCGGAGACGAGCGCGACGGCACGGCCGGCCGCGAGGTGGGCCAGCAGGTCGGGATCGATCTTGAGGCCGATCCAGCCGCCGATCACCGAACCGTCGCCGCGGCCCGCGGCCCTGGAGAGCGCCGCCGCGGTCTTCGACACGGAGGTCGCGACCTTGGCGATGAGAGGCATTCCGTCCGTCACGCCAGCGAGGGTACCGGACTCGAACGTCACGTCGCGTTGCCAGACCGTCAAGATCGCGATGTGCCGGATGTTTTCCCCGGTCCGGGCTTTTCGGGCGCTCGCCACGATGGTGGCGGGACTTTTTATGTGTTCTGTTTCACCCGTAACCTTCAACGCTACGTAGCTGTGCCCCTACTTTGGGTAGGCGCATTTGTCACGCGCAGGTAACAAACCGGGCACCGACATGTGTGCCAATCACGGAGGGTGATCATCCCCACGCTGACGATCATGGCCTGACTCGGGTACCAAAGATTCGCCGGACGCAATCCGCTCGCCGGCCGCACCGGATCGGTTCACGCCGAGCCCTGCCCCGGGCCGGACCGGTGCGACACAGCAGTAGCCACACCACACAAGGCATTCGGGGGCAGGGACGGGGGACCCAGATTCGGTCTCTCCCGCGCCACCGGTTCTCCGGTGGCGGACCCGGGAGGACCTTGGGGTGAAGCCGCCCACCCGCGGCCGGGCATGCCTTCCCGCCCGAACCCGACAGCTAACCTCGCAGGCGTGCCGGAGGGATTTCTCTACCGTGCACGAACACAGTTCGAGCCGGCGCCGCCGCGCGTCCATCGGCACCGGAACCGTCGCACTGTCCCTGGGTCTCTGCCTCTGTGCCGGGCAGCTGATCGCCGCGTCCCCCGCGGCGGCCGCCACGACCCCCGCTGTCACCCCGGTCGCCGCCGCGGCGGTCGCACCGAAGGTCACACCTTCGATGTGGGCCGGGACCAGTACCCGAAGCCTCAAGTGGGGTTCCACCCTCAAGGTCACCGCCAAGGTGATCGACCCTGCCACCAAGCAGGTCGCCAAGGGCACCGTGCGTCTCCAGGGCTGGAGAAACGGCGCTTGGCGCACGTGGGACACCGACACGCTGAAGAACGGCCAGGTGGCTCTCACCGCCAAGCCGACCAGCACCGTCTGGATCCGTACGATCTTCACCGGCACCGGGTACAACCAGAAGGTCACCACCAAGGTCAAGGTGACCGTCAAGGCCAGTGGTGCCAAGGTGCTGGCCGAGGCCAAGAAGCACAAGGGTGCGCTCTACAAGTACGGCGCGTCCGGTCCCAAGCGCTTCGACTGCTCGGGTTTCACCAAGTACGTCTACAAGAAGGCGGCCGGCAAGAGCCTGCCGCACAAGGCGAACACGCAGCAGAAGTACGGCAAGGCCGTCGCGAAGAGCAACAAGCAGATCGGTGACCTGATCATCTTCCGCAACGGGTCGTACGGCTACCACGCCGGTATCTATGCCGGCAACGGTTACGTCTACGACTCGCCCCACACCGGGGCCCGGGTCGGCAAGCACAAGATCTGGAACAAGAACTACGTGGTGCGCCGCCTGGTCGCCTGACCGTGGTAGCACAGCGACAGTAGTAAGTAAGGAATAGCAGTGACGCCCGTGGGGCGTGACCCGGATCAGGGGTCACGCCCCACGGGCGTCTGTTGTGTACGGCGATGTGGACGCTCCACTTTCCTCCCCGCGCACCGAGGGTGACCGGGAATTCGGGTCCCAGCGGGCATTTCGGCGGGTGTTTTTCGACGCGATGGCCTCGATGTCGGAAACAAGACCCTGTTGATCATGGTCACCCCCTCCACTTGGCCCCACCGCCTGTGAACTGGGATTACGTCCGTGAGAACGGCTCGTGAGGGTTGGCTTTTGGGTTGCAGGTGGAGGGAAGTGGAGTAGAGTGGGGCGCAGTGGCAGGGCGGAGGAGCGACGCCGGACCTGCCGGCCCGAGTTGACAGGCGATCCGCTCCCTCCGCGATGGGGCGGCCGCCACGGCAAAGGGGTGGGGGCCGATGTTCCTCGGCACACACACCCCGCGCCTGGACGAGAAGGGCCGGCTGATCCTCCCGGCGAAGTTCCGTGATGAGCTGGCGGGAGGTGTCGTGATCACGAAGGGGCAGGAGCGCTGTCTTTACGTGTTCCCGATGCCTGAGTTCCAGCGCATCGCCGGTCAGCTGCGCGAGGCGCCGGTCACGAACAAGTCGGCCCGGGCTTACAGCCGGGTCTTCTTCGCGAGCGCCCACGACGAGGTTCCCGACAAGCAGGGCAGGGTGACGATTCCTGCCCATTTGCGGGAGTATGCCAGTCTTGGTCGTGATCTCGTGGTGATCGGTGCGAGCACCCGGGTCGAGATCTGGGACAAGCAGTCCTGGGATGACTACCTCTCGGCGAGCGAGGAAGAGTTCGCCGACATCGAGGAGGGGGTGCTGCCCGGCGGGCTGTAGGGCGTGGCACTCGGCGGGTCGCTGGTCTCGGCCCGGACGCCCCTGTCGCCGTACTGCGAGATCTCCAGCCGCTCCCGCTCCTGGCGCCTCTTCCCCGGCGCCAGGCGCGTGTCCGGAGCCGGTTCGCCGGCGCGGGACATGAGAGCGGATGGGGATCTGGCGGTACGGACGGGCGACCGGGCCGGGCAGCAACGGGCAGCGAACGAGTGGGACGCGAACGGGCATGGGGGTCGACATGGGGGAGCCACGGGGCACGCATGTGCCGGTGCTGCTCGAGCGCTGTCTTGAGCTGCTGGACCCCGCCCTCACGCTGCCGGGCGCCGTCCACGTCGACTTCACGCTCGGTCTGGGCGGGCACGCCGAGGCGGTTCTCGAGCGCTATCCCGATGTGGTCCTGATCGGACTCGACCGGGACACCGAGGCTCTGGCCCACGCGCGGCACCGGCTGATCCGCTTCGGCGATCGCACGCATCTGGTCCACGCCGTCTACGACGAGCTGCCGCGGGTTCTCGGTGAGCTGGGGATCCCGGCGATCCACAGTGGGCTCTTCGACCTCGGGGTGTCGTCGCTGCAGCTGGACGAGGCGGATCGCGGGTTCGCGTACGCGCAGGACGCGCCTTTGGACATGCGGATGGACCAGTCCCGCGGGGTGACCGCGGAGGAGGTCGTCAACACGTACGAGCCGGGTGATCTTGTTCGCGTTTTGCGGCAGTACGGCGAGGAGAAGTTCGCGCCGCGGATCGTCTCGTCGATCGTGCGGGAGCGGGCGAAGGCGCGGATCACCTCCACGGCGCGACTGGCCGAGCTGGTGAAGGACGCCATCCCGGCCGCCGCGCGGCGAACGGGTGGAAATCCCGCAAAAAGGACATTCCAGGCATTACGCATTGAGGTGAACAGGGAGCTGGAGGCGCTCGAAGGGGCGGTTCCGGCGGCTTTGGACGCGTTGGCGCCCCAGGGGCGTCTTGTGGTGATGAGTTATCAATCGCTGGAGGACAGGATCGTCAAGCGCGAGCTCGCCGCGAGGTCGCGCAGTACCGGGCCGGTCGACCTTCCGGTCGAGCTGCCCGGCACCGGCCCGAGCCTGCGGCTCCTGACCAGGGGGTCGGAGCTGCCCAGCGAGGCGGAGGTGGCGGCGAACCCGAGGGCGGCCTCGGTGAAGCTGCGCGCGGTGGAGCGGATCGACGAGCAGGAGCAGGCGAACAGGTTCGAGAAGGCGTTCGGAGCCGGCCGCGAGCGGCCCCGAATGTCTACAACGCGTGGGGGACGAGGGCGGATACGCCCGGGGGCGAATGTAGAGGGGGAGGGACGAGCATGAGCGAGCGATCCGCAGCGCCGCGGTCGGGGGGCCGATCGGCGCAGCCGCGCACCACGCGCCGGGTGAGCCGCGATGCCGAGACCAAGGGGACCGGTGCTCGGGGGATGCGCCGGCCCGACAAGGACGACACGCGCCGGTCAGGGATCCGGAGCCGGGGGGCTCAGGAACCGGCCGCGCCGGTCGACGGCGCGACCGCGCTGTCGATCGAGGTCAGCGGCGACACGCCACCGATCCCGGGCCGTCCGCGGCTCTGGGTGGCACCGCCGATGCCGGTCCGCGCACCGCGGGCCACGTTCGCCGCGGCGGTCATCGCCGTGGTTCTGGTCGGTGTGGTCGGCATCCTGCTGATCAACACCAAGACCATGGAGCAGTCGTTCCGGCTGGACGCCCTCCGCAAGGAGAAGGCCACGCTGGACCAGCGGCAGCACGAGCTGGAGCGGCAGATCGTCGACGCGTCCAAGCCGGGTGCCCTGCACGCGGCGGCCCGCCGGCTCGGCCTGGTCCAGGCCGAGGAGCCCGCCGTCATCTGGCTGCCGAACGGGGAGATCATCCGGCCGCCGGCGCCCGGCAAGGGACCGACCTCGCCGACCGCCGACGACGGCCTGCGCCAGACCGGCGCGCCGTCCACCGCGGCCGAGAGGTAGGCCCGCATGTCGCCGCGAGCCGACGACGAGACACCGCGCCGGGGTACGTCACCCCGGCGCGGTTCGTCGCGTGACCTGCCGGGGGAGGAGCCGGAGGAGAGCCCGCGCGAGCCGCGCCGTGGCCGCTCCAGCATCGGGGACGCGCGCGCGTACACCCCGCGTGGGCGGACCGTGGCCGAGCGCGGCCGTCTGCCCCGTGACTCCAGCCGTAACGCCGACCCGTTCCGGCCCGCACTGCAGGTGCTCGACGGCGGCGAGAGCGGCCAGCGGTCCCGCGGGCGGGGCCGGACCACCGAGCCCCCGCCGCAGCGCGAGGAGCCGCCGACGCCCCGCGAGCGGGCGAAACCGACGCCCAAGGCGAAGGCCCGGGAGCCGGAGAAGCCGCGAGAGCGGGCCCGCGAGCGGGTCCGGGAGCGGGTCCGGGAACCGGAGCGCCGCAGGGGGGAGCCGCCGGCACGCCCGCGCCGCCCGGTCCCGGCCGAGCCGCCGCGGCTCGCCAACAGCACGCGCCGGCTGCGCCTGGGCACCGTCCTCGCGCTCTCGCTCTTCGTGACCATCGGCGTGCGGCTGGTGGTGCTCCAGGTCGCGACCTCCCCGGAGGAGGCGGCCAGTCTGCTGGAGCTGCGGGAGAACAGGCTGAGCAGCGTCACCCTCCCGGCGCCCCGGGGCAGCATCCTGGATCGCAACGGCAACGTGCTGGCGCACAGCGTCGAGGCGCGTTACGTCTACGCCGACCCGGAGAACAAGGAACTGCAGCAGGACGTCGCCGGTACGGCCGCGAAACTGGCGCCGCTGCTCGGTGTCCCGCAGTCCGAGCTGTTCGAGAAGATGCAGCGCCGGCAGGTGCTCGGCCAGTGGTCGAAGTTCCGTTACCTGGACCGTGGCGTGGAGCTGGCGATCGCCGACAAGATCGACGCGATGAATCTGCCCGGCATCTACACGCACTCCGACGAGCGGCGTGACGTGCCCGGTGGCGACCTGGCGTCGAACCTGATCGGGTTCACCGGCGAGGAGGGCCGCGGCCTGGAGGGCCTGGAGGCGCGTTACGACGACCTCCTGCACGGCACCGACGGCAAGCGGGTCTTCGAGGTCGGCACCGGCAAGCTGAACAAGCCGATCCCGGGCGGGTTCCAGCAGGACATCGAGGCCCGTCCGGGCAACTCGCTCAAGCTCACCATCGACCAGGACATCCAGTTCCAGGTGCAGCGGATCCTGGACGCGGCGGGCAAGAAGAAGAACGCGCGGGTCGGCGGCGCGGTGGTGCTGGACGCCCGTACCGGTGAGGTGCTGGCCCAGGCCAGCTACCCGGGCTACAACGCGTCGAAGCCGAACGTGGTGGACCCGATCCAGCGGGTCGACATGCCGAGCAGCGTCGTCACCGATCCGGGGTCGAGCCACAAGGCCTTCATCTTCGGCGCGGCTCTGCAGGAGGGTCTGGTCAAGCCGGACGAGCTGATCACGATCAGCCCGGCGATCGTGAAGGGCGACACCCCGTTCAAGGACACCCACCGGCAGGAGAAGGGCACCCGGATGACCCTGCCGGGGCTGCTCGCCTTCTCCTCGAACGTGGGAACGATCCTGCTCGCCGACCGGCTCGGCAAGGAGAAGGTCTACGAGTACCAGCAGAAGTTCGGGCTGGGCAAGGCCACCGGCGAGGGCATGCCGGCCGAGGCCGACGGCGACCTGCTCGAGCCGGCCGACTGGAGCGGCTCGTCGTACGGCTCGGTGCCGATCGGGCACAGCGTGTCGGCGACGCTGATCCAGATGGCGGCCGGGTACGCCGCGATCGCCAACGACGGCGTGTACACCCAGCCGCGCCTGATCAAGTCGACGATCTCCGGTGAGGGCGGCGCGGAGACCCCCACCGCCGCGCCGGAGACGCACCGGGTGCTGGACGCGAACGTGGCCCAGGAACTGCGCCTGATGATGGAGGCGGTGACCACCGTCGAGCACGCCACCGGCCTTGCGGCGCAGGTCCCCGGTTACCGGGTGGCGGGCAAGACCGGCACCGGCAAGCTCCTCGTCAACGGGCAGTACACCAGCAACAACGCCAGCTCGTTCGTCGGCATGGCCCCGGCCGAGAATCCGCGGTACGTGATCGCGGTGTCGATGGACGTCAGCAGCGGCGGCGGCGGTGACGTGGCGGCCCCGGCATTCAGCGAGATGATGTCCTACGTCCTGCTGCAGAACCACGTGCCGCCGGCCGGGACCAAGGCGCCAGAATTCAAGATCAAGGAATGACGCGGGCCGCATGGCGTTGACAGCGAGCCCACGGAGACGGGGTAGGGTCTGACGCCGTGTCCGGCATTCCACGTCCCGAGACCGTGGAGCCGTGCCTGGTGGCGCGGCTCGCGGACCTGTTACCGGCAGATCTGACCGGCGGTGACGTCCCGGTCACCGGTGTAACGCACAGTAGTCGGGAGGTGCGCCCGGGTGACCTCTACGCGGCGCTCCCCGGCGCCAACCGGCACGGTGCCGAGTTCGTGGCGGACGCCGTGCGCTCCGGCGCGGTGGCCGTCCTGACCGATCCGGCCGGCCGTGCCGCGGCCCTCGCCGCGGGGCTCCCGGTGCTGGTCACCGACGATCCGCGGGCGGCGCTCGGCACGGCCGCGGCGACGATCTACGGCGAGCCGTCGCGGCGGCTCACCATGATCGGCATCACCGGCACGGCCGGGAAGACCTCCACGTCCTACCTGGTCGAGGCCGGTCTACGGGCCGCCGGGAAGGTGACCGGGCTGGTCGGCACGGTGGAGACCCGGCTCGGCGACCTGGTGGTCAAGAGCGTGCGGACCACCCCGGAGGCCACCGACCTGCAGGCGATCCTCGCCACCGGCGTCGAGCGCGGCGTCGAGGCGGTGGTCATGGAGGTGTCCAGCCACGCGCTGGTGATGGGCCGGGCCGGTGGCATCCGCTTCGCGGCCGGCGGCTACACCAACTTCGGCCAGGATCACCTCGACTTCCACCCGACCTCGGAGGACTACTTCGAGGCCAAGGCGCGGCTCTTCGACGGCCGGTCCGCCGCCGAGGTGCTCAACTTCGACGACCCGGCGCTGCGCCCGCTGTTCAAGCCGTCGACGATCACCTACTCGGCGGCCGGTGACCCGGCGGCGACCTGGTGGGCCGCCGACGTGCGCCCGTCCGATTTCGGTCAGGTCTTCACCGCGCACGGCCCGGACGGTGTGACCGTCGAAACCGGCGTGGCGCTGCCCGGCCTGCACAACGTGGCGAACGCGTTGCTAGCGCTCGCCCTCCTGGCCGCGGTGGGTGTGGACGCCCGGGTGGCGGGCGCCGGCATCGCCGCCTGCCGCGGTGTGCCGGGCCGGCTGGAGCTGGTGGACGCGCCCGGCGAGATCCTCGGCGTGGTCGATTACGCCCACAAACCCAACGCGATCGTCGCCGCCCTCGCCGCGCTGCGCGGGCTCGCGACCACGCGCGGCGGCCGGCTGATCTGCGTGATCGGCGCCGGCGGCGACCGCGACCAGGGCAAACGGCCTCTGATGGGCGCGGCCGCGGCGCAGGGCGCCGACTTGGTGATCATCACCGATGACAACCCCAGGACCGAAGACCCGGCTTTTGTACGATCGGCGGTCCGCGTGGGCGCGGAAGAGGCGTCCACGCCCGCGAAGGTCATCGAAGTGGACGGCCGGCGCTCCGCGATCGGGGAGGCCGTGCGACTGGCCTCGCCCGGTGACGTGATCGCGGTGCTGGGCAAGGGCAACGAACAGGGCCAGGAGGTGAACGGCGAAGTGCTCCCGTTCGACGACCGTATCGAGCTGGCCGCCGCTCTGGAGGCGCGCGCATGATCGACCTGACCCTGCGGGAGATCGCCGGGATCACCGGCGGCCGGGTCGTCGGCGACCCGTCGGTGCTGGTGACCGGCGACGTCGAGTACGACTCCCGCAAGATCGGCCCGGGCGGCCTGTTCCTGGCGTTCGCCGGCGAGAAGGTGGACGGTCACGACTTCGCGGCCGCCGCCGTCGAGCGGGGTGCCGCCGCCGTGCTCGGCTCCCGGGACACCGGTGTGCCGGGCGTCGTCGTGGAGGACCCGCTGGCCGCGGTGGCCGCCCTGGCCCGGGCCGTGGTGGCCCGGCTGCACGACCTCACCGTGATCGGGCTGACCGGCTCGTCCGGCAAGACCACCACCAAGGACTACATCGGGCAGCTGCTGTCCCGGATCGGTCCCACGGTGGCCCTGCCCGGCTCGCTCAACAACGAGCTCGGTTTCCCGTACACCGTGTTGCGGGCCTCGGAGAAGCATCGGTTCCTGGTCCTGGAGATGGGCGCGCGCGGTGTCGGGCACATCCGGTACCTGACCGGCATCGCCCGCCCGTCGATCGGCGTGGTGCTGAACATCGGCGCCGCCCACATCGGCGAGTTCGGCTCCAAGGAGGGCACCGCCCTGGCCAAGGGCGAACTGGTCGAGGCGCTCCCGTCGACCGGGGTGGCGGTCCTCAACGCCGACGACCCGCTGGTCGCCGCGATGGCGTCGCGCACCTCGGCCCGGGTGGTCACGGTCGGGTCGACCGGATCGCTGACCGCCTCGGACGTCTCGCTCGACGCGGGTGGGCGGGCGTCGTACACCCTCTCCGACGGCACCCGGACCGGGCGGGTCCACCTCACCACGGCGGGTGAGCACCAGGTCGCGAACACCCTGTCCGCCGCCGCGGTGGCGCTGGCCGCCGGAATGGCGTTCGACGACCTGGTCGCCGCGCTGGGCGAGGTGGGCATCGCCTCCGAGCGCCGGATGGACGTCTACTCCCGGCTGGACGGTGTCACGGTGGTCGACGACTCGTACAACGCCAACCCGTCGTCGACCTCGGCCGCTCTGCGGGCCCTGGCCGCGATGGGCGGCGGCAAGCGCACCACCGCCGTCCTCGGCTTCATGGCCGAGCTCGGCGAGCACGAGGTGTCCGGTCATGCCGAGGTCGGGCGGCTCGCCGCCGAACTGGGTGTCGACCGGCTGATCGCGGTGACCGGCGCCGCGCGTCCGATCCTGGACGGCGCCGCGGCGGTGGACGGCTGGCGGGGTACGGGGCTCCTCGCCGAGGACCAGGCCGCCGCGATCGAGATCCTGCGCCACGACCTGCGCGCCGACGATGTCGTGCTGGTCAAGGGTTCCCGGTACCGCACATGGGATGTCGCCGACTGGCTGCGGCACCCCGAGGAGGTTCAGCCCACGTGAGGGCAGTCATCGTCGCGGCCGCGGTCGCCTTTCTCATCTCGCTCTTCGGCACGCCCCTCGCGATCCGGGTCTTCTCGGCGCTCAAGGCCGGGCAGCCGATCCGCACCATCGGGCCGCAGACCCACCTCGGCAAGCGGGGCACCCCGACCATGGGCGGCGTGGCGTTCATCATCGCCACGGTCTTCGCCTATGCCGCCGGGCACCTGGCGCTGACCACGCTGCCGGACCGGCAGATCGCGCAGGAGAAGCCGACCATGACCGCCCTGGTCCTGCTCGGTCTCTTCGTCTTCTGCGGCGCCGTGGGCTTCATGGACGACTTCCTGAAGGTGCGCAAGAAGAACTCGGACGGTCTCAGCGCCAAGGGCAAGCTCCTCGGCCAGCTGATCATCGGTACCGTGTTCGGCATCGCCGCGCTCTACTTCCCGAGCACCAACGGCCAGACCGTGGCCAGCGAGAAGATCTCCTTCATCCGCGACGTGAGCTGGCTGGACGTCGGCAAGGTCGGCTCGGTCATGGTGTTCGTCTTCGTGATCATGGCGATGTCGAACGGCGTGAACCTCACCGACGGCCTGGACGGTCTCGCCACCGGCGCGTCGATCCTGGTCCTCGGCGCCTACTCGCTGATCGGCTTCTGGCAGTACCGGCACTGGTGCGGTGACAACGACTACGTGGGCCAGGCCGGCTCGGCCACCGCGGAGCACTGTTATCAGGTCCGGGACCCACTGGAGATCGCGATGATCGCGGCGGCCGCGGCGGCGGCCTGTGTCGGCTTCCTGTGGTGGAACACCAACCCGGCCCGGATCTTCATGGGTGACACCGGCGCGCTGGCGCTGGGCGGCCTGATCGGCGGTCTGGCCGTGGCCACCCGCACCACGCTGCTCTCGGTCATCATCGGCGGCCTGTTCGTCATCATCACGATGTCCGTGGTCATCCAGATCATCTCGTTCAAGACCACCGGCAAGCGGGTCTTCCGGATGTCGCCGCTCCAGCACCACTTCGAGTTGGCCGGCTGGAGCGAGGTCAACATCGTGGTCCGGTTCTGGATCATCGCCGGCATCTGTGCGGCGATCGGCCTGGGCCTGTTCTACAGCGAGCACCTGGCGGTGATGGGGTAGTAGCGCAGATCTCCGCGCGACACGCCATCGACGTGTCGCGGAGAGATGTGGACATCGGACGATGATGGGGGTATGGCGGACGACCGATCCCAGCAGGCCCGCCCGTCATTGAGCCGGCAGCTCCTGCCCGCTGTGCACGGGCTGCTGGCCAGACCCCTGTCCTCGTACTACCTGCTGATCTCCAGCTGCTCGTTGCTGCTGCTGATCGGCCTCACCATGGTCTTCTCGGCCACGAGCGTGAAGGCGTTCGCGGAGAAGGGCAACGCCTTCACCGAGATCAGCAGCCAGGCCGTGTACGCGCTGCTCGGCCTGGTCGCGTTCTGGATCTTCCAGCGGCTGCCCTCGGTCACGCTGCGGGTGCTCGGCCGGGGCCTGCTGGCCATGTCCGTCATCCTGCTCACGCTCCTGGCCGCGATGAACGCGCTGGGCGCGGCCGACGTGCTGAGCCGGAACTCCGACGGCGACCCCATGCTCGGCCCGCTGGTGGCCCACCTGAACTGGCTGGTCCTCGGCTCGTTCAGCATGCAGCCGGGTGAGCTGGCGAAACTCGCCATGGTGCTGTGGGGCGCGGACATCATCGCCCGCAAGGGCCCGTCCCTGAGTCACTGGCGGGAGCTGGCGATGCCGCTGTTCCCGGTGATCGGCCTGCTCTTCGTCCTGGTCGGCTACAACGACCTGGGCACCATGCTGGTGCTGCTGGCGCTGATCGTCGGCCTGCTCTGGGCGGCCGGGGTCCGGCTGCGGGTCTTCGGCGCGCTGGGCGTGCTGGGTCTGGCCGGTGTCGGCCTGCTGATCGCGGCCGCGTCCCGGGGTGCCGGCTCCGGGACCGCCGGTGAGGAGAACTACCGGTTGCGGCGGCTCACCTCGTTCCTGGAGCCGCTGGCCGCCTGCGACACCACCACCGAGGCCGGGCGCTCCTGCTATCAGCTGGCGCAGGGCCGCTCGGCGATCTTCGAGGGCGGCTGGTTCGGTGTCGGGCTGGGCAAGAGCGCCCTCAAGTGGGGCTGGGTGCCGGAGGCCGGCAACGACTTCATCTTCGCGATCGTGGCCGAGGAGCTCGGCGTCGTCGGCTGCAGCGTGGTGCTGGCGCTGCTGTCGGTGCTCGCCTACACCGGGTTCCGGATCGCCCGCCGGGTCGCCGACCCGTTCCGCCGCCTCGCGGCCACCGCCATCACCACCTGGCTGGTCGCCCAGGCCGTGATCAACATGGGTGGTGTGGTGGGTCTCCTGCCGATCACCGGCCTGCCGCTCCCGTTCATCTCCGCGGGTGGCACCGCGCTCGTGGTGACCATGGCGGCGATCGGCATACTGGCGTCGTTCGCCCGGGCCGAACCGGACGCGGCGCGAGCGCTGAACGCCCGTCCGACGCCTCGGTGGGTACGGCTACTCTGGGCCCCGCTGCCGCCGCTCCCCCCGCCGCGGCGGCCGGGACAACAACGTCCGCCTGCCCAGAAACCGGGTGGCCGGGCCCAGGAGAGCGCGGGGGGCGTGAGGAGACGGTGATGGGGTCGCTGCGGTCGGTAGTGCTGGCCGGAGGGGGCACCGGTGGTCACATCTATCCGCTGCTCGCCTTCGCCGACGCCTTACGCCGCCACTTCCCCGACATCCGGATCACGACGCTGGGCAGCCCCAAGGGCATGGAGAACCAGCTGATCCCGGCGGCCGGCTACGACCTGCGCAGCATCCCGGCGTTCCAGCTGCCGCGCTCGCTCAACCTCGACCTGCTGCGCACCCCGGACCGGATGTACAAGTCGGCCCACGCGGCCGGTGAGGTCATCGACGAGGTGGAGGCCGAGGTGGTGGTCGGTTTCGGCGGTTACGTGTCGGTCCCGGCCTATCTGGCGGCCTGGCGGCGTGAGCTGCCGATCGTCATCCACGAGGTGAACGTGCCGCCCGGGGTGGCCAACCGGATGGGGATGAAATTCACCAAACGCGTCGCCGTCGGCTTCCCGCACCAGCTGGAGCAAGCCGAGGCGCTGCGCAACGCCCGCCTGGTCGGCGTCCCGCTGCGGACCGGCATCACCCACATGGACCGGCCGGCGCTGCGCCCGCAGGCGCTCTACCACTTCGGGCTGCGCCCGGACCTGCCGGTGCTGTTCGTGTCGGGCGGCTCGTCCGGCGCCCGCACGATCAACCTGGCGGTGGCCGCGGCGGCCAAGCGGCTCGCGCACGCCGGCATCCAGGTGCTGCACGTGCAGGGCGGGCGCAACGACCCGTTCGAGGTGCCGAAAGACCTGCCGGTGCCCTATGTCGTCGTGCCCTACCTGTCGGACATGCAGCTCGGCTACGCTGCCGCCGACCTGATGCTGTGCCGGGGCGGTGCGATCACGGTGGCCGAGACGACCGCGCTCGGCATGCCGGCGATCTACGTGCCCTATCCGTTCAGTAACCAGGAGCAGCGCCGGAACGCGCTGCCGGTGGTGGAGTCCGGCGGCGGCATGCTGGTGGACAACAGCGAGCTGACCCCGGAATGGATCGAGACCAACATCATCCCGCTGGCCCGCGACCGGCAGCGGCTGGCCGCGATGGGCGGCGCGGCGGCGAGGTACGGGCGCCGCGACGGTGACGAGCAGTTGCTGCGCTTCGTTCTCGAAGCGGTGAGCTGAGTGAGCTTTATCGAGGGAGTGGAACTGTGAACACGGCGGAGCTGACGCCGGCCGGTGAGATGACCGCCGAGGACCTGGGCAGTGTGCACCTGATCGGGATCGGCGGGGTCGGGATGGCCGGCCTGGCCCGGCTCCTGCTGACGCGTGGCGTGCCGGTCTCCGGCAGCGAGCTGCGCGAGTGGCCGGCCCTGGCCGCGCTGCGCGCCCTCGGCGGCACGGTCCACATGGCCCACGAGCCGTCCAACCTCGACGGCGTGGACACGGTCGTCTATTCGACCGCGATCCCGCAGGACCACGTGGAGATGGTGGAGGCGCGCCGCCGCGGGCTGCGGGTGCTGCACCGGTCCGAGGCCCTGGCCGCGGCGATGACCGACCGGCAGACCATCGCGGTGGCCGGCACCCACGGCAAGACCACCACCACGTCGATCATGACGGTGATCCTGCAGCACGCGGGGCAGGATCCGTCGTTCGTGATCGGCGGCGAGATGTCGGCGGCCGGGTCGAACGGGCACCACGGCACCGGGCCGCACTTCGTGGCCGAGGCCGACGAGCACGACCGGACGTTCCTGATCTACCGGCCGCACGTCGCGATCATCACCAACATCGAGGGCGACCACCTCAACAACTGGGGCGACCTGGAGACGTTGAAGGCCGGCTTCCTGGAGTTCGGCGGGCTGGCCGACGGGTTCGTGGTGACCTGCGCGGACGGGCCGGGCACCGAGGAGCTGATCGCGGGGCTCAAGGCACAGGGCAGGACCGTCTACACGTACGGCGAGTCGGCCGGCGCGGATCTGCGGATCTTCGACATCACCTCCTCGGTCAGTGGCGTGCGCTACCAGGCGGAGCTGGACGGTAGGCCGCTGGGCGAGTTCAAGCTGGCGCTGCCCGGCACGCACATGGGCCTGAACAGCGCGGCCACCGTGCTGACCGCCCTCAAGCTGGGCATCGAGCTCACCAAGGTGACCGAGGCGCTGGAGTCGTTCCCGGGGGTCCGCCGCCGGTTCGAGCGCAAGGGCATCGCGGCCGGCGTGCGGGTGTACGACGAGTACGCCTACCACCCGACCTCGGTGAAGGCGGCGCTGCGCACCCTGCGTGAGGTGGCCGGGGACGGACGGCTGCTGGTGGTCTTCCAGCCGTACCGGGTCTATCGCACCCGGGACCTGGAGGCCGAGCTGGCCGACGGCCTCGCGGTCGCCGACGAGGTGATCTGCATGGAGGTCTTCGGCCCGGGCGAGACCCGCGGCCCGGGGGAGGGCGGCCGGGCCCTGACCGCGGCGATCGGCCTGCCCGAGGACCGCAAGGTCTTCGTCCCGGACTGGGAGGACGTGCCGGCCGAGGTGGTCCGGCGCAGCCGTCCGGGCGACGTGGTGGTGACCATGGGCGCGCCGCCGATCTCGCTGATGGGTGACGAGCTGCTAGCCGCGCTGACCGAGGCCGACCGCCGGCCGGATCTGGCCGGCTGACGACGATGGCCGGCGGGGGCTCGCGCAACTGGCGGCTGGTCCGGGCCGACACGGACGCGGTGCCGCCGTCGGCCCGGCGCTTCATGGCGCGGGCCCGGCAGCGGCGCCTGCGGGCCGCGATGCCCTGGCTGATCGGTGCGGGGGCCCTGCTGGTCGTCGGCGGGCTGGTCTGGCTGGTCTACGGCACGCCGGTGCTCGGGGTCCGGGAGGTCCGGGTGGTCGGTGCCCAGATCCTCACGCCGGAGCAGGTGCGGGCGGCCGCCGCGGTCGAGCCGGAGTTACCGCTGGCCCGGGTCGACCTGGACGAGGTGAGTTCCCGGATCCGGCAGCTGCCGCCGGTGGACCGCGTGGTGGTGAGCCGCAGCTGGCCGTCGGCCGTGGTGATCGAGGTGGTGGAGCGGACCGCGGTGGCGGCGGTGCCGGCGCGTGACGATCAGTTCGTGCTGATCGACGACGACGGTGTGCCGTTCCGTGCGGTCGCCGCGCCGCCGGAGGGTCTGCCGCTCGCCCGGCTCGGCACGCCGGGTGCCGGTGACGAGAACACCGGGTCGGCGCTGACCGTGCTGGCCGCGCTCAGCGACGAGTTGCGCGAGCAGCTGGTGGCGATCGCGGTGCCCTCGCCGGTGCAGATCCGGCTGGAGTTGCGCAACGGCCGGGTGGTCATCTGGGGTGACGACACCAAGAGCGAGCGCAAGAGCACCGTCGCCACGGTCCTGCTGAAGCAGAAGGGCGACGAGATCGATGTGAGCGCCGTGAAAGTGGTGACCATACGCTAGCCATCCGGTTATTCGGACAAAGCGTGATGAACGCAATAAAAGGTTCAAGGTTACGGGTGAGTCGGATACTCACCTCCTACGCGCACGCGACACGCCGCTCCGGGTCTTTGGCTGAGGCGGCATGTCCGCATACGTTGCGTCGAGAGGTTCGAGTGGTTGACATAACTCTGAACCTCTAGTAGAGGGTGAGGGTTTCCTCGCCTTCCTTTGTACGGCAGCGGATGTCGAAGTGCGGTTCCCTGGACCGCAGGGGCCGTCGACGTCCGCCAACCCCGGAAGGGATGGCTGAGCCCGATGACACCTCCGCACAACTATCTTGCGGTCATCAAGGTCGTCGGCATCGGCGGTGGTGGCGTGAACGCCGTCAACCGCATGATCGAAGTTGGGCTCAAGGGTGTGGAGTTCATCGCGATCAACACCGATGCGCAGGCGCTGTTGATGAGCGACGCCGACGTCAAACTGGACGTCGGCCGGGAACTGACGCGTGGCCTGGGGGCCGGCGCGCAGCCCGAGGTCGGCAAGAACGCCGCCGAGGACCACCGCGACGAGATCGAGGAGGTCCTCAAGGGGGCCGACATGGTCTTCGTGACGTGCGGCGAGGGCGGCGGCACCGGCACCGGTGGCGCGCCCGTGGTCGCCAACATCGCCCGCAAGCTGGGCGCCCTCACGATCGGTGTGGTCACCCGCCCGTTCAACTTCGAGGGCAAGCGCCGCCAGGTGCAGGCCGAGGCCGGCATCGACGAGTTGCGCAACCAGTGCGACACCCTGATCGTGATCCCGAACGACCGGCTGCTCGCCCTGGGCGACCGCGGCATCAGCATGATGGACGCGTTCCGTCAGGCCGACCAGGTGCTGCTCTCCGGCGTGCAGGGCATCACCGACCTGATCACCACGCCCGGTCTGATCAACCTGGACTTCGCCGACGTCAAGAGCGTCATGAGCAACGCCGGCAGCGCCCTCATGGGCATCGGCAGCGCCCGTGGCGACAACCGCGCGGTCGAGGCCGCCGAGAAGGCGATCTCCAGCCCGCTGCTGGAGCAGAGCATGGACGGCGCCCGCGGCGTGCTGCTCTCCATCGCCGGCGGGTCGGACCTCGGCCTCTTCGAGATCAACGACGCGGCGCAGCTGGTGACCGACGCGGCCCACCCGGACGCGAACATCATCTTCGGCGCGGTCATCGACGACGCGCTCGGCGACGAGGTGCGGGTCACCGTGATCGCCGCCGGCTTCGACGGGGGTTCGCCCTCCTACAAGCCGGCCGAGCCGCCGCGCCGGGTGCCGGCCCCGTCGACCGGGAGCTCGCTGCCCCCGGTCCCGCCGCCGGTCACCCCGCCGCCGAGCACCCCGACTCCGCGCAGCCGGGTGCTCTTCGACGACGTGGACGTGCCGGACTTCCTGAAGAACGGGTCCTGAGCCCGCCTCTTCCGTGGTTTCGTGACGCTTCTCCCGTACCCCTCAAGAAGGTTGAACCTTGACCGACACCGGACGGCGCGCTGAGCTCGCCGCCTCTCTCGAACGGGTGCGGGAGCGCATCGCGCAAGCCTGCTCGGCGGCCGGAAGGCCGCCGGACGCGGTCGTCCTGACCGCGGTGACCAAGACCTACCCGGCGAGCGACGTCCTGTTGCTCGCCGGGCTCGGTGTCACGGACGTGGCCGAGAACCGGGATCAGGAGGCCTCCGCCAAGGCGGAGGCCGTGCGCGCCGGGGGCGCGCGACCACGATGGCACTTCGTCGGCCAGTTGCAGCGCAACAAGGTCAGATCGGTTCTGGCGTACGCCGATGTGGTCGAGTCGGTGGACTCGGTGCGCCTGGCCGAGGCCCTGGGGAGGGCCGCCGCCGGCCGGGAGACACCGCTCGAGGTGCTGATCCAGATCAGTCTGGACGGTGATCCGGCACGTGGGGGCGTGTTCGGAGATGATCTCTGGCGGGTATCCGACGCTGTGGCCTCATCGGAGGGTCTGCGCCTCGGCGGCGTGATGGCGGTGGCCCCGCTGGGTTCCGACCCGGGCGAGGCGTTCGCCGGACTGGCCGTCATCGCAGGTCAGATGGCATCTCGTCATCCCGGCGCGACGACCGTTTCGGCGGGCATGAGCGGCGATCTGGAGGCCGCGGTCCGGTATGGGGCGACACACGTACGGATCGGTACTTCTTTACTCGGGATGCGAAACTCGCTGCGGTAGCCTTGCGGCGGGCAGCAAACTACACAGGTGTTGTTCAACGCGACGAACCGCCACGGTTCTCGCATTGGACGGCGCGGCGTCGCAACGGGTCGTGGGTCCGATCAGGACTCTCTCCGGCTCGTAAGGGGGGACGCGGCACGCCGAGGGGGCGCGGGCCGCAACAGTGGACGGAGGGTGGGGGCATGGACTCTCGGCAGGGAGAGGTGGCATGAGCGGAGGCGCGTTTCGCAAGGCGGGCGTCTGGCTCGGCCTCGTCGAGGAGGACGACGACCGCGGGTATGACGACCGCGGCTACCGGGAGAGCTCCTACCGTTCGCGCGACCGTGACCGGGATCGCGACCGTGACCGTGACCGCTACTCCAGCGATCGGTATTCGTCGGCCGACGAGTTCGCCGAGGACGACGAGGAGGAGGAGCGCAGCGTCCCGCGGGCGCGCACCGAGCGCCGTGACCGCGAGCGTCTCTCCACCGCGCGGCAGGACCTGGACCGCGACCGTGACCGGGACGAGAGCGAGCGCCTCGATCGGGCGAGCGTCCGCTCCATCACCCGGCCGGCGCCGGCGCCGGAGCAGTCCGCGCCGCTGACCTACTCCACCCGGGAGAACCTGGCGCTCAAGCCGCAGCCCGTGGTCCACCCGCAGCCGGTGCACCAGCGCCCGGCCGAGGAGGAGCAGCGCTACCAGATCACCACGCTGCACCCGACGACGTATCGCGAGGCGCGGACGATCGGCGAGCACTTCCGTGACGGGGTGCCGGTGATCATCAACCTCACCGAGATGGACGAGTCGGACGCGCGGCGTCTGGTCGACTTCGCCGCCGGGCTGGCTTTCGGCCTGCGGGGTACGATCGAGCGCGTCACCAACCGGGTCTTCCTGCTGTCTCCCGCGAATGTCCAGGTCACCGCGGAAGACAAGGCCAAGATCGCAGAAGGCGGCTTCTTCGCCCAGGGTTGATCAACTCTGGGCGGCCGCCCGTCGATCGTGCCCCGGGCGTGTGACGCCCGACCCGGATGAGATTGACCCGAACGAGGGATCCACCTGACGTGCTGTCGATCGTGCTCCAGATCCTCTACATATTGCTGTACCTCTTCATGACGGTGCTGCTGGCCAGGTTCGTGCTGAGCGCCGTGCTGCAGTACGGTCGCCGCTGGCAGCCCAGCCGGGGAGCGTCGGCAGCCCTCGAAGCCGTGTGGAGCGTCACGGATCCACCCCTCAGGGCGTTGAGGCGTGTGATCCCCCCGCTGCGCATTGGTAACGTGAGTTTGGACCTGGCTTCCATCGTGCTGCTGGTTATCCTGTTCGTGCTCATGGACGTCGTACTGAGAAAACTGATCCTGAACTACAGCTAGACAGCAGCCCCAACCGCGGCCGCGACTGACCCGAGGAGTTTCGATGCCGCTGACCCCGGCCGACGTTCATAACGTCGCCTTCAAGAAGCCCCCGATCGGCAAGCGGGGGTATGACGAGGAGGAGGTCGACGCCTTCCTTGACGAGGTGGAGCGCGAGCTCGCCCGTCTGATCGAGGAGAACAACGAGCTGCGCGCCCAGGTGGAGCGCGGCGGGCGGGGTGGTGCACCGGCTGGTCCGGGCGCTGATCCGCGCCTGGCGGCCGAGCTCAATGACCTGAAGGGCCAGCTCGACCGCGTGCAGCGGGACAAGACGGCGGCTGAGCAGGCGGCCCGTCAGATGCAGGCCGAGCTGGACCAGGTGCGTGCCCAGGGCCCCGGCCCCGGTGCGGCCGCCGCCGGCGCTGACGGTGAGCAGCAGGCTCTGCGCGTTCTCATGATGGCCCAGCGCACCGCCGACGATCACGTCGCCGACGCGCGCCGCGAGGCCGACAAGCTTCTCTCCGACGCCCGTTCCAAGGCGGAGGAGGTCACCCGTGAGGCCCGGGCCAAGGCCGACGCTCTCGAGCGGGATGCCCGCCAGCGTCACCAGGAGGCCATGGGCGGCCTGGACGCGAAGCGGACCGCGCTGCAGAAGCACATCGAGGAGCTGAAGCAGTTCGAGCGGGAGTACCGGACGCGCCTCAAGGCGTACCTGGAGAGCCAGCTCCGCGACCTGGACGGTCGTGGGCAGGGCCTCGAGGCCGAGCTGACGCGGGCCGACTCCGGCCGTGCCGTCGGCGGCTCCGGTGGTCTCGCCGCTGCCGGCCTGGCCAGCTCCTACAGCGGTGGCCGCACCAACTCCATCGAATCGGGCCGCTGACCCGGGTCCCCCGCACCGCGACGAGGATGAGCCATGATCGTTGCTAGTCTCCTGCTCATCCCCGTCGCGGTTCTGTTTCTCGCGCTGGGCCTGGTCAACGGGTCGAGCGGCCTTCTCATAACGTCGATCGTGGTCAGCCTGCTGGCCGCGGTCGCCCTGGTCATCGGCACCCGTCAGGCTGCCTCCCGGCGTGCCGCCGAGTCGTCGCCGGCACCGGCCGCCCGGCCCCCGCGCCGTGAGCCGCCGCCCGCCTTCGCCGAAGATTCTGCCTCCGCCCCGGCGGCCCCCGCAGGCGAATCCGTCCACTACGAGGAGCCCGCTCCGGCAGACCGGGACCTCGATCGGGATCTCGATGCCGACACCGCCCGGGCGGCCGGTGCCCGGGATGCGGCGTCCCATTTGGGGGATCGCCGGGAGTCCCGCGCAGATTATGTCGATTCCGACTCCACGGCTGATTCCGGTGTCCCGGCCGGCTCCGGCTCGCCCGCCGATCCCGACGAGGATCTCTCGTGGCGTCCGGCCGCCGCTGCCGCCGAGACGCAGGAGCAGGCCGACGAGTTCGCCGAGCCGGACGACGACGACCCGGACGACGAGCCGCTGCCGCAGTCGGTGCGGCCGGCCGACGCGGTGCTCGTCGCGCGGTTCGACACCGAGGTGATGGTGGTCGACGGCCGCCCGCGCTACCACATGGCCGACTGCCCGCACCTGGTCGGCCGGCTGACCGAGGCGCTACCGGTCAACGAGGCGGTCCAGCTCGGTTTCAGCCCGTGCGGCCTGTGCCGTCCGGTCGACCGGCTCGTCGCGGCCGTGGCCCAGCACCGTTGAGTGCCCGGCCGGCCGGGGTGTCGGTGCCGGTCCGGGTGCGCCCGGGGGCCGGCCGGACCCGGGTGGGCGGCCGGTATGAGGGGCCGCACGGTCCGGCGCTGATCGTCGCGGTGGGCGCGCCCGCGGTCGACGGCAAGGCCACCGAGGCGGTGCGCAAGGCGCTGGCCGGCGCGCTCGGGGTGCGGCCCGGTGAGGTGTCGCTGCGACTGGGGGCGACGAGCCGGGACAAGGTGTTCACCGTCACCGCACCGGCGGACGCGTGGGAGAGCCGGCTCCTGGAGCTTCGCGACAACGGATAGTGATCACTGGTTCACCGCGGGTGTATCTTCGGTAATCCGGCGACAGGCGGGCGCTTTCCGGTGTTTTGTCGGATCTGGCAGTGATGGCGGGTTGTCGTGGTACTTCACGTTCCGTATTCTTGCCACCCTCCGGAGTGCGCAGCCCTCTACCGCCCACGCTGTTCGTGCAGGACAGGCCAGGGGAGGGCGGCCGCCCGTTTTTTGTAGACCGCTGATCGCCGCCGGACGGCGGCCGAGGGAGCGACGATGGCCAAGGCAACGGAGACACGGCCCGGATCGAACGGCCCGGCGGGCGAACGGGTCCGCGACGAGGCGGAGACCGAACGGATCCGGCAGGCGCTGGTCGCGCGGCTCGACGAGCTTCAGGCCGAGTACGATCAGTCGCTCAGCGAGATCACCGAGCTCCAGCGCGAGCGTCTGGCCGACTCGGCCGGCGACGACCAGGCCGACACCGGCACCAAGACGTTCGAGCGCGAGCAGGAGATCACGCTGGCCAACAACCTGCTCGAGCGGATCACACAGGTCGAACGCGCGATCGATCGGCTCGGGTCGGGCAACTACGGTTGGTGTGAGCGGTGCGGCACCCAGATCCCGGTCGAGCGGCTGGCTGCGTTCCCCTCCGCCACGCTCTGTGTCTCGTGCAAGCAGTTGGAGGAACGACGCTGAACGCCGACGATCAGGCCGCCCCACGGTTCAACTCCCGTGCGGTGGCCGTCCTGGCCGCGACCGCGGTCATCGCCGTGGCGGTCGACCAGTGGGTCAAGCACCTCTCCACCGAGAACCTGGATCCCGGCGAGCCGGTCCGCATCCTCGGTGGACTGATCTATCTGTCACTGATGCGCAACGGCGGAGCCGCGTTCAGTCTCGGCAGCGACTACACCTGGATCTTCCCGGTGATCACCCTGGTGGTGGTCTGCGTGATCGGGTGGATGGCGTCGCGGCTGCGCTCTGTGCCGTGGGCCGTCTCCCTCGGCCTGGTGCTGGGCGGCGCCCTGGGCAACCTGGGCGACCGGTTGTTCCGTGCCCCCGGCCCGTTCCAGGGTCACGTGGTCGACATGATCAGCCTCTTCGCGCCGTACGCGGAGAAGTTCGCGGTCTTCAACATCGCCGACAGCTGCCTCACCGTCGGGGTCTGCCTGGCCGTGCTGCTGGAACTGACCGGCCGTCAGCGTGACGGCACGCGCCTGGTCAATGAGAAGAAGACGTCGGCCCCGGCCAAGGAGGAGACCGCGTGAGCGGGCAGCGTTCGCTTCCGGTGCCGGACGGGCTCGACGGGATGCGCCTGGACCAGGCCGTCTCGCGGCTCTTCGGGCTGTCGCGGACCGCGGCGGCCACCCTGGTGGAGTCCGGTGACGCGCTCGTCGACGGCGTCGCCCGGCTCAAGTCGGAGAAGGTGGTGGCCGGGTCCTGGCTGGAGGTCACCCTCCCGTCGCCGGTGGCGCCGCCGACCGTGGTGGCCGAGCCGGTGCACGGTCTCGGCATCATCTACAGCGACGACGACATCGTGGTGGTCGACAAGCCGGTCGGGGTCGCCGCGCACCCCAGCCCCGGCTGGACCGGGCCGACCGTGATCGGCGGCCTGGCCTCGATGGGGCAGAACGTGGCGACCAGCGGCGCCGCCGAGCGCCAGGGGGTCGTGCACCGGCTCGACGTGGGCACCACCGGTCTGATGGTGGTGGCCAAGAGCGAGCAGGCGTACACGGCGCTGAAGCGGGCCTTCAAGGAGCGCGAGGTGGAGAAGCGCTACCACGCCGTGGTCCAGGGGCATCTCGATCCGCTGCGCGGCACCATCGACGCGCCGATCGACCGGCACCCCACCGCCGACTGGAAGTTCGCGGTCATGTCGAGTGGGAAACCCAGCGTGACCCACTACGACACGATCGAGGCGTTCCGGTCGGCCAGCCTGGTCGACGTGCGGCTGGAGACGGGGCGGACGCACCAGATCCGGGTGCACATGTCGGCGATGCGGCACCCGTGCGTGGGTGACACGGCCTACGGCGCCGACCCGACGCTGGCAGCCCGGCTCAAACTGGACCGGCAGTGGCTGCACGCGCGGGAGCTGGCGTTCGTACACCCCCGAACGTATGAGGAGGTCCGGTTCGTCAGCGACTACCCTGACGACCTGAAACACGCGCTGGACGTCCTCCAGGACGCCGGCTGACCGTCGGGAGTGAACGTGGGCCCCGCGACCCGTATGCGGGCGGTCCTCGTCGGGTTCGGGGCCGCCGCGCTCCGGTTGCAGATCATGACCGGAGTGGCGCTGGCCGCTATCGGCATGCTGGTCCTCGTCGTGTTCTGGGCCGACCGGGAGCTGCCGGCCGGTGAGGAGCCCGGGGACGTGCTCCGGGTGGGTGTCGTCGAGGGCCAGTCGGTCAGTGGATACCTCCGCTCGTCGCAGGACGAGCTGGCCCGCCTGGCCGGCGCGCCGGAGGACACCTGGGCACTCGTCGCCTTCAACCGTTACGCGGCGCCGGACGGCCTGCCGGCCATGCTCGCCGGCGCCCGGGTGGCCCAGGTGTACGCACGGGTGCCGATGGAGGACGCCCGCACGCCGGTGGTCCGGATCGCGGTGGCCGACCTTCCCGCCGACGTGACCGCGGGGATGATCGAGGCGGCCCGGACCCGTGACCGGGAACAGGCCGACTATCAGCGGCTGAGCGGTGCGCTGGCCGGTGAGGGCCGGACCGAGGCGCGGCTCCGGGCGGCCTACGAAAGCGCGGCGCGGATGGCCGCCGAGGAGGCCGCCGCCTACCGGGCGGGATGCGAGTGCGTCTTCGCCGCGGTGGTGCGGGCGGCTCCGGCGGTGCTCGACGGGATCTCGGCCCGGCCGTGGGTGCGGGTGGTGGATCCGGCGCCGGAGGTACGGCTGCTGGAGCGTACGGAGTTCCGCCCGCCTCTGCCCGAGGAGGTGGACGTCGTGTCCCCGGACCCGTCCACCGTGCCATCCACGATGGTGAGCGTTGCCTCAGCCACCCCGGCACCGTTACCGTCGTCGATCGAGGTTGATGTGACATCTGCCTCACCCGGCAATTCAGGCGGGACAGGCCCGTCTGCCGTATTCCCTTCCGACGGGTCGGGTGCCGTACCCTCGGCAGCGGACGCGAGTCCAGCTCACGACGGTGCGGACGTCTCTCCCGGTGCGTCCAGCGGGGAATCCGGCCGTTGAGTTCCCCGTACCCGCAACGTTCGGCCGGAGGGTCGTGCACGACCGGGGCGGCAGCATGTGATCAAGAACGACCGGGGGATGGGCGGTCGGTCAGTGGCCCGGATACGGTCTCATCCGTAGCCTGTCAGGGGCGAGCGAGACCATCGCCGTGAAACATGTCGGGTAGGCGCAGAAAGGACGAGCCGTGGACGGGACCGAGACCGGCTGGGGCCGGCCTGCGGAACCAGCCCCGCGCTGGCGGGCGCTGCTCGACCGTGCCCGGCACGCCGGCCGCAGCGAGGAGCCGGAAGAGGCGCCCAAGCAGCCGGAGACGCCTCCGCAGCAGCAACAGCAACAGCAGTGGGGTCAGCAGCTGCCGACCCGTGGCTCGGCGGCGGTGGGCCGTCCGGTCAACCCGCTCGACCCGCGGCAGTCCGGTGGTTACGGGCCGCCGGCCGACCAGCAGCGTCCACCGGCCGAGCCGCAGCGCCCGTCGGTGCCGCAGCGGCCGATCAACCCGCTCGACCCGCGCTGGCAGGGCCGGCGTGAGCCCGAGCAGCACAGTTTCTTCGAGCCGTCGCCGCGTTCGCAGCCGCCGGCTCAGCAGCCACCCCCGCCGCAGCCGCAGCAGCCCCCGCAGAATTACGGTTCCGCCTATCCGGCCAACGGCTATGCCCCGCCGGCGCCCAACGGCTACCCGCCGCCGCAGCCCGCCACGGCCTACGCGCCCCAGCAGGCCTACCCACCGCCTCCGGCCCCGGCTCCGGCCCCTCCGCAGCCCGTTCCCGGGCGGGCTCCCGCGCCGGTCTCGCCGGCCCCGGCGGCCGCCCGGATCGAGTGGCGCCAGACCCGTCCCGAGGACGGCATGGACCGGGTCGTCTCGGTCATGCGGCGCAAGCTCGGCAAGCCACGGGTGCTGGCGTTCGCCAACCCCAAGGGCGGCGTCCACAAGACCACCGCGACGGTGCTGGCCGCCGCCACCATCGGGAGCGTCCGCGGGCGCGGCGTGCTCGCCTGGGACGACAACGAGCTGCGCGGGACCCTCGGCCTGCGGGCCGGCAGCGCCCGGCACGCGCGGACGATCAAGCACCTGCTCGCCGATCTGATGCGGATCGAGAGCCTGCACGGCGACGCCCTGCTGCAGGAGCTCGACGCCTATCTGCGGCACGCCTCCGACGGGTCCTACGACGTGCTGGCCGGCGAGGAGAACCCGCGTTTCGCCCAGCGGCTCGACCAGGGCACCGTGCGCCGGGTGATGGACCTGCTGCGCCGGACGCACGACGTGATCTGCGTCGACACCGGCAACAACGTGGAGAGCGTGAACTGGCAGACCGTGATGCGGTCGGCCGACCAGCTGGTGATCACGACGGTGCCCCGCGAGGACGCCGCGTTCACCGCCGACTGGATGCTCGACGTGCTGGAGGAGGGTGGGCAGGGCGACATGGTGGCCAACGCCGTGACGCTCATCTCGTGCCCGTCCCCGGGGCATCTGCCGCTCCTGGAGGACTTCAAGCGCCACTTCGCCACCCGGACCAGGGCGGTCGCCGTCGTGCCCTACGACCCGGCTCTGGAGGTCGGCTCGTCCATCGAGTACGGCGATCTCCAGCAGGAGACCCGGCAGGCCTGGCTCCGCGCGGCGTCGGTGATGTTGGAGCCCTTCGCGGAGTAGGTTCTGTCGTACGCCGGGGCTAGGCTTCCTGGGCTGTCTTTCGCCAAGAGGGGGTTTGGGTGTCTGACTCGTTTGTGCACCTGCATGTGCACACAGAGTATTCAATGCTCGACGGGGCGGCCCGGATCAAGGAACTTCTCGCGGAGGCCAAACGGCTCGGCATGCCGGCCGCGGCGATCACCGATCACGGCAACATGCACGGCGCCTACGACTTCTACACGCAGGCCAAAGCCGCCGGCGTGACCCCGGTCATCGGGGTCGAGGCCTATGTCGCGCCGGAGTCCCGGCTGGACAAGAAGCGCATCAAGTGGGGCCGTCCGGAGCAGAAATCGGACGACGTCTCTGGTAACGGTGCGTATACGCACATGACCATGTGGGCGCGTAACGCGGTCGGCCTGAAGAACCTGTTCCGGCTCAACTCGCGCGGCTCCATGGAGGGCCAGCTCGGTAAGTATCCGCGGATGGACTTCGACATCATCGCGGAGCACGCCGAGGGCATCATGGGCACCACCGGCTGCCCGTCCGGCATCGTGCAGACCCGGCTGCGCCTGGGTCACTTCGACGAGGCGCTCAAGTCCGCCGCGATGTACCAGGAAGCCCTCGGCAGGGACCATTACTTCCTGGAGATCATGGACCACGGCCTGTCGATCGAGCGACGGGTCCGTGACGGCCTGCTGGAGATCGGTAAGAAGCTCAACATCCCGCCGCTGGTCACCAACGACTCGCACTACGTGCACGAGGAGCAGTCGGCGGCGCACGACGTGCTGCTGTGCGTGCAGACCGGCAGCAACGTGGCCGACCCCAACCGGTTCCGGTTCGACGGCTCCGGCTACTTCGTGAAATCGGCCGACCAGATGCGGGCGGTGGACTCCTCCGAGGCGTGGCAGGAGGGCTGCCGCAACACCCTGCTGGTGGCGGAGAAGGTCGACATCGACGGGATGTTCACCTTCAAGAACCTGATGCCCCGGTTCCCCATCCCGGACGGGTTCTCCGAGGAGGAGTACTTCCGGCACATGGCGTTCGAGGGGCTGCGCAAGCGGTTCCCGGACGGCATCCCGGAGAGCCACGTCAAGCAGGCCGACTACGAGCTCGGCGTGATCATCTCGATGGGTTTCCCGGCGTACTTCCTGGTGGTCGCCGACTTCATCCAGTGGGCGAAGGACAACGGCATCGCGGTCGGCCCCGGTCGTGGCTCGGCGGCGGGGTCGTTGATCGCGTACGCGATGGGCATCACCGACCTCGACCCGATCCCGCACGGCCTGATCTTCGAGCGGTTCCTCAACCCCGAGCGCGTCTCGATGCCCGATGTCGACATCGACTTCGACGACCGGCGCCGTGCCGAGGTGATCCGCTACGTCACCGAGAAATGGGGCGAGGACAAGGTCGCCCAGATCGCCACGTTCGGCACGATCAAGGCCAAGGCCGCGATCAAGGACTCGGCCCGGGTGCTGGGTTACCCGTTCGCGGTCGGCGACAAGATCACCAAGGCGATGCCGCCGGACGTCATGGGCAAGGGCATCACCCTCGGCGGCATCTTCAACAAGGAGGACAAGCGGTACAACGAGGCCGGTGAGGTCCGCGGGCTCTACGAGACCGACCCGGACGTGAAGAAGGTCATCGACACCGCCCGGGGCATCGAGGGCCTGATCCGGCAGACCGGTGTCCACGCCGCCGGGGTCATCATGTCCGCCGAGCCGATCATCGACCACATCCCGCTCATGCGCCGGGCCAGCGACGGCGTGATCATCACGCAGTTCGACTACCCGACCTGCGAGACGCTCGGCCTGCTGAAGATGGACTTCCTCGGCCTGCGCAACCTGACGATCCTCGACGACGCGAACAAGAACGTCGAGATCAACCACGGTCAGAAACTCGACCTGCTGGCGCTGCCGCTGGACGACCCGAAGGCGTACGAGTTGCTCGCCCGTGGTGACACCCTGGGCGTGTTCCAGCTCGACGGTGGCCCGATGCGCTCGCTGCTTCGCCTGATGAAGCCGGACAACTTCGAGGACATCTCCGCCGTCCTGGCGCTCTACCGGCCCGGCCCGATGGGCGTCGACTCGCACACCAACTACGCCCTCCGGAAGAACAAGCTCCAGGAGATCACCCCGATCCACCCGGAGCTGGAGGAGCCGCTGCGCGAGATCCTCGAGCCGACCTACGGCCTGATCGTCTACCAGGAGCAGGTGCAGCGCGCCGCGCAGATCCTCGCCGGTTACAGCCTCGGCCAGGCCGACCTGCTCCGCCGCGCCATGGGTAAGAAGAAGAAGGAGATCCTCGACAAGGAGTTCGTCCCGTTCCGCGACGGGTGCCGCGAGCACGGCTACTCCGACGAGGCCATCCAGGCGGTGTGGGACGTGCTGGTGCCGTTCGCCGGCTACGCGTTCAACAAGGCGCACTCCGCGGCGTACGGGCTGGTGTCCTTCTGGACCGCCTACCTGAAGGCGCACTACCCGGCCGAGTACATGGCCGGCCTGCTCACCAGCGTCGGCGACGACAAGGACAAGATGGCCATGTATCTGGCGGAGTGCCGCCGGATGGGCATCCAGGTGCTGCCGCCGGACGTCAACCAGTCGGCCGGCCCGTTCACCCCGGTCGGCAAGGACATCCGGTTCGGCCTGGGCGCGGTCCGCAACGTCGGCGCCAACGTGGTCGAGGCGGTCGTCCGGTGCCGCAAGGAGAAATCCGAGTACAACGACTTCTACGACTTCCTGTCCAAGGTCGATGCGGTGGTCTGCAACAAGAGGACGATCGAATCGCTGATCAAGGCGGGCGCGTTCGACTCGATGGGGCACAGCCGCAAGGGCCTGCTCGCGATCCACGCCGAGGCCATCGACGCGTACGCGGATGTCAAGCGCAACGAGGCGGCCGGCCAGTTCGACCTGTTCGGTGCGTTCGGTGACGACGCCGGCGGTGGCGGCTCAGCCGCGGTCAGCATGCCGCCGATCGGTGACAGCGAGTGGGACAAGCGCGACAAGCTGGCCTTCGAGCGGGAGATGCTCGGCCTCTACGTCTCCGACCACCCGCTCGCCGGGCTGGAGGTGATGCTGGCCAACGCGGCCGACACCAGCATCGCGGCGCTCAACGAGGAGGGCTCCGTCCCGGACGGTCAGATCGTCACACTGGCCGGCATCCTCACCGGCGTCCAGCGGCGGATCACCAAGCAGGGCCGCTCGTGGGCGTCGGCCACCCTGGAGGACCTGGCCGGCGGAGTCGAGGCGCTCTTCTTCCCGAACACGTACGAGTTGGTCGGGCAGTACATCGCCGAGGACGCGATCGTGGTCGTCAAGGGCCGCATCGACCGGCGTGACGACCAGGCCCGGATCATGGCGATGGACATGTCGATCCCCGACATCTCCCACAACCCGGACAACAAGCCGGTCACCCTGACCATGCCGATCACCCGGTGCACGCCGCCGATGGTCGACTCGCTCAAGGAGATCCTGGTGAGCCACCCGGGCGATACCGAGGTGCACGTCCATCTGCAGAACGGCAGCCGGACCACGGTGATGCGGCTCGGCGGCGTCCGGGTCGCGGCGACACCGGCCCTGCGCGCCGACCTGAAGATGATCCTCGGCCCCTCGGCCGTCGCCTGACGGCACAGGTCCGTCTGGAAGGATCGCAGGGTGGCGTACCCCAGTGAGCAGCCGGCCGGCCAGTCCCAGCCATTCGCGGGACCGGCGCGGGAGGAGCAGTCCTTCGCGGGGCCGCCGCGGGAGGAGCAGCCTTTCGTGGGGCCCGCTTGGGAGGGCCAGCCTTTCGTGGGGCCTGCGGGGGAGGGCCAGCCTTTCGTGGGGCCGCCGCGGGAGGGCCAGCCTTTCGTGGGGCCGCTGCGGGAGGGCTGGCGGCAGTGGTTCCAGCTGCAGGGCAGTTCCCGGCCGTGGCGGCGTTCGGTCGCGGCCGGTGCCGGTGCGGCGGTGGCGATAGCCGTTCTCGGGGTGCTGTTCGGGCTGCTCTGGGCCTGGCTGGCGCCGACCGTGCCGGTGGTCAAACTCGCCGACGGATCGATCGTCGTCACCGATCCGTCGCCCGAGCAGTACATTGCGGCCGACGGCTGGTTCACGCTGCTCGGCCTCGGGTTCGGGCTGATCGTGACGGTCGGGGCGTGGCTGGCGCTGCGCCGTGACCGGGGGCCGTTCCTGCTGCTCGGTGTCATCGGCGGCACCCTGGTCGCCGGCCGGTGGGTTGCCCCGCTGGTCGGCGAGTTCCTCGGGCGCGGCGCCTATCAGGACTGGCGGGAGACGGCGGCCCAGGGAGCGACCTATCTCGCGCCGCCGGAGCTGCAGTCGCTCGGGCCGAAACTGGTGCCGGCGTTCATCGCGGCAATCGTGCTGACCCTGCTGGCCGGGTGGTCCAACGATCCCGACCTGGATCTGCCGGGCGCCCATCCGGGATATGCGGCCAACCACGGCTATCCGCCCTACCCGCCGCAGGCCGGGGACTATGCACCCTATGCGTCACCGGCGGGCGAGCCCCATGCGAGGCCGGCGGGTGAGCGGTCCCCTTCCGCCCCGCCGCCAGCCGAGGTGGGCGAGCGGCCGGAGACGGGTCAGGGGCAGGCCTATGGCGGCGTCGAGCAGCAGGAGCCACGCCGCCCGGCATGACGGCGCGGGTTGGTGGCCTTCGCCGGACGTCTGTTCGCTGGACGGCTGTTTCGCCTGCCCTGAGCGCTCGACCACAGGTGGTCTTGAGACTTTCTGCGGGTGCTAGCGCCTCGGAATCTTTGGGGAGTCAGTTCCGTTCCGGGCGTTGGCTGCACCCATGCGGGCGATTGGGTGTAGTTGTGGTCCCTGGGTGGGCGGTGATTGCTCCCGGTCGCGTATGGGGTCGGTCGGGTGTCTACTCGCCCCGTGCCGTCGGGCGCCGGTACAGGTCACACCGGCGCCCGTCGATGATCGAGGTCACCGTGGGCAGGCAGAGTGCGGGAGTCGTCGCGGGATGGTCCGGGACGCGGATGGTGCGGTCGGGGGCCGGCTGGCCGTACCGCTGAAGGGTCAATTCGGGCTTGCCGGTCTTGCCAGGTCGGAAAGGGGGACCGGGACCGCCCGGACCCTGGCCAGCAGGCCCGCCTCGCGGGTGAGCAGGCGCAACTCGGTGCGGAGGCGGCCCGCGGTGTCGGGGGTGGCCAGCAGCATCTGGCGCTCCTCGACGGTGAGCTGCGCGGTCGCCGCGATCAGGTGGGACAGGACGGTCGGGTCGTCGGGGACCTGCTCCAGCACCTCACTGTTGGGCCGCAGCAGCTCCAGATAGGTGCGGAAGGCGGCCAGCACCCGCGGGGCCAGCAACTGTGCGGCGGGGGCGGGCTCCTCGTCCTCCGGCATCCACTGCACGTGGGCCGTCAGGTAGGGCTCGGCGCCCTGCTCGACACCGAGGACGGTGAATCGGCGGCGGCCGACGGTCATGATGTCGAAACGGCCGTCCGGAAGCTCGGTGACGTGCCGCAACTCGGCCGTGCAACCGACGTCGTAGAGGTCGGCGGCGACGACCGGCGGGGCCGGGACGGCGCTCTCCTCACCGGGGTCGGGCGCGACCTCGCTGCCGTGCCGGAAGGTGACCACACCGAACTCGTGCGGTGTGCCCTCGGACTTGGCCACCAGCTCACGCACCAGGGTGCGGTAACGCTCCTCGAAGATGTGCAGGGGCAGCACGAGGCCGGGAAAGAGCACCGTGCTCAGCGGGAAGACCGGCAGCCGATCGCTCACGCTCTCAGCCTAGTCGGCACCCGACCATGGTCAACCCATCGGATCCCAACGCCTGGGCCCGGCCGGTCGCCGCGGAAACCCGGTCGCGGTGCCGCATAGACTGGCCGGGTGCTGAATCGGATCGACCTGCGCGGCTCCCGCCGGGACCCACGCGGACTGCTGCCCCGTGCCCAGCTCGACGTCTCCGTGGCCGTCGAGAGGATTCGTCCCGTTGTCGAGGCGGTCCATGAGCATGGCTTCAGCGCGATCCGGGAGGCGACCGAGCGGTTCGACGGCGTCACCCTGGAGCGCCTGCGGGTGCCGGCCGAGGCGATCGCCGCGGCCGAGGCGACGCTCGAGGCCGACGTGCGCGCCGCGCTGCTCGAGGTGATCAAGCGGGCCCGTAAGGTGCACGCCGACCAGCGCCGCACCGACGTGACGACCCAGGTGGTCGACGGCGGCACGGTGACCGAGCGCTGGGTGCCGGTGCGCCGGGTCGGGCTCTACGTGCCGGGCGGCCTGGCCGTCTACCCGTCCACCGTGGTGATGAATGTGGTGCCCGCCCAGGAGGCCGGCGTGGAGGGCCTGGTGGTGGCGTCGCCGCCGCAGGCGTCCAACAACGGCCTGCCCGACTCGCGGGTGCTGGCCGCGTGCGCGCTGCTCGGGGTGACCGAGGTCTACGCCGTCGGTGGCGCGCAGGCGATCGCGATGCTGGGTTACGGCTCCGACGGGGCCGACGACGGCGACCGGTGCGAGCCGGTCGACGTGATCACCGGGCCGGGCAACATCTGGGTGACGGCGGCCAAGCGGCTGCTCCAGGGCCGGGTCGGGATCGACGCCGAGGCCGGGCCGACCGAGATCGCGATCCTGGCCGACGACACCGCCGACCCGCGGCACGTCGCCGCCGACCTGATCAGTCAGGCCGAGCACGACCCGCTGGCGGCCAGCGTGCTGGTCACACCCTCGCGGGAGCTGGCCGACGCGGTCGAGGTCGAGCTGGAGAAGCAGGTGGCCGCGACCAGGCACGCCGAGCGGGTGCGTACCTCGTTGACCGGTGAGCAGTCCGGGGTCGTCCTGGTCGACGATCTGGAGCAGGGCCTGCGGGTGGTCGACGAATATGCGGCCGAGCACCTGGAGATCCAGACCCGGGACGCCAGGGAGTGGGCGATGCGGGTCCGTAACGCCGGCGCGATCTTCGTGGGGGCGTGGGCGCCGGTCTCGCTGGGCGACTACGCGGCCGGGTCCAACCACGTTCTGCCGACCGCCGGGTGCGCCAGGCACTCGTCCGGGTTGTCGGTGCAGTCCTTCCTGCGGGGCATCCACGTCGTGGAGTACACCGAGGCGGCGCTGCGTGACGTCGCCGGGCACGTGGTGGCCCTGGCGAACGCCGAGGACCTGCCGGCGCACGGTGACGCGGTGAAGGCGCGGTTCGCATGACGACCATCGACGATCTGCCCATTCGCGACGATCTGCGCGGCCAGACCCCCTATGGGGCGCCGCAGCTCGACGTCGCGGTCCGGCTGAACACGAACGAGCACGCCTTCGCGGTCCCGCAGCCGGTGATCGAGGAGATGCGCAAACGGCTCGACGCCGAGCTGGCCGACCTCAACCGCTACCCCGACCGGGACGCGGTCGGGCTGCGCACCGATCTGGCCTCCTACCTGGGCCACGGCCTGGGTTTCGAGAGTGTCTGGGCGGCCAACGGGTCGAACGAGGTGCAGCAGCAGTTGCTGCAGGCGTTCGGCGGCCCGGGGCGTACGGCGCTCGGGTTCGGCCCGTCCTATTCGATGCACCCGCTGCTCGCGGCCGGCACCGGCACCCGCTGGATCGGCGCGCTGCGTGACCCCGACTTCGGGCTGCGGGCCGACGCGGCGGTCGCCGAGATCCACCGGCACGACCCCGACCTGGTGTTCCTCTGCTCGCCGAACAACCCGACCGGCACCGCCCTCGACCCCGGGGTGATCGACGCGGTGCTCGGGGCGGCGCGCGGCATGGTGCTGGTCGACGAGGCCTACTTCGAGTATGCGAGGTCCGGCACCCGCAGCGCGATCGAGCTGCTGCCCGGTCACCCGCGTCTGGTGGTGACCCGGACGATGAGCAAGGCGTTCGGGTTCGCCGGTGGGCGGCTGGGCTACTTCGCCGCCGACCCGGCCGTGGTCGACGCGGTCCAGCTGGTGCGCCTGCCGTACCACTTGAGCGCGCTGACCCAGGCCGCCGCGCGGGCCGCGGTGTCGCAGAGTGCCGCGTTGCTGGCCACTGTCGAGCAGATCAAGGTGCAGCGGGACCGGATCGTCTCCACCCTGCGGGAGCGGTCGGTCAGGACCGCCGACAGCGACGCGAATTTCGTCCTTTTTGCGACCGGGCAGGATCAGAAAGCCGCCTGGCAGGCCTTCCTGGACCGTGGTGTGCTGATCCGCGACGTCGGCCTGACCGGCTGGCTGCGGGTCACCGCCGGCACCGAATCCGAGACCACCGCCTTCCTGAACGCCGCCGAGGAGATCCTGCTGTGAGCCGAGTCGGACGCATCGACCGCGTCACCAACGAGACCAAGGTGCTCGTCGAGATCGACCTCGACGGCACCGGCAAGGGCGACCTGCACACCGGGGTCGGCTTCTACGACCACATGCTCAACCAGCTGGCCAAGCACGGCGGGTTCGACCTCACCGTGCGGACCGAGGGCGACCTGGAGATCGACTCGCACCACACCATCGAGGACACCGCGATCGCGCTCGGCGAGGCCTTCGCGCAGGCGCTCGGCGACAAGCGGGGCATCCGGCGGTACGGTTCGGCGACCATCCCGATGGACGAGGTGCTGGTCCGGGCGGCCGTGGACCTGTCCGGCCGGGCCTATGTGGTGCACGACGAGCCGCTGCTGGTGCCGTACATCGGGCCGGTCTACGCGACCAGCATGACCCGGCACATCTTCGAGGCGTTCGGCCACGCGGCGAAGGTGACATTGCACGTGGACGTGCTGCGGGCCAGCCGTCCCGGCGGTCACCCGGACGCGCACCACGTGGTGGAGGCCCAGTTCAAGGCGTTCTCCCGGGCGCTGCGCGAGGCCGTCGAGATCGACCCGCGCAACGCCGGCGCGCTGCCCTCCACCAAGGGGGTGCTGTGATCTCCCTGGTTCTGTTCGCGCTGGCCGGCATTCTGGTCGGCGGGGTGGTCCAGCTCGTCAAGGCGGACGCCACGAGGTTCAGCGTCGGGATCACCGCGGTGCTCGCCCTGCTGGCGGCGGCCGGCGGGTTCGCCTGGTGGCCGGGGGAGGCGTGATGGCCGCGAACGTCGTCATTCTCGACTACGGCTCGGGCAACCTGCGGTCGGCCGAGCGGGCGGTGGCCCGGACCGGTGTGGACGTGACCGTCACCAGTGATCTGGCGGCGGCCGCGGCGGCGGACGGGCTGGTCGTGCCCGGTGTCGGCGCCTATGCGGCCTGCATGGCCGGGATCGAGGCGCTGGGCGCGGGCCCGGTGATCGCCGAGCGGGTCGCCGCCGGTAAGCCGGTGCTCGGCATCTGTGTCGGCATGCAGATCCTCTTCGAGTCGGGGGTGGAGCACGGGGTGGAGACCAAGGGTCTCGGCCTGCTGCCCGGTTCGGTGACGAAACTGTCCGCCGAGCGGATCCCGCACATGGGGTGGAACACGGTCGACGTGCCGGCCGGGTCACGGCTCCTCACCGGCCTCGACGCGGAGGCCCGGTTCTACTTCGTCCACTCGTACGCCGCCCAGGATCTTGATCTTCTGAGGGGCGCCCTGGTGACCACCGCGTCGCACGACCTGCCGTTCGCCGCGGTGGTGGAGGCCGGTGCCCTGAGCGCTGCCCAGTTCCACCCGGAGAAGTCGGCGGAGTCGGGTTACCTGCTGCTCCGCAACTGGATCGCCCTGCTGTGAGCAAGGAACGCGCGAGACGGCGGGCCGAGCGGCTCGCCGTTCTCGAGAAGGAGAAGGCCGTCCGGGCCCGCCGGACCGTCCGCCGGGAGCGCCGCCGGTCCTTCCTCCGTGGCCTGAAACCACGTTTCGGCCGGGACGGGCGGCTCTATCACCGCAGCCGGCGGCAGCGGATCGGCATCGTGATCGTCACGCTGCTGGCCGTCGTCGCGGTCTGGACGCTGATCCCGGATCTGCCGCTCCGCATCATTCTCACCGCCATGCTCGTTCTCGCCGTGCCGGCCCTCGTCGTCGTGGTGCTCGGCCGTCGTGCCTGAAGGTCTCTTAGGGAGAAACTCGTGACCCTGGAATTGCTGCCCGCCGTCGATGTCGCCGACGGCCAGGCCGTCCGCCTGGTGCAGGGCGCCGCCGGTTCGGAAACCGCCTACGGTGACCCGCTGGAGGCGGCGCTGGCCTGGCAGAACGACGGCGCCGAGTGGATCCACCTGGTCGACCTGGACGCCGCGTTCGGCAAGGGTTCCAACGCCGAGCTGCTCGCCGAGGTGGTCCGCCGCCTCGACGTGAAGGTCGAGCTGTCCGGTGGTATCCGCGACGACGCGTCGCTGACCCGGGCGCTGGCCACCGGCGCGCAGCGGGTCAACATCGGCACCGCCGCCCTGGAGGACCCGGAGTGGTGCGACCGGATCTGCGGGGAGTACGGCGACCGCGTCGCGATCGGCCTGGACGTGCGTGGCCGAACCCTGTCGGCGCGGGGCTGGACCCGGGACGGCGGCGACCTGTACGAGGTGCTGGCCCGGCTCGACAAGGCGGGTGCGTCCCGTTACGTCGTCACCGACATCACCAAGGACGGCACCATGCGCGGGCCGAACCTGGACCTGCTGCGCGAGGTGTGTGCGGCCACCGACAAGCCGATCATCGCGAGCGGTGGCGTCTCGACCCTCGACGACCTGCGTGCCCTGGCGACGCTGGAGCCGGTCGGGGTGGAGGGCGTCATCGCGGGCAAGGCGCTGTATGCGGGCGCGTTCACCGTACGAGAAGCTCTTGCCGTTCTCGGTTGAGTCTCCACGCCTCATGTAGTGCCTCTTCGGCGGCCCGGATAGCGGGCCGGGCCGCCGCCGTGTCCCGCCAGGCCAGCACCACCCGGCGGGTAGGTGTCGGATTTATCCGGACAGCTCGTGTGCCGGGAGGTAGCTCCGCGCGGGCCAGCCGGGGGATGAGCCCCACGCCCAGCCCGGCGGCGATCAGGGTCAGCTGGGTCTCGAACTCGCCGACCTGAAAGTCCGGGACCACGCCCGGCAGGCTGCGGATCAGGTACTCGTAGCAGACGTCACCGGCCCGGACGCCGATCCAGCGCTCGTGCCGGGCGTCCTCCAGCGTCGCCTCCCCGGCCAGCCGATGGTCGCTGGGCACGATCAGGTCGGCGTGATCCTCCCCGAGCGTGACTTTGCTGACACCGTCCGGGTATCGCAGCGCCACCTCCGGCCAGTCGTCGAGGACGGCCAGGTCGACGTGGCCGCGGCGGAGCATCTCCACACCCTCGTGCGGGTTGACCTCGATCACGCTGATGCTGAGGCCGGGATGGTCGGTGGTGAGGGTGCGCAGCGCGTGCGGCAGGAGGGCGCGGCATGCGGTCGCGAAGGTGGAGACGGTGAGCCGCCCGGTGACCGTGTCGCGGTGTGCGGCGAGTGCCGCCTCCGCCTCGTCGAGGCTGGTCAGCACCCGCTCGGCATGATCGGCGAGGAGGTGCCCGGCCTCGGTGAGCCGCAGTCGGCGACCGTCCTTCTCGACCAGGGTGGAGCCGGTCTCCCGCTCCAGCTTGCCGATCTGCTGGGAGATGGCGGAGGGTGTGCAGTGCAGGGCCTGCCCGGCGGCGGCCACCGTGCCGTAACTGGCCACGGCATGCAGCGCCCGGAGTCTCCCCACATCAATCATGTAGCGATGCTACATCCTCGATGTAGGTTATTTTGCTGGTGCTTAACTGTCGTGCCGGGCCAGGCTGGACCGCATGAGAGCTCGTGACCTGGCTCTGGCGGTCGCTGTGGCGGCCGTCTGGGGCTTCAACTTCGTCGTCATCCACGTCGGGCTGGACGCCTTCCCGCCGCTGCTCTTCTCGGCTCTCCGGTTCGCGCTCGCCGCCTTCCCTGCCCTGCTCCTGGTCGGCCGTCCACAGGTGCCGTGGCGCTGGGTGATCGCGGTCGCGCTGATCCTCGCCGTCACCAAGTTCAGCCTGCTCTTCATCGGGATGGAGGCGGGCATGCCGGCCGGGCTGAGCTCGCTCGTCCTGCAGAGTCAGGCGGTCTTCACGATGCTCTTCGCGGTGCTGCTGCTGCGCGAGCGGCCGCGGCCGGTGCAGGTGGCCGGGCTGGCCGTCGCGGTCGCCGGGGTCGTCCTGGTGGCGACCCGCACGACCGCGCCGCTACCCGCGTTCCTGTTGGTCATCGGGGCCGCCGCGGCCTGGGGGCTGTCCAACGTCGCCACCCGGAAGGCGTCCCCGCCGGACACGTTGCGTTTCATGGTCTGGGTCAGCGCCGTGGCCACCGGCCCGCTCGTGGTGCTCACCCTGATCTTCGACGGCCCGGCGGCCGATCTCGCCGCGCTGCGCGCGATCGACACCCCGGCCGTGCTGTCGCTGGTCTACATCGCGTTGATCTCCACCCTGGCCGGCTTCGCCGCCTGGGGATTCCTTCTCCAGCGGTACGGTGCGGCCACCGTCGCCCCGTTCTCGATGCTGGTGCCGTTCTTCGGCATCGCGTCGGCCGCCCTGTTCCTCGGCGAACCGGTGCACCCGGTCGAGGTGGCCGGCGGTGTCCTGGTGGTCGGCGGCGTGCTTCTGGGATTGGTCAGGGCGCGCCCGGTCGTCACGAACGAACTGGTTAGGGTTGGGGCATGACGGTCGCGGTGCGTGTGATCCCCTGCCTGGACGTGGATGCCGGCCGGGTGGTCAAGGGTGTCAACTTCGTCGACCTGCGTGACGCCGGCGACCCGGTCGAGCTGGCCGCCGCCTACGACGCGGCCGGTGCCGACGAGCTCACCTTCCTCGACGTGACCGCCTCGTCCGACGACCGCGGCACCATGCTCGACGTGGTCCGCCGGACCGCCGAGACGGTGTTCATCCCGCTGACCGTCGGTGGCGGTGTCCGCTCTCCGGAGAATGTGGACGTTCTGCTCCGTGCCGGTGCCGACAAGGTGGGTGTCAACACGGCGGCGATCGCCCGCCCGTCACTCATTCGTGAGATCGCTGAGCGGTTCGGCAATCAGGTCCTGGTGCTCTCGCTGGATGTGCGGCGGTCGGCGGAGCAGCCGAGCGGCTGGGAGGTGACCACCCACGGCGGTCGCCGCAGCGCGGGGCTCGACGCGATCGAGTGGGCCGAGCGGGTCGCCGAGCTGGGCGCCGGGGAGATCCTGCTCAACTCGATGGACGCCGACGGCACCAAGGCCGGTTTCGATCTGGAGCTGATCCGGGCGGTGCGGGCGGTCGTCGACATCCCGGTGATCGCCAGCGGCGGCGCGGGAGCGGTCGAGCACTTCCCGCCGGCCGTCGACGCGGGGGCGGACGCGGTGCTCGCGGCGAGTGTCTTCCACTTCGGTGACCTCACCATCGGCGAGGTCAAGGACAGTCTGCGGGCCGGCGGAAAAGCGGTGCGCTAGCGGCCGTCGGCGAGCCGCAGGCTGTACTCACGGACGGCCGCGTTGTAGGTCTGCTCGTCCAGCGACCAGTCGCTGTCGCCCGGCTCGGCCATGCGGTTGAGCTGTGACTGGAGAGTCATCACGGCCGAGGACAGGCCACTGAACGGGCGGGTCCGCCAGAGCTGCTCACCCGGCGGGGCGACCTGGATCAGGTCGTCCTCGACGGCGATCAGCCCGGCACCGGCGAGACGGCGCACCGACTCCTCCAGCTCGGCCCGCTCCGGCACGCTGTGGTGCAGGAAGTCGGCCGCCGCCAGCACGTCAGCCAGGGTCGCGCCGGTCACCGGCAGCGCGGCGTGCATTGCCCGGTCGCGCTCCAGGCGCTCGGCGATGACCGCGGAGACGAAGATCCATGCGTCGTTCCAGTTCCAGCCACCGGCCCCCATGCCGCAATGATGCCGTGCGGTGGCGTCACCGGGAAGCGAATGTGTCCGGAAGATCACTGCGGGCCGCCTCCGGCACCGTCAGCGGCGGGAGGAACAGGTGCACGAGCGGTCCGATGGCCAGCGCATAGGCGATCGTGCCGACGCCGACGGTGCCGCCGAGCAGGAAACCGGCGCCCAGCACGGTCAGTTCGATGCCGGTCCGGATCACCCGCAGCGGCACCCTCGGGAACCGCGCGGCCAGCCCGGTCATCAGCCCGTCCCGCGGTCCCGGCCCCATCCGGCTGCCGATGTAGAGGCCGGTCGCGAACCCGTTCAGCAGGATCCCGCCGACCAGATAACCCACCCGCGCCGGCATCGCCTCACCGGCCGGCAGCACCGCGAGCGCCGCGTCCGCGGCGAAACCCACGACGAGCAGATTGGCCACCGTCCCGAACCCCGGTCGCTGTCGCAGGGGGATCCAGAGCAGCAGCACGGGTACGCCCACCAGCAGCACGATCCACCCGAAACTGATCCCCGTCACCTCGGAGAGACCCTGGTGGAAGACATCCCACGGGTTGAGGCCGAGACCGGATTCGACCATCAGAGCCATGCTGACGCCGTAGAGGACAAGCCCCGCTAAGAGCTGGGGGACGCGACGGTACAGGTTCATAACAGCCACTCTTGATGCCAATCCGCCAATGCTAAAGTGCCAATTCATCGGAGGTGGCTATGACGACGTCGGTTCGTGGAGACCAATTGGCCCGCCTGCTCGGCCGGTGGCACGCCCTGCCCGGCCGTCGGCGGAGCCCGGACTACGCCGCCCTGGCCGGTGCCGTCCGCGGTCTGCTCTCCGACGGCCGGCTCGCCCTCGGCGTCCGTCTGCCGGCCGAGCGCGAGCTCGCCGAGGCCCTCGCCATCAGCCGCACCACCGTGTCCGCGGCCTACCGGGCGCTGCGCGAGACCGGTCACCTCGCCAGCCGCCGCGGCGCCGGCAGCTGGACCACCCTGCCCAACGGGCACCGCGTCGCCTCCTCCGGACTGTGGACCCCCGAGGACGACCTCGACATGATCGACCTCGGCTGTGCCGCCTCCGCCGCCCCCGTCGAGATCGTCCCGGCCGCCCGCGCCGCCGCCGACGACCTGCCCCGATATCTCGGCAGTGCCGGCTACCACCCGACCGGTCTGCCCGAGCTGCGCGCCGCCGTCGCGGACGGATACACCGCCCGCGGCGTGCCCACCACACCCGAGCAGATCCTCATCACCAGTGGCACCCAGCAGGCCCTCGACCTGGTGCTGCGGTTGTCCGTCCCGGTCGGCGCGCCGGTCCTGGTCGAGACGCCGACCTACCCCAACGCGCTGGCCGCGCTCGCCGCCCGCCGCGCCCGGATCAGCACCCACGGCCTCGACATCGAGCACGGGTGGGACGGCGAGATGCTCCTCGGCGCGTTGCGCCAGATCAAACCCCGGATGACGTACGTGATTCCGGAGTTCCACAACCCGACCGGCCACCTCATGCCCACCGAGCTGCGCGAACGTCTCGTGGCCACGGCGCATTCGACCGGCGCCGACCTGATCGTCGACGAGTCCTTCGTGGATCTCCCCCTCGACGACCCGTCGATGCCGCCGCCGGTCGCCGTTTTCGACCGGCACTCCCGGGTCACGTCGATCGGCGGGATGAGCAAGGCGTACTGGGGAGGGCTCCGGATCGGCTGGGTGCGAGCCTCCGCGCCGCTGGTGCAGCGGCTCGCCGCCATCCGGGTCGGCGTCGACATGGCCAGTCCCGTGCTCGAACAGCTCGTCGCCGTCCACCTGCTGGCCAACGCCGCCGAGATCGTCGCGGCCCGGCGCGCCCAGCTCCGGTTCCGGCGCGACACCCTGGTCGCGGCCCTGCGGGAGCAGCTGCCCGAGTGGCGGTTCGTGGTTCCCGGCGGCGGGGTCACCCTCTGGGCCGAGCTGGACGGGCCGATCTCCAGCGCCCTGTCCCGGGCCGCCGAGGACGTCGGCGTGCGGCTGGCGCCCGGCCCGCGGTTCGGTCTGGACGGCACGCTGGAGCGTTTCCTGCGCCTGCCGTTCACCCTGCCCGCCGACGACCTGGCCGAGGCCGTCCGGCGGATCGCGTCGGTCCGCCACGACCTGGACCACGCGGCCCGCCCGGTCTGGCGGACCCCGGTGGTCATCACCTGACAGGTTTCTGCTCGGGGGCAGATCTTCCGGCCGCTCAAGCGGGGCCCCGGAAGGCCGATGGGGCCGGAGTCCATCCCCCCAGGAGGCAGCATGTCACTCCGCACCCAGCGCCGTCTGGCGGCCGTCACCGCGATGGTGACGGCAGCCGTGCTGACGGTCGCCGTGCCGGCCCACGCCGCGGCCCTGACCGGCGTCGGCTGGTCGGTGTCCCAGCCGCAGCCGGGCACCACCAACGTCCGGTACACCTGGTCGTTCACCACCGCGAGCGGCCCGTCCACGATCAACTACGTCACCATGACGGTGCCGGCCACCACCGCTGTCCCCGGTGCCCTCACCGTGCAGGACTACTACGGCGTCGGTATCGGCACCGCGACCTACGCCGCGGGGGTGGTGACCTTCCAGGTGACCACCCCGGCGTCGATCGCGGCCGGTACCCCGATCCTGATCTCCATCGACGGGTTCACCAACCCGACGACGCCCGGCAACGCCTACACCAGCACGGTGACCACCGAACTGGCCGGCCACGCCGCCGTCGACACCGCGGCCAGCAACGCCGTCGCGATCAACGACACGTCCACCGCGGTGACCGTGGTGATCGCCCGGTCCACCGCGTTCACCAGCAACACCACCGGGTTCGACCTGCTCATGGACGCGGCGATCCCCGGTCAGGACAGCCAGTACAAGGACGTCCAGCTGACCGTGAAGACCAACGCGGCGAGCGGCTACACGCTGCGGACCCAGATCGACCACCAGCCGCGCGGGGTCAACAACCCCGCCGTGTCGCTGCCGGCCGTGTCCGGGGCGGTGGGCAGCACCGTCGTCTCACCGCCGGCCAACACCTTCGGTTACAAGGTGCAGGGCAGCACCGGCAACGGCAGCGCGGGCAGCCAGATGACCGCGGGATACGCCGGCTACACGGCCGGCATGTGGGGCACCGCCTTCTTCTCCGGCGTCCCGACCAACGGCGACACGATCACGCTGCGCAACCAGGCCTACATCGACTTCCTTCAGAAGGCCGACACCTACACCGCGAGCATCACCTACTCCGTCACACCCACCTACTGACGTACGGCAGACGAGGAGACACCGGTGCGAAAGCTGACAGCCGCTCTGACCGCGGCCCTGGTCACGGCACTCGCCGTGGCCGGACCCGGCCCGACGGTCGCGTCCGCCGCGCCGGTGGCCTCGCCGCGTTCGTCGGGTACCGCCGACTTCGCGGTCAGCACCCCGTCGGAACGCCTGTCCCCGGACAGGCAGGGCCGGATCAGGACCGAGCTCACCGTGGCCAACAACAGCGACCACCAGCTCGTCGCCCGGATCCGGTCCGCCGGGGTGCTGCCGCGCGACGACGGCCAGGTCGAGTACAGCGACCAGCCGGACCCGGCCTGGTCGGGCTCGGCGAAGTACCCGTCCACGCTGACACTGCCGGCGCACACCTTCCAGCGGGTGCCGGTCATCCTCACCGTGCCGTCCAGCCTGCTGCCCGACATCTACCTGCTGGGTTTCGTGGTCGAGGCGCAGGCCACCGGCACCGGCATCCGGGTCTACCACCAGATCGGCGCCCTGCTGGAGGTCGAGCTGCCCGGCTCCCGTGAGCGGCGGATGGACGTCGAGATCGCGGCGACCGGCATCATCCACCTCGGGTCGACGATGACCAGCACCTACGTGGTGACCAACACCGGGCCGGCGGCGGCGCTCGGCCGTGGCCAGGTCCGGGTCGACTCCCGGCTCACCGACGAGAACGTCGGCGTCTACCGGGGTTCCGACGACGTCCAGCTCTTCCCCACCGGCACCAGCCGCACCCTCGAATACGCCTACGAGGTGCACGGCCTCTTCCTGATCGCCCGGCCCAAGGCCCAGATCCTGTACGGCGGCAGCAACGGCCTCGCCTACCTGGCCGAGGACAGCGGCGGCGCCATCCTGATCATCCCGTGGCTCACCCTGATCCTCCTCGCCGTCACCGCGGTGACGCTCGGCGCCTACTGGTACTGGTACCGCCGTCGCCGTGAGCGGGCGCGGCGCGAGCTGATGGCCCGGCGCAAGCCGCGGCACCGCCGCACGTGGGCCCGGCGGAACGACCCGGCATGCGCCGGCTGAACCGGCGCGGCGCCACCCTGACCGTCCTGACCGCCCTGGTGGCGGGACTGCTCGGGGTGCCCGCCGCGCCGGCCCTGGCGGCCGCCGGTGACCTGACCACCTCGGCCGGCGGGACCGGAAACACCAACTCCGCCAACGCGCTGACCGTCGGTGTCGGGGCGCGTGGCCTGGTCCTGCGCGGGAACGCCCTGTACGTGGCCGACCAGCAGGACCACGTGATCCGCCGGGTCGACCTGACGACCGGGACCATCACGGTGGTGGCCGGCATGGGTGCGGCCAACGGCCAGGGCGACGGTGGCCCGGCCACCGCCGCCGGCATCAACGCACCGTGGGACCTCGACTTCGACACGGCCGGGAACATGTTCATCGCCGCGGCGAGCAACCACCGGATCCGGAAGGTCGACACCTCCGGCCAGATGAGCACCTTCTACGGCACGGGCTCGACCTCGGTCCTCAACAACCCGCAGGGTGTGGGGCTGGACGCGTCCGACAACGTGTTCGTCGCCGACACCGACAACACCCGGATCGTGAAGATCACGCCGGCCGGGGTGGGTAGCGTCTTCGGCAGCGGGCTCGCGCTCACCGAACCCACGAACGTCGCCTTCGACAGCGCGGGCCACCTGCTGGTCGCCGACTGCAACAGCGGCCTCGACGGCGCGATCTGGCAGTACAACGCCGCCGGCACCGCCCGCACCCGGATCGCCGGCAACGGCACGAACACGTTCGCCGACGGGGTCGCCGCCTCGGCCAGCGGGCTCGACTGCCCGCGCGGCATGACGGTGGACACGACGACGGACACCGTCTACTTCGCCGAGGCCGGGCGCAACCGGATCCGGCGGTTCACCATCGGCGGCACCATCAGCACCGTCGCCGGGACCGGTACGGCCGGCATCACCGGTGACGGCGCCGCCGCCACCGCGGCCACCGTCGACTACCCGAACGACGTGGTCCGCGACGCGGCGACCGGCACCCTCTACCTCTCCCAGGGCGGCAGCCAGTCGGTCCCGACCTGGGGCGTCCGGCGGTTCACCGTCGGCGGCAGCATCTCCACCGTCGCCGGGAACCGGTGGGCCACCTACAGCGGGGACGGTGGTGCCGCCACCGCCGCGCAGCTCTACCACCCCGGCGGGGCGGACTTCGACAGCGCCGACACGATGTACATCGCCGACACCGACAACAACCGGATCCGCAAGGTCACCGGTGGCGTGATCAGCACCGTCGCCGGCACCGGGCTGGCCTCCGGCGCGCTCGGCGACGGCGGGGCGGCGACCAGTGCCCAGGTCCGCAAACCGCAGGACGTGGCGGTGGACGGCGGCGGCAACCTCTACATCGCCGAGTTCGGGCAGCACCGGATCCGCAAGGTGACGCCCGGTGGCGTGATCAGCACCGTCGCCGGCACCGGTACGGCCGGCGCGAGCTGGACCGGTGTCGCCACCACGACCCAGATCAACAAGCCGTACGGGATCGCCGTCGTCGCCAACGGGGACCTCTACTTCGCCGACAGCGGCAACAACCGGGTCCTGCGGGTCAGCGGGACCACGATCAGCGTCGTCGCGGGAGACGGCACGGCCGGCGCCTCCGGGGACGACCTGGCGGCCGCCACGGCGAGGCTGAACGCTCCCCGGGACGTCGTGGTCGACGCCGCCGGTGACGTCTACATCGCCGACAGCGGCAACAAGGTGGTCCGGCGGGTCCGGGGCGGGATCATCACCCGGGTGGCCGGCGTCTACGCCACCGCCGGCGGTAACGGTGAGGGCGGCCCCGCCACCGCCGCCACCATGGACATGCCGGCCGGCCTGGCGATCGACACCGGCGGCGACCTCTACATCGCCGACGGCGCCGGGACCAACTCGGGAACCGGCTCGCAGGTGGTACGCCGGGTCGACCGGCACGGTGTCATCCACCTCGTGGCCGGGCGGCAGGGCAGCTACTCGTACGCCGGTGACGGTCTCGCCGGCGCCAGCACCTCGACCCGCCTGCACACCCCGGCCCGGATGGCCTTCGACTCCACCGGCAACCTGCACATCGCCTCCTCCGGTGAACTCCGGATCCGGCAGCTCGGCCTGATGACGTCGGCGGCCTGGTTCTGGGTGTCCGACGCCGGGATCAGTGCCACCCCGGTGGTCTACAGCTGGGAGTTCGTGTCCCGGACGGCCACCGCGATCAAGAGCGTCACCCTGACCGTGCCGGTGTCCGCGACGACGAGCGTCTACCTGGTCAGCGCCCTCAACCTGCCGTCCACCGGCACGGTGTCGCTGAGCGGGGGCGTGGTCACCTACACCCTGGCCAGTGCCGTCACGGTGCCCGCCGGCCGGCACATGCACCTGTCGATCGCCGGTTTCACCAACACCGCCTCGGCCGGGGTGCAGCACAGCACCGTCACCACGCTGACGTCCGGCGGGGCGACCATCGACGCGTCCACCAGTGGCGGTGTCTACTTCTCCCTGGCCACGGCCGTGCTACCGGTGCCCCGTCCGGCGGCGGCGGTCACCTCCCCGGTCGTCACGAAGATCTACGTCGACCCGCTGCTCCGGCCGGACAGCACGGTCGTCACCACGCTCGCCGTCGGGGTCAACGCGACGAACGGCTACACCCTCGCCGTCTCCGGAACGGCACTGTCCGGTGTCAACGGGACCATCGCCCCGGTCTCGGCGAACCTCGCGGGTGCGGTCGTGAGCGGGTCGTTCGGCGTGAACCGGGTCGGGTACACGGCCGCGGTGACCGGGCTGGGCGCCTATCAGGCCACGGCCGGCAGTTACGCGGGCTACACCACCGGCGGCGAGACGGCGGTGACGGCGGCCCGGCCGACAGCGGTCACCGGCGACTCCGTGCAGATCACCAACCGGATCAGGATCGACTACCTCCAGAAGGCCGGCACCTACACCGGGACCGTGTCCTACCGCGTCACCGGCAACTACTGATCAGGCCGGCCGGACACCGTCGCGCATCAGGGTACGGCCGGTGCCCGCGATCAGGCGTTCCTCGAACCACGCCGGTGAGGGGGCGCCATGCGCGTGAGTCGCCTTGGCGGGCGGGAGGGGAGGCCCGCGTCGCGGTGTGGGTGGGGAGGTGTGGTTCGGCGAGGGAGGGCCCACGGCGTACCACATGAAAAGGCCGGCGAACCGTGAGCGGTCCGCCGGCCCGGGGTGGAACGGTGGTCAGATCTGGGCGAGGCTGCCCGCGTACATCGTGTCGATCTGCTCGGAGAAGTTCGTCTCGACGCTGCGGCGCTTGATCTTCATGGACGGCGTGACCTCGCCGGCCTCGATGCTCAGGTCGCGCGGGAGGATCGCGAACTTCTTGATCGTCTCCCACCGGTTCAGCTTGGCGTTGAGCTCGGCGATGTAGCCCTCGACCAGCGCGTGCGTCTCCGGCGCGGCGACGATCTCGGCGTAGCTCTTGCCGGCCAGCGGGCCGGACGCCGCCCACGTCGTGATCGCGTCCTCGTCGAGTGCGATCAGCATGGTGACGAAGTTGCGGTTCTGGCCGATGACGACCGCCTGCGAGGTGTACGGGCAGACCGCCTTGAACGAGCCCTCGATCGCCGACGGCGCGATGAACTTGCCACCGGACGTCTTGACCAGGTCCTTCTTGCGGTCGGTGATCTTCAGGTACCCGTCGGCGTCGAGCTCGCCGATGTCGCCGGTGCGCAGGAAGCCGTCCTCGGTGAACGCCTCGGCGGTGGCCTCCGGCAGGTTGTGGTAGCCGCGCATCACCGGGGCGCCGCGCATCAGCACCTCGCCGTCGGTGTCGATGCGGACCTCGAGGTCGCCGAGCGGCTGGCCGACCGTGCCGATCCGCAGCTTGCCGTTGCGGTTGACGAAGTTGGCCGCGCAGGCCTCGGTCATGCCGTAGCCCTCGAGGATCGGCAGGTTCGCCGCGGCGAAGAACTCCGAGATGTCCCGGCTGAGCGCTGCCGAGCCGCTGACCAGCACCTTGATGTTGCCACCGAGGCGCGCCTGGAGCTTCGAGAAGACCAGCTTCTCGGCGATCGAGTACTGGAACGCGAGGGCCGCCGGGACCGGCTTGCCGGCCTGCTGGAACGCCACCCGCTTCTTGCCGGTCGCGACGGCCCAGCTGAAGATCTTCGGCTTCAGGCCGGTGCCGGAGAGGCCGCTGGTGACGGTCTTGTTGTAGACCTTCTCGTAGATGCGCGGCGGGGCGCACATCAGGCTCGGCCGGATCACCGCGAGCAGGTCGATCAGCTTGTCGACCCGGCCGTCGACGTAGGTCGGCACGCCCACGTGCAGGATGCCGCAGAGCAGCGTCTTGCCGAACGCGTGCGACATCGGCAGCCACAGGTAGTGCAGGTCGGTCGGCGAGAACAGGCCGAGGTCCTCCTGCGCCACACCCTCCCAGGTCCAGCCGCGGTGCAGCAGCTCGACGCCCTTGGGCCGGCCGGTGGTGCCGGAGGTGTAGATCAGGGTGGCGACGTTGTCCGGGCCGAGCTGGGCCACCACGTCGTCGATCAGGCCCGGCTCGCGGGTCAGCGCCTCGGTGCCGAGCTGCTCCAGCTCGGCCAGCGTGATCTGCGGTGGCGTGGCGCCGGCGTCGGCGGGGCCGTCGATCAGCACCACCTTCGTCACCGCGGTGGTGGCGCCGGAGATCTTCAGGGCCTGCTTCGCGTTCTCCGCGACCAGGATCTTCGAGCCGGAGTCGGACACGATGAACGCGGTGTCCTCCGGCTCGGTCGTCGGGTACACCGTCGTGGCGGCCGCGCCGGCCACGTTGATGCCCAGGTCCACCAGGATCCACTCGAGCCGGGTGTTCGACAGGATCGCGACCCGGTCCTCCAAGCCGATGCCCAGCTCACGCAGGCCGGCGCCGATCGCGCGGGTGCGCTCGCCGACCTGGCGCCAGGTCAGCCACGCCGGTCCGCTGTCGTCTGCGTTGGGCCCGGCCAGCGCCCGGGCGTCCGGAGTCTTCGCCACGCGCTGGAAGAGCATGTCCGGGATGGACCGGTAGGGAACCTCGAGAGCCATTCGAGCGCCGCCTTCAACCATGAACGGGGGGTGTACGTAACGTAAGTGTTACCGCAGAGTAATGCGCGGGCGGCACCACGGCTAGAGTCCGGATCAACCCGCACGGATCCGTTCCCATCCTAGTCAGCGCGGCACTACGTTGTGCGGCATGACTTTCCTGGTGATCGGTGGCACCGGCGTGGACACGGTGGTGCCGGTGGCGGACCTGCCCGTGCTCGGCGCCGACTCGGCCCGCCCGCAGGGCCCCATCGAGGATCACGTGTCGCACACCGGGACGTGTGTGGCGCTCGCGTTGCATGCGCTCGGTGAGCAGGTCACGGTGATCGACACGGTGGGTGACGACGAGCTCGGTGGGCGGGTGCGGGCGGCGTTCCAGGAATGGGGGATCGGCCTGCGGACCGCGCCCGCCCCGGCCGGCACCCGCAGGGCGGTCAACCTGATGAGCCCGGACGGCCGGCGCCTCTCGCTGTACGACGGGCGCGACGTCCCCGGGTACCGCCTGCCCGAGGAGTACTACCTGCCGCTGCCCGCCGGGGTCCGGCACGTCCACCTGACGATCATGGACTGGGCCCGGCACCTGATCCCCGCGCTGCGGGCCGCCGGCGTGACGATCTCGACCGACCTGCACGACTGGGACGGCGACAACCCGCACCACCTCGACTTCGCCCTCGGCGCCGACCTGGTCTTCGTCAGCGGCGTCCAGCTCGCCGACGGTGCCGCCGCCCGGGTCCTCGCCGACGGCGTGGCGACCCGGGTCGTCGTCACCCACGGCGGCAAGGGCGCCGACCTGCACACCCGCGAGGGGGTCACCCACCGGGACGCGGTCGATCCGGGCGCGCCGATCGTCGACACCAACGGGGCCGGTGACGCGTTCGCCGCCGCCTTCCTCACCGCCTGGGCGGCCGGGGCCGGCGACGACGCCTGCCTCGACCGGGCGGTGATCGCCGGGGCCTACGCGTGCACCGCACCGGTCGGCGCGGGCGCCTTCATCGACCGGAGGACACTGGCTGCCCGGCTCTGACCCGCTGATAGATCAGTGCGCCGCCGGCGATCACCAGGCTCAGCAGGGCCGGCGGCCCGTTCAGCCAGAGCAGCGCCACCACGGCGGCGAAGGCGGTCCCGGCCACCACCCGCGCCCACACGCCGGTCAGCAGCCGTAGCGCCGCCGCCGTGCCGATCACGTAGACCAGGGTGAAACACCCGGTGGTCAGCAGGGCGGCGGTGTGCAGGTCCAGCGGCAGCAGCACGCAGGCGATACCGGCCAGGAAGATGAACGTCAGCGACCGCCGCTGCTCGCCGAACACCCGCGCCGGCAGCGCGCCCTCCCTCGCCAGCGCCACCCCGAGGCGGCTCGACCCGGCGAAGTACGCGTTCACCGCGCCCAGCGTCAGGACCACGGCGATCACCGCGGTCAGCACCCGCACCGGGCCGCCCAGCCCGATGGCCAGCAGATCGGCGAGCGGCGCGCGACTGCCGGCCAGCGCCGGGCCCAGCGCGAGCACGCTCACCGCGGCCACCGCCAGGTAGAGGACACCGACGACGGCGACGGCGATCAGGGTGGCCCGGGGCACGTCACGGCGCGGGTTCCGGTACTCCCCGGAGAGCGAGGACAGCGCCTCCCAGCCGGCGAAACCCCAGACCAGGAGGGCGGCCGCGGCACCGATCCCGGACCAGCCGTGCGGGGCGAACGGTGTCAGGTTGTCCCGGTCCAGGTGCGGCAGCGCGGCCAGCACGGTCACCACCAGCATGGTCGCCAGCGAGATCGAGAGGACCACCTGCACCCGGCCGGAGATCTTCAGACCGAACCAGTTCATGACGTACGCCGTACCGACGATCACCAGGAACGTGGCGAACTCGGTCGCCCGGCCCCCGCCGAGGACATCCGAGACGTAGCCGCCGGTGAACGCCACCGCCACCGGTGCACCCAGCGGCACCGCGAAGTAGAAGGTCCAGCCGACCGCCGCCGCGACCCTCGGGCCGAACGCCATGCCCGCATAGGTGGAGACCCCGCCGGCGTCCGGATAGCGGGCCCCCAGGGCAGCGAACGTCCAGGCCAGCGGGGCCGACAGGACGATCAGCGCGAGCCACGCGACGAGCGACGCCGGGCCGGCGGCGTCGGCGGCCAGCGCCGGCAGCGAGATCAGCCCGGTGCCCAGGACGGCGCCGACCGAGAGTGCGGCCCCCTGGGTGACGGACAGGTCGGTGCGAGCGGTCATGGCAGGCAACCTAGGTCGGCCCGGCCCGCCCCTCCACCCGTTTACACCCCGAGGCGGGCCGTCCGCAGCCGCTCGGCGACGGCCGGATCCCCGTCGACCGAGGCCCGGGAGGCCCGCTGCCGCCCGAAGAAGAAGACTGCGATCTCGCCCACATCGCCGGTGATCCGCACCTGCGGCTCACCTCCGACCCGCTCCGGGGCGAACCCGGTGGCGGTGATCTCGGCGCTGATCCCGAGACGGCGCAGCGAGCCCCGGGTGATCAGCTTGAGGTTGCGGTGCAGCGTGGTCTCCAGCCCCCGGTCCAGTGCCCGCGGCTGCCACCCGGCGGCGGCGCGGCGCACGTCCTCGTGGTGGATGAACATCTCCATGGTGTTGGCCAGCGGGTCGACGAGCGGATTGCTGACCGGACTCCACACCGGCGGCGTCCGCAACTGGGCGATCAACTCCGGGTAGGGCAGGGCGGCCCGCGCCAGCCGGACGCTCTCGCCGTGCCCGGCCAGCGACTTGATCAGCAGACCGGCCGCCGAGTCGGGGCGGCGCTCCCGGACCACGATGTGCGCCGCCAGGTCCCGGGTGGTCCACCCCTCGCAGAGCGTCGGAGCGTCGGGCCCGGTGCTGGTCAGCAGATCGGCGAGCTGCTCCCGCTCACTGCGGGCGTAGTTGGTCATGAACCGATCGTAAGCCTCGATGTAATCGTGGCCACAATGTAAACGGGTGCGCAGTGGGCAAGGATGGACCGGTAAGGTCGGATGTGCCGACGAATGCTTACCAGTCAGGTAGGAATGTGACCAGCGGGACCGGCAACGATGTGCTGGTACGGGGACTGCGGGTGCTCGGCCGGGCCATCCGGACAGAACCACGACTCTTCACCATCAGCGCTCTGGGCAGCAGTTTCTTCGGCTTTCTGATCATTGCGAACTCGTACGTCGTCGGCGCTGTCGTCGGCCGTGTCGTGGTGCCCGCGTTCGCCGAGCGGCGGGTGAGCACCGGCGGCCTCGCGTTGACCGTCGCCGTCCTGCTGGGCCTCAGCGGGCTGCGGGTGGCGAGCATCTGGGCCCGCCGGATCGGCGCCGGGTTCATGCAGTTCCGCCTGCAGGCGCGGTATCGGCGGGCGGTGACCCGCCGCTACCTGTCGCTGCCGCCGGAGTGGCACCAGCGGCACGCCACCGGCGCGCTGCTCTCCAACGCCAGTTCGGACGTGGAGGCCGCGTTCGCACCGATCGCGCCGCTGCCGTTCGCGGTCGGCACGATCGTGATGATCGCCGGGGCGGTGGCCGCGCTCTTCCTCACCGACTGGGTGCTGGCTCTGGTCGGGGTGGCGCTGTTCCCGGCGCTGTTCGCGCTGAACTTCTTCTACTCCCGCCGGATGGCGCCGCGACAGATCCACGCCCAGCGGATGCGGGCGAAGGTCGCCGCGGTGGCGCACGAGAGCTTCGACGGCGCCCTGGTGGTCAAGACGATGGGCCGGGAGGCCGACGAGTCCCGCCGGTTCGGGGTGTTCGTCACCGAGTTGCGCGACGCACTGGTCGCGGTGGGCCGGCTGCGCGGTGTCTTCGACCCGTTGATGGAGAGCCTGCCGAGCGTCGGCACGCTGGCGGTGCTGCTGATCGGCACGTGGCGGCTGCAGGCCGGCGCGATCACGGTGACCGAGGTGATCAGCGTCGCGTTCCTGTTCACCGTGCTGGCGTTCCCGGTGCGGGCGATCGGCTGGGTGGTCGGCGAGCTGCCGCGCAGTGTCGCCGGCTGGGAGCGGGTGCAGGCGGTGCTGGCGGCCGAGGGCGATCTGACGTACGGCGCGGGGGCCCTGCCCGGGTCGGGCCCGGCCGAGCTGCGGTTCGACCGGGTCGGGTACCGGTACGCCGACGGTCCGCCGGTGCTCACCGACGTGACCTTCACCGTTCCCGCCGGCACGACGGTGGCCCTGGTCGGCGCGACCGGCTCGGGCAAGTCGACGATCGCCGCGCTCGCCATGCGCCTGGTCGACCCGGCCGCCGGCACGGTGTCGCTCGACGGGGTGAAACTGCCGGACCTGTCGGCGCCCGCCCTGGCCGGGGCGACCGGCCTGGTCCCGCAGATCCCGTTCGTCTTCGACGACACGATCCGCGGCAACGTGGCGCTGGACCGGCCGGAGATCGACGACGAGCGGGTCCGGGCGGCGCTGCGCCTGGCCCAGGCGGAGGGGTTCGTCACCGCGCTGCCGGAGGGGCTGGACACCGAGGTGGGCGAGCGCGGCACGTCGCTGTCCGGCGGGCAGCGCCAGCGGCTGACCCTGGCCCGGGCGCTGGCCGGCCGGCCCCGGCTGCTCGTGCTGGACGACGCGACCAGCGCCGTGGACCCGCGGGTGGAGGCGGCGATCCTGGGCGCGTTGCGCGAGTCGGGCACGTCGCTGCTGGTGGTGGCGTACCGGAGGGCCAGCATCGCGCTCGCCGACCACGTCGTCTACCTGCATCAGGGGCGGGTGGTGGCGACCGGCACACACGCGGGGCTGATGGAGTCCCAGCCCGGTTACCGGGATCTGGTCACCGCGTACGAGAAGGCGGACAAGTGAGCGACGCAGGAACCTTCGCCACCATCCGGCGGGGGCTGTCCCTCTCCCCGGAGCTGCGGATCGGTCTGGCCGGGACGATCGGCCTGGCGATCCTCCAGATGTCCGGCCGGGTGGCCGTGCCGATCGCCGTGCAACAGGGCATCGACCACGGCATCAACGGCCCGTCCGGCCCGGACCCGGGTGTCGTCGTCACGGTGGTGGCGCTGACCCTGGCCGCCCTGGCGATCTCGACGCTCTGCGGCTACCTGATGACCCGGCGGCTCTTCACGGTCAGCGAGACGGCGCTGGGCGGGCTGCGGTCGCGGACCTTCCGGCACATCCACGACCTGTCGATGCTGCACCAGCAGTCGGAGCGGCGCGGGTCGATGGTGTCGCGGGTGACCGGTGACGTGGACCAGATCTCCCAGTTCCTCCAGACCGGCGGGGTGCAGCTGCTGCTCGCCGGTGGTCAGCTGATCGTCTCCACGGTGGTCATGTTCGCCTACTCGTGGCAGCTCACGGTGGTGGTGCTGCTCTCGTTCGGGCCGGCGATCGCGGTGATCCGGTTCTTCCAGAAACGGCTGGCGGGCGCCTACCGTACGGTCCGCGAGCGCACCGGTGTCATGCTGGGTGCCGTCGCCGAGTCGGTGGTCGGCGCCACCGTGATCCGTGCCTTCGGGGTGTCCGACCGGACCGCCCGGCGCCTGGACACGGCCGTCGAGGAGCTGCGGACCGCGCAGCAGCGGGCCATGCGCACGAGTGTGACGAGTTTCTCCAGCGGCGAGATCAGCGCGGGTCTGGCTCTGTCCGGTGTGGTGGTGGCCGGTGTCCTGCTCGGGGCGGACGGCGATCTCACGGTGGGCCGGCTCACCGCGTTCCTGTTCCTGGTGACTCTCTTCATCCAGCCGGTGCAGATCGCCACCGAGCAGCTCAACGAGGCGCAGAACGCGGTCGCCGGCTGGCGGCGCATCCTGGACGTGCTGGACGTCGACCCGGATGTGGCCGACCCCGACGACGAGGGTGTGGAGCTGCCGCCCGGGCCGCTGTCGGTGCGTTTCGACGACGTGTCGTTCCGCTATCCGGGCGGGCCGATCGTGCTCGCCGACGTGGACCTGACGCTCGACGCGCGCCGTAAGTACGCGGTGGTGGGGGAGACCGGCAGCGGCAAGACCACGTTCGCGAAGCTGCTCACCCGCCTGATGGACCCGGCCGCCGGCACCGTCGAGCTGTCCGGGGTCCCACTGACGGCGGTGCGATTCTCGTCACTGCGGTCGCGAGTGGTGATGGTGCCGCAGGACGGGTTCCTCTTCGACGCGACGATCGCCGAGAACATTCGTTTCGCCGAGCCGTCGCTCACCGACGCGCAGCTCCGGGGCGCCTTCGCCGAGCTGGGGCTCGGCGACTGGCTGGCCGGCCTTCCGGCCGGCCTGGAGACCGCGGTGGGCGAGCGGGGCGAGTCGCTCAGCGTGGGCGAGCGGCAGCTGGTGGCGCTGGTACGGGCCTACGTCGCCGACCCGGATCTGCTGGTCCTGGACGAGGCGACCAGTGCTGTCGACCCGGCGACCGAGGTGCGGCTGCAGTACGCGCTCGACCTGGTGACGCGGGGCCGGACCACGGTGGCGATCGCGCACCGGCTGTCGACGGCGGAGTCCGCGGACGAGGTGATCGTGGTGGATGCGGGCCGCGTCGTGCAACGCGGCCCGCATGCCCGCCTCGTCACCGAGGCGGGGTCGATCTACGCCAAGCTCTACGCCAGCTGGTTGGAGCAGACACGCTGACCAGCTTCTGACCGGCCGGGGCCGGTGAGATGAGCGCGTCGCCCGCAGCGGCCGCGGGTTACCGCGACCGCTGCGAGAGGCCCGCCATTTCAGCGATTCAAGAGCCTGTACTGCTGATCAGCGTGCGTAGTACTCGACGACGAGCTGCTCGTCGCAGAGCACCGGGACCTCGGAGCGGACCGGGACACGGATGACCGTGGTCCGGAGCTCCTCCAGGACGGTCGACAGGTACGGCGCGGTCGGGCCGTCGATGTGCGTACCGGTCGCCGCGATCTGGAACGGCGGCTTCTGCCGGCTGGTCTCCTTGACCTCGATGACCTGGCCGGGCTTCAGCTTGTAGCCGGGGCGGTCCACCTTCTTGCCGTCCACGGTGAAGTGACCGTGCACGACGAGCTGGCGGGCCTGGTAGATGGTCCGGGTGAAGCCGGCCCGGAACACGGTGGCGTCGAGGCGGCGCTCGAGCAGCGTGACCATGGTCTCGCCGGTCTTGCCCTCAGCCTTGTGCGCGGCGTCGTAGGCCGCACGCATCTGGACCTCGCTGATGTTGTACTGGTGGCGCAGCCGCTGCTTCTCCAGCAGCCGGACCTGGTAGTCCGACGCCTTGCGACGGCCACGGCCGTGGACGCCCGGCGGGAACGGACGGCGCTCGAAGTACTTGACGCACTTACGAGTCAGAGGGATGCCGAGGGCGCGCGACAGCTTCGCCTTGGGTCGAGAGTTGTTCAACTGCGATCTCCTGTTACGGTTAGCCTTGCCTAACTTAGGTAAGCCTAACCGGTGCCCGGAGGTGCTCGTCATGCAACCCAGTCCCGCCGAGATCGCGCGTACCCTCGCCGCCGGTCACCTGCCCGCCGTCGCCCACATCGCCTGCCGTCCCGGACCCACTCCGGTCCGGCACGTGACCGACGCCCAGGGACGTGTCCTGCTCCTCGTGCCCAGCGAGGGTACTCTCACCGGCGCACTCCGCCCACAGGACGGCAACGACGACACCGCGCTCGTTCTGGACATCCGTGACGTGCCGCCGATGGCGACCTCACCGTCGCTGGGCCGCATCTGGGTCTCCGGCTGGGCCGCGAAGCTGGAGGGCGACGACGCCCGGGCCGCCGCGCTCGACTACGCCGACACCGACGCCTGCGGCGACCTGCTCGACATCGGCGAGAGCCAGGATCTCTACCGGATGGAGGTCGCCGAGGTGCGCTGGGAGCGCAGCGAGAAACTCGTCGAGATCGACCCGGACGACTACGCCGAGGCCACCCCGGACCCGCTGCGCGCCGTCGAGTTCGACCTGATCGCCGACCTCGCCGACCACCACATGAGCGAGATGAGCGACTACGTGCGCCGCCAGCTGGGCAAGGACGCCCGCCCGGGCGACGAGCCCAAGGTGGTGCGGATGGACCGGTACGGCTTCCTGGTCAGGATGGGCGGCCGCAGCGCCCGTCTCGCCTTCCCCCGCCCGGTCACCGACCGGCACGATCTGGCGCACCTGCTGCACCCGATCCTCTGCCGGCGCTGCTGCGACAGCAGCGCCGCCTAGAACGAGGCGGGATCGGCGTGGCGACCTTCTGCCGCCGTCATGCCACGCCGATCCCGTCTTCGAGCCCTGCCACCCGGTGCCGCGGGTGGCAGGGCTCACATCTTTTCAGCGTCCCGCTTACAGCGACAGGATCCGGTCCAGGAACTCCCGGTAGCCGCGCATCGCCATCCGCATGCTCTCGGTGTCCGGAGTGTCGGTGCCCCGCAGAGGGTCCAGCTCGTCCCGCTCGGCCAGCAGCACCTCGGTGAGCTCGTTCACCGCATCGGTCAGCAGGTCGTGGGCCCGGGTCAGCGCGGTGACCGGGTCGTCGACGAACTCCGCCTTCACCTCGTGCCACGCCGCCCGGAAGTGCCGGGCCGCGTCCTCGTCCCAGATCGTGCGGCCGATCAGCGGCTCCTCGCCGGACTGGTCGGCGGCCTCCTCGGCCGGTGCCGCCCGGCGGCCGGCCCGGCGGACCGGCTCGACATCCTCCAGGCTGGCCGAACGCCGGGCCACCGGAGCCACGACCTCGTCGGCCGACTCCTCACGGGCCCGGCGGGCGGGCGGCGCCGGCGGGAAGGTCAGGAACTCCGACGGCGGCGTGACCGTGCCGGCATGCGGAGCAGCGGGAGTGACCGACGCCACACCGAAGGCCTCGGCCGGGCGGCCCAGGCTGTAACCGGTCGGCGCGAAACCGTACCCACCCTCGGTGGTCGGCGGCAGACCGGCGTCACCCAGGTCGATCGTCAGGTCGGGGGGCGTCCGCGTCGACGGGATCTGCACCGGCGCCGACGCCACGGCCGGGGCCTCCGCCGCCGGCGAGACGGGCGCGGGCACGGCCGGGTCGGCCGGCTCCGGCGGCTGACCGGGCAGCCCGGACACCGGCTGCAGGTTCCCGGCCGGGTGGTCCGGGGTGAAATCCGCGACCGTGTACGGGTTCGGCGCGTACGCCGGCGACACGGGGGCACCCGAGACCGGACCGCCGGAGACCGGGGTGCCCGCCACCGTCGGGACCGGCTGGGTCAGGCCGGGCACCGAAGCCCAGCCGGCGGCCGCGCGCGGCGGGTCGGCCGGAACCTGCCCCGGCGACTCCTCGACCGGCTCGCCCGAGGGATCCGGGGCGGCTTCGCCGGTCTGCGCGTAGCCGGGCGCGCCTGCCCGTCCGTTCATGTCCTCACGTCCGTTCTCGTCGCTGGGTCCCGCCACCTCGGCGGTCTCCTGGCCGGCGTCCGGCGGAGTCCGGTCCGCGGGCTCGTCCTCCGGTGTGGCTCCGGCCGTCTCCTCGTCGGTCGGCTCGTCGCCGACCTGAGTCTCGCTGTCCCCGGTCTCGGCGGCAGGATCGGGATCGTCACCGTCCCGGTCGCCATCGTCACCGTCCCGGTCGCCATCACCGTCGCGGTCGCCGAAGAGGAACCGCCCGGCCCGCCCGCCGAGGCCGAAGCCACTCTCCGGCGCACCGGACTTTACGTCCTGGACGGGTTTCTCCTCGTCCTCCGGAGGTACTGAGTGATCAGGATCGCCGTTCCGTCGCTGCTCCGTCGCATCGGCGTCCGGGCGGTGGCGCTGGCCGCCCCGGCCCGCACGATTCAACCCGAACGGATCGGCCGCGTTACCCGGATGACGGGTGGCCGAGGCGATCGGCGCCAGCGGCGGGATGGGCCGGCTGCGGAAGCTGCCGAGCGGCGAACCGTTCAGCAGATCGGCGGGAGTCTCCAGCGGCTCGTCGACCGCCGGTTCCGGCTCGGGCCGGACCTGCCAGAAGCGGGCCAGGCCGGGCGAGGGCCGTGCGTTGTCGGGGCTGGACGTCGGCTCCATCTCGGTTCACCACTCCCGTTGCGAGTCCGCGCCCGCCGGGATGCCTGAATCCGCAGTTCTCGCCGTGCGGCACACCGGGCGGCGGGCGCCGGGCAGTCAGGCACGTACCGCGCTTCCCGGCGACGGTACCGCTCGGAATCGTCGAGCACACCCCCGGTTACCGGATCGTGGGCCCCCTGCGGGTCGTTACGGCCGCCGCCGGTGATGGGGGAGAATCGTGCGCGTGCCCGCACCCGATGTAGAGACCACCCTGGACCCGGCGATCGCCGCCCGGCTCAAGCGCACCCCCGACGGACTCGTCGCGGCGGTCGTGCAGGAGCACGGCACCGGCGACGTCCTGATGCTCGGCTGGATGGACGACGAGGCCCTGCACCGCACCCTGACCACCGGCCGGGCCACCTACTGGTCCCGCAGCCGCCGGGAGTACTGGGTGAAGGGCGAGACGTCGGGTCACCACCAGCATGTCCGGAGCGTCTCCCTGGACTGTGACGGCGACGCGTTGCTGGTCACCGTCGTGCAGACCGGCGCGGCCTGCCACAACGGCACGCACACCTGCTTCACCGACGACCTGCTTGCGGAGGGCCAGTGACCAGCGGAGCCACGTTCCCCGACGAGGCCGGGTTCGTCGCGCAGCGCAAGCGTGTCGTCCCGGTCACCCGCAAGCTGCTGGCCGACGGCGAGACCCCGGTCGGCGTCTACACCAAACTGGCCGGTGGCCCGGGCACCTTCCTGCTCGAGTCGGCCGAGCAGGGCCTGGCCTGGTCGCGGTATTCGTTCATCGGGGTGCGCAGTGTCGCGACGCTCGTCGAGCGCGACGGGCAGGCCGCCTGGCTGGGCACCCCGCCGTCCGGCGTCCCGCTCGGCGGTGACCCGGTGGTGGCGCTGCGCGAGACGGTGGCCGCACTGACCGGCACGCTCGACGAGAGCCTGCCCCCGCTCACCGGTGGTCTCGTCGGCTACCTCGGCTACGACCTGGTCCGCCGTTTCGAGCGGCTGCCGTCCACCGCCGCCGACGACCTGCGCCTGCCCGAGCTGGGCATGCTGCTCGCCACCGACCTGGTGGTCCTCGACCACCACGAGGGCTCGGCGCTGCTGGTCGCCAACGCGGTGCTCGACGCCGACGCCGACGACGCGGCCCGCCGTGCGGCGTACCACCAGGCGGTCGGCCGTCTCGACGCGATGACCACCGCGCTGTCCCGGCCGACCCCGCCGATGGTCTCCACTGTCGATCGCCGACCGGCCGGTGAGCCGGTCAGCCGTACTCTTCCGGGTGATTATCAGAAGTCGGTGGAGGAGGCCAAGGAGGCTATCCGGGCCGGTGAGTGCTTCCAGATCGTGGTGGCGCAGCGGTTCGAGCGGCCCACCGACGCCAACGCGCTCGACGTCTACCGGGTGCTGCGGGCCACCAACCCGAGTCCGTACATGTACCTGCTCCGCTTCGACGACTTCGACATCGTCGGCTCCTCGCCGGAGGCGCACCTCAAGGTGAGCGCCAAGCGGACCGCGCTGCTGCACCCGATCGCCGGCACCCGCTGGCGTGGTGCCACCCCGGAGCAGGACGCGGCGCTCGCCGCCGAGCTGCTCGCCGACCCGAAAGAGCGGTCCGAGCACGTGATGCTGGTCGACCTGGGCCGCAACGACCTGGGCCGGGTCTGCGAGCCGGGCAGCGTCGAGGTGCCGGAGTTCGCCCGGATCGAGCGGTACAGCCACGTCATGCACATCGTGTCGACAGTGGTCGGCCGTCTCCGCGACGACCGGACCGCCTTCGACGCGCTGGCCGCGACGTTCCCGGCGGGCACCCTGTCCGGCGCGCCCAAGGTCCGGGCCATGGAGATCATCGAGGAGCTGGAACCGACCCGGCGCGGCCTCTACGGCGGCACGGTCGGCTACTTCGGTTTCGCCGGCGACATGGACATGGCGATCGCGATCCGGACGGCCCTGCTCAAGGACGGCGTCGCCTACGTCGGCGCGGGTGCGGGCATCGTCGCCGACTCCGACCCGGCCGCCGAGGAGCTGGAGACCCGTAACAAGGCCGCCGCGGTGCTCGCCGCGATCGCCTCGGCGGAGACCCTGCGCGCCGCCCGATGAAGACGTACTTCGCGGCTGTCGCGTCCGGCCTGGCCGGGGGCGGGCTGGCGCTCTACGCCGCGACCCGGGTCTGGGTGGCCGAGGTCGAGCAGAGGCCCGGATTGTCAGATCTTCGGACCGAGCAGACCGGCGCCGACCTCCAGCCGTGGCTGATCGGCCTCGCGGTCGTCGCCCTCGCCGGGACGGGGGCTCTGCTGGCCACCCGCGGCGTCGCCCGCCGGCTGCTGGGCGGTCTCCTGGCGCTGGCCGGAGCGGGTGTCGTGGTGGGTGCGGTGCTGGCCCGGGCCGGTGCCGACCCGGGGGTGGCGAGCCCGGTCTGGCCGATCGCCTGCGCCTGCGGCGGCGCGGCGGTCGTGGTGGGCGGTGTCCTCGCGGCCCGTCACGGCCACCGGTGGTCGGCGATGTCCTCGCGGTACGAGAGACGCCCGGCCGCCCCGGCCGAGGTGGAGACAGCCGGCCCCGCGGCGGGCCGGGACCTGTGGGACGCCCTGGACCGTGGCGAGGACCCGACCGCCCGCTGAGCCGTGCTCCCGGTGTGCGCCCTTACCGGTGTGCGCCGGTCAGCGGCTTGGCACGACGGCGGGTGGCCGGGGCGCTGGCGAGCATCGCGGCGACGGCACGGGCGGTCTCCACCCGCGCGGCGGCCCGGGCCCGGTCGGCCTGGATGGCGTCCCACGCGTTCTCCCGGGCGGTCCGCACGTTGTCGGAGCCGACGACGGCGCGCTGGACGCCGTTGGCGACCTCGGCGGCGACCGACACGAGGACTCGGGACACGACGGCGAAATTCATCGGCTGGGGTGACTCAGTGGCCATGGGTCGACTCCGCATCATCGTCCGGCTGGCTGACGGCGCGCGGGAAAGGAACCGAACGCCGGGACAAGTCTGCCCGAGTCACATGATGGTGGAGTCGTATTTCCGCACGGTGACACCCGTGTCAACGCGGAGTGGTATCGGCCGAACGGGGGAGGTGCCCCAGTACAACGGCCTGAGGCTTCTTCGCACGGTGTGAGCGATGAGACATCCTCGGCGGGCAGCCTGGCATTATGCCGCAGTCCATTCCGTGAGGCGCGCCATACCCCCGGCAGCCCGTCACCCGCCGTCACCTCCTAGCATCGGGCCGAAGACACCCGGAGAGGGGAGTCATTACGTGACATCCGATCAGGCGGAAGCGGGCAGTGGCGGACCCGCTCGCGAAGCGGCAAAGCAGAACGTTCTCGAGGAGATCCTCGCCGGCGTCCGTGAGGACGTGGCGGCGCGGCAGGCACAGGTGCCTCTCGAGCGGGTGAGGGAGCTCGCCGCGGCGGCCCCGCCGGCGATCGACGCGTACGCCGCGTTGCGCAAGCCCGGCGTGGCGGTGATCGCCGAAGTGAAGCGAGCGTCCCCGTCGAAGGGCGCCATCGCGGACATCCCCGACCCGGCCGAGCTGGCGGGGGAGTATGCGCAGGGCGGCGCCCGGTGCATCAGCGTCCTCACCGAGGGCCGGTGGTTCGGCGGCTCGCTGGACGATCTCGCCGCGGTTCGCGCCGCCGTGAAGATCCCGGTGCTGCGCAAGGACTTCGTGGTCTCCAGCTATCAGGTGCACGAGGCGCGCGCCCACGGCGCCGACCTGGTGCTGCTGATCGTCGCGGCCCTCGAGCAGAACGTGCTTGTCGGCCTCCTGGAGCGCATCGAGTCGCTGGGCATGACGGCCCTCGTCGAGGTGCACAACGAGGAGGAGGCGGACCGGGCACTCGAGGCCAACGCGAAGGTCATCGGCGTCAACGCCCGCGACCTGCGCACCCTCGAGGTGGACCGGTCGGTCTTCGAGCGGATCGCCCCCGGTCTCCCGCAGAACGTGGTGAAGATCGCCGAGTCCGGCGTGCGCGGCCCGCACGACCTGATCCGGTACGCGTCGGCCGGTGCCGACGCCGTGCTGGTCGGTGAGGGCCTGGTGACCCAGAAGTCGCCGCGTGACGCGGTGGCCGAGCTGGTCAACGCCGGTAACCACCCGGCGACGCCGAGGCCGGTGCGGTGACCGCGCCGAGTTTGCCGGACCTCGCCGGGCACTTCGGGAGGTACGGCGGGCGGTTCGTGCCCGAGGCCCTGATCAAGGCCCTCGACGAGCTGGACGCCGCGTACCGGTCGGCGAAGCAGGATCCGGAGTTCCAGAAGGCCTTCGAGGGCCTGCTGCTGAACTACGCGGGTGTGCCGTCGCTGCTCTACCGGGCGACCCGGCTCTCCGAGGCCCTGGGCGCGGAGATCCTGCTGAAGCGGGAGGACCTGAACCACACCGGCGCCCACAAGGTGCGCAACGTGCTGGGTCAGGCGCTGCTCGCCAAGCGGATGGGCAAGCCCCGGGTGATCGCCGAGACCGGCGCCGGCCAGCACGGCGTGGCCTCCGCGACCGCGGCCGCACTGCTCGACCTGGAGTGCGTCGTCTACATGGGCGAGACCGACACCCAGCGGCAGGCGCTCAACGTGGCCCGGATGCGGATGCTCGGCGCGACCGTGATCCCGGTGACGAACGGGTCCCGGACCCTCAAGGACGCCTTGAACGAGGCGTTGCGGGACTGGGTCTCCACCGTCGACACCACCCACTACCTGCTGGGGACCGCGGCCGGCCCGCACCCGTTCCCGGAGCTGGTCCGCGACTTCGTCGGCGGCATCGGCGTCGAGGCCCGGGCCCAGTGCCTGGAGCAGCTCGGCCGCCTGCCGGACGCCGTGGCGGCGTGCGTGGGCGGCGGGTCCAACGCGATCGGCATCTTCCACGCCTTCGTCCCCGACGAGGGGGTCCGGCTGTACGGCTTCGAGGCCGGCGGCGACGGCGTGGAGACCGGCCGGCACGCGGCGTCGATCACCGGTGGCTCGGTCGGTGTGCTGCACGGCAACCGCACCTATCTGCTGCAGGACGACGACGGTCAGACCATCGAGTCGCACTCGATCTCGGCCGGCCTGGACTACCCGGGTGTCGGCCCGGAGCACGCCTGGCTGCACGACTCCGGCCGGGCGGTCTACGAGCCGGTCACCGACGCCGAGGCGATGGCCGCGTTCCAGCTGCTGTGCCGGACCGAGGGGATCATCCCGGCGATCGAGAGCTCGCACGCTCTCGCCGGTGCCGCGAAGATCGCCCCGCGCCTGCGTGAGGAGCTGGGCCGGACGCCGACGATCGTGATCAACCTGTCCGGGCGCGGCGACAAGGACGTGCACACCGCGGGCGCGTATTTCGGCATCCTCGACCAGGTCGAGACGGTCGTTCCCGGGGAGAACACGTGAGCATCGCGACGACGTTTGCCAAGGCGAAGGCGGAGAACCGGTCGGTGCTGGTCGGCTGCATGCCGGCCGGCTTCCCGACGGTCGACCACAGCATCGAGCAGATGATCGCCATGCACGAGGCCGGCTGCGACGTGATCGAGGTCGAGCTGCCGTACTCGGATCCGGTGATGGACGGCCCGGTGATCCAGAAGGCCAGTGACATCGCGCTGGCCAACGGGGTGCGTACCCGCGACACCCTGAAGATCATCGACGCGGTCTCGTCGGCGGGCGCCACGGTCGTGCTGATGACCTACTGGAACCCGATCGAGAAGTACGGCGTCGACGCGTTCGCCCGTGACCTGGCCGCGGCCGGGGCGACCGGGCTGATCACGCCGGACCTGATCCCGGACGAGGCGGCCGAGTGGATCGCCGCCGCGGACGCGCACAAGATCGACCGGACGTTCCTGGTGGCGCCCAGCTCCACCGACGAGCGGATCGCGATGACCCTGGCGAACTGCCGGGGTTTCGTCTACGCGACCGCCCTGATGGGTGTCACCGGAGCCCGTAAGACCGTGTCGTCGCAGGCCCCCGAGCTGGTCCAGCGGATCCGGTCGATCGACCCGGAGATGCCGGTCGGCGTGGGCCTGGGCGTCGGCAACGGCCGGCAGGCCGCCGAGGTGGCCGCCTTCGCCGACGGCGTGATCGTCGGCAGCGCGCTGATCCGCTGCATGCTGGAGGCCGGCGACCGGGCGACCGGCCTGAAGAATCTGCGTGCCCTGAGCGCCGAACTGGCCGAGGGCGTCCGAGGGAAGTAAAGGCAGGGCACCGGTTGGATTTCAGCCGGTGCCCTGGGCATCACAGATCGACCGCGCGGCGGTAGCGTGTGCACCCGTGATAATCGCCGCCATCCCCAGCCCCACCGAGTCGGTGTGGCATGTGGTCGGGTTCCCGATCCGCGCCTACGCCCTCTGCATCATCGCCGGCATGGTCGTCGCGACGCTTCTGCTGGAGCAGCGGCTGCGGCACCGTGGTGCGGCGCCGTGGGTGTCCCTCGACATCGTGGTCTGGGCGGTGCCGTTCGGCATCATCGGCGCCCGGATCTATCACGTGATCACTTCGCCGCAGGACTACTTCGGTGCCAACGGTGACCCCGTCAAGGCGTTCTTCATCTGGGAGGGTGGCCTCGGCATCTGGGGCGCGGTCGCCGGTGGCGCGGTCGGCGCGCTGATCGCGGCCCGGCAGATCGGCATCCCGCTGAGTGTCATCGCCGACTCGCTGGCCCCGGCGCTGCCGGTGGCGCAGGCGATCGGCCGGCTCGGCAACTGGTTCAACAACGAGCTGTACGGCAAGGTCACCACCCTGCCGTGGGGCCTCGAGGTGCACGAGATGGACTCGTCGAACCCGGGGCACGCGGTCATGATCGACGGTGAGCCGGTGACCCGGCCCGACCTCTATCATCCGACCTTCGCGTACGAGCTGATCTGGAACCTCGGCGTGGCCCTGATGGTCTGGCTGGCCGACCGCAAGTTCAAGTTCGGCCGCGGCCGCGCCTTCGCCCTCTACGTGATGGGCTACACCGCCGGCCGCCTGTGGATCGAGATGCTGCGCGTCGACGAGGCCAACACGTTCTTCGGCATCCGCCTCAACGTCTTCACCTCGATCATCATCTTCCTGGGCGCGGCGATCTACTTCGCCGTGGTCCGCGGCCCGCGCGGCTACCTGGTGCCGATCGACGCGCCGGACACCGTGCCCGCGCCGGAGGCGGCCGAGGGCAGCGACGTCTCGCAGCTCGACGTGACCGCCGCCGGCAAGGACGACGCCCGTAAGGTTCCGGTCTCCTACCGCCTGGTCACCGAGGAGCAGTTCCGGGAGTACCAGGAGACCGGGGCGCTGCCGGCCGGGGAGGAGCCCGGTGAGAAGGCCGAGGCGAAGAAGGACGGCGAGCCCGAGGCCGTGGCCGCCACCGTCGGGGATGCCGACAAACCGGCCGACAAACCCTCCGACGAGAACTGACCCCCATGCGTACGGCCGTGGTGGTGGGCGCGGGGATGGCCGGCCTGGCCGCCGCGGGCGCGTTGTCCCGTTCCGGCTGGCGGGTGACCGTCCTGGAACGGGCCGAGCGGGTCGCCGCACCGCCGACCGCGGTGGTGCTCTGGCCCAACGGCCTGCGCGCGCTCCAGTCCCTCCATCCGGACGGCGGCTGGACGGCGATCGCGTCGCCCCTGCCGGACGGTGGCGTCCGCCGTCCGGACGGTCAGTGGCTGGCCGCGCCGCGCGCCCGTTCCTCGGCGGGCGCGTCGCCGTCGGCCGCGCATCTGGAGGATGTGTACGACGCGCTGGTCGCGGGCCTCGGTGACGTCGAGATCCGCACCGGTTTCGACGCGACGACGATCCGGGCCGGTCTGCGTACCCGGCCCGCGGTCAGCGACGGGCGTACCACGATCGAGGCCGACCTGCTGATCGGTGCGGACGGCATCGACAGCCGGGTCCGTGCCGCGGTGGCGCCCGAGTCGGTGGCCGTCGGTTCCGGTTTCGCGGCCTGGCAGGCGGTCATCCCCGGGTTCCGGGTGCCCCGGCTCGACGGCGACCGCTGTGTCGGCGGCGAGACCCTCGGCGCCGGCTACCGGTTCGTCGCGATCCCGCTCGGCGACCATGCGGCCGGCCGGGGTGGCGTCTACTGGGTGGCCACGGCCGCCGGCGCCCCGCGCCCGGAGGCGCCCGCGACCCAGCTCGCCCTGTTGCGCCGGTGGTTCGCCGGCTGGCACGAGCCGGTCGGTGCGCTGCTGGCGGCCACCCGGCCGGACGACCTGGTTCCGCAGGGTGTCCGCGAGCTGCGCCCACTGCCCCGCGCCTACGGTTTCCCGGCCGGTCCGGGCGGTGTCGTGCTGGTCGGTGACGCCGCGCACGCCATGCCGCACCATCTGGGGCAGGGCGCCTGCCTGGCCTTCGAGGACGTGGCGACGCTCCGGTCACTGGTCGACGGCACCGAGCCGGGCGCCGCGCTGACCGAGGCCGTCGAGTCCTACAGCCGTCTGCGCCGTCCGCGCACCACCACCGTCGTCCGGCAGAACCGCCGGATGTCCGCGGTGGTCCAGGCCCGCGGGCGGCTCGCTCTTCGCGCGCGTGATGCGGCGCTCAATCACATGCGGCCGCGACTGCTGGCCCGTTCACTGGATCCGTCGGCCGACTGGACCCCACCGGAATAAAATCACCGGAAACGCAAATCCGGTCCCGGTTGTCGCATTCCTTCCGGCGATGCGCGAATTCCCCGCCGCCATTCCCTTGGTACGCACGTAACCGCACACAACCGCACCATTCCCGTCCCGTTCGTCCCCCGCGACGCAGGCGGCGCTCCAGGCCGAGGCGCGACCGCCGGGCTGATGCGGTGGTCCCGGCCGGTCGTCACCGCTGTCTCATGAGCGGTGGGAGCCGGCCGGGGGCGTGTTCAGACTGCGGGACCCGTGAGGATGGAAGATCTCACAGTCCGGTTCACCCGTTCGAAAAGATCATCGGGCCGGGGCGCGAGGCGTGCTCACAGCCCCGGGTGCGGCGTGGCGGTAAGCACTGAAGAGGAATCAGGTGCTTACCGCGTACCATCATGTGGGAACTGTGAGGAATCGCTGACGCCGCTACAGCGGCGCCGCGGCGGGCTCCGCGATGCAGGCCGTGCCCACCCGCCGGAAGCCGACGCGGGTGTAGAGCCGGGCGACGTCGTCGTCGCCCGCCGAGAGGAACACCAGGTTGACGCCGTCCTTGAGCAGTCGCCCGGCGATCGTGGCGGTGAGCTGCGAGGCGTAACCGCGGCGTCGCGCCGACGGCAGGGTGGCCACCCCGACCACCTCGGCGACGTCACCGCTGCGCTGGCTGGTCGCGGTGGCGACGATGCCCTCGCCCGGCGCCTCGGCGACCGCGGTGAGGAAGTCGCCACCGTCGAACATCTCCCGAGCCTGTCGCACGGCCTCGGCCGGCAGTGGCCCGCCGGCGTCCCGCTCGGCCGGCCCGGCCCCATCGATGACCAGCCCTTTCTCCACCACCTCAAGCGGTGCCTGGTAGGCCGGCGCGGCGAATCCGAGACGGCCCACCGCCCGGGACGCGCGGAGATCGGCGGGGAACGTGGCGGCGGCCGGATCGAGGTAGCGGATGGTCGCCTCCCGCAGTGGCAGGTCCGGGACGAGGGCTGCCGGGTCGAGCACGAGCAGCGGGGCGAGGAGCACGTCGAGACCCGCCGACCGGGCGACGGCCAGCAGGTCGGGGGTGGTCTCGTGCACCCACTCGAAGGTCTCGGGCAGCCCGAGTTCGCGCTGGCGGGCGCGGGTGTCGATGATGTCGGCGGCGGAGGGGGTGTGCGAACCCAGCCTCGGCCGGGCATAGTAGGGCCAGCCCTCTCCCTCGCGGATGAAGAGAACGAGAGACCCGATCTCTTCGACTCGCGTCCAGGGTCGGGGCAAAGCGTCGTAGAACCGCTCGAGCCGGTCGAAGAGGCCGGAATCCACTGGCGCCATCGCGCGAGACTACCGGTCCCCGCACCGGCTGTGCTATTCAGTTCGTCCGCAGATCGGTGTGTGGTCGCACCAGGTGTGATCAATCCGCATCTGGCGGAGATCAGAGGCTCTTAACGTAGACTCAAGAGACTTTGCAGGGCCGACGTCGTCCCGACCTCAGAATGAAACACCAGTGACGACAGGAGGCCCGGTGGCATATCCGCACCCCCAGGGGCTTTATGACCCTCAGACGGAGCGCGACGCCTGCGGTGTGGCATTCATTGCCGACATTCACGGTCGTCGCTCCCACGATGTGGTGGCCAAGGGTCTGACCGCGCTGATCCGGCTGGACCACCGGGGCGCGCGCGGCGCCGAGCAGAACACCGGTGACGGCGCCGGCATCATGATCCAGATCCCGGATGAGTACTACCGTGCCGAGGCCGGCTTCGAGCTGCCGCCCGCCGGTCGGTACGCGACCGGCCTCGTGTTCCTGCCCACGGACCTCGACGATGCGGCCCGGGCGACGAAGGTGTTCGAGAAGTACGTGCTCGTCGAGGGCGGCGAGGTGCTCGGCTGGCGTGACGTGCCGGTCGACCCGTCCGACCTGGGCGCGACCGCGGAGGACGCCCGTCCCGCGATCCGCCAGGTGTTCCTGTCCGCGCACCGGCTCGTCGACTCGCCCGCGGGTCCGGCCGGTGAGGCGCTGAGCGGTCTCGAGCTGGACCGGGTGGCGTTCTGCATCCGTAAGCAGGCCGAGCGCGAGACCTCGCAGCGCGGCGTCGCGGCCTACTTCCCGTCGCTGTCCTCGCGGACCATCACGTACAAGGGCATGCTCACGCCCGAGCAGCTGCCGGCGTTCTTCCCGGAGCTGTCCGACGAGCGCGTGACCAGTGCGATCGCCCTGGTGCACTCCCGGTTCTCGACCAACACCTTCCCGTCGTGGCCGCTGGCGCACCCGTACCGGCTGATCGCTCACAACGGTGAGATCAACACGATCCGCGGCAACAAGAACTGGATGGCCGCCCGTGAGGCGCTGCTGTCCACGCCGAACCTGCCGGGCAACATCAAGCGCCTCTTCCCGATCAACTCGCCGGAGGCGTCCGACTCCGCCAGCTTCGACGAGGTCCTCGAGCTGCTGCACCTGGCCGGCCGCAGCCTGCCGCACGCGGTGCTCATGATGATCCCCGAGGCCTGGGAGAACGACCCGGAGATGGAGCCCGCGCGGCGCGCCTTCTACCGGTTCCACGCGAGCCTGATGGAGCCGTGGGACGGCCCGGCCGCCGTGGCGTTCACCGACGGCACGATCATCGGTGCGGTGCTCGACCGGAACGGTCTGCGCCCGGGTCGCTGGTGGCACACGAAGGACGGGCTGGTAGCGCTCGGTTCCGAGGCCGGCATCATCGATGTCGACCCGGCCGACGTGGTGGCCAAGGGCCGTCTCCAGCCCGGCAAGATGTTCCTCGTCGACACCGCGGCCGGCCGCATCGTGCACGACGGCGAGATCAAGGCCGAGCTGGCCGCCGCCGAGCCGTACGCGGACTGGCTGCACGCCGGTCTGATCGAGCTCAACGACCTGCCCGCCCGCGAGCACGTGATCTACACCCACGACTCGGTGCTGCGCCGCCAGCAGGTGTTCGGCTACTCCGAGGAGGAGCTGAAGATCCTGGTGGCGCCGATGGCGCGCAGTGGGGCGGAGCCGCTCGGCTCGATGGGCACGGACACCCCGATCTCACCGCTGTCGACCCGGCCGCGGTTGATGTTCGACTACTTCCACCAGCTGTTCGCGCAGGTCACCAACCCGCCGCTGGACGCCATCCGGGAGGAGCTGGTCACCAGCCTCTCCATGACGATCGGGCCGGAGGGCAACCTGCTCAAGCCCGGCCCGGCCAGCTGCCGGCAGATCGCCATGCCGTTCCCGGTGATCGACAACGACGAGCTCGCCAAGATCCTCTCCATCGACGAGGACGGTGACCTGCCCGGTTTCAAGGCGGTCAGGGTCTCCGGGCTGTACCCGTTGCGCGACGGCGCGGCCGGCATCAAGGCCCGGCTCACCCAGATCTGCCGGCACGTGTCGGAGGCCATCGAGGACGGTGTGCGCATCCTCGTGCTCTCCGACCGCGACTCCAACGCGGACCTGGCGCCGATCCCGTCGCTCCTGCTCACCGCGGCCGTGCACCAGCACCTGGTGCGCGAGCAGACCCGGACCCAGGTGGCCCTGGTCGTCGAGTCCGGTGACTGCCGCGAGGTGCACCACGCCGCGACCCTGATCGGCTTCGGCGCGGCGGCCGTCAACCCGTACCTGGCCTTCGAGAGCGTCGACGACCTGATCGCGACCGGTGCCCTGGTCGGTGTGGAGCCGCGCAAGGCGGTCCGCAACTACGTGAAGGCGCTCGGCAAGGGCGTCCTGAAGATCATGTCCAAGATGGGCATCTCGACCGTCTCGTCGTACTGCGGCGCGCAGGTCTTCGAGGCCGTCGGCCTGGACAACAAGCTGCTCCAGCGCTACTTCGCCGGCACGTCCGGCCGGATCGGCGGCGTCGGTCTCGCCGAGATCCACGCCGAGATCAAGGCGCGGCACGAGAAGGCGTACCCGGCGAACAAGGCGGAGCGCGCGCACCGCCGCCTCGAGGTCGGCGGTGAGTACCAGTGGCGCCGCGAGGGTGAGCTGCACCTGTTCAACCCGGAGACGGTCTTCCTGCTCCAGCACGCCACCCGCAGCAAGCAGTACGACGTGTTCCGCCGCTACACCGACAAGGTCAACGAGCTGTCGGCCCAGGCCGGCCACCTGCGGGGCCTGTTCCGGTTCGACTCCGACCGGGAGCCGATCTCGATCGACGAGGTCGAGCCGGTCAGCGCGATCGTCAAGCGGTTCTCCACCGGCGCGATGAGCTACGGCTCGATCTCCGCCGAGTCGCACGAGACGCTGGCCATCGCGATGAACCGGCTCGGCGCGAAGTCGAACACCGGTGAGGGCGGCGAGGACGTCGAGCGGCTCTACGACCCGGAGCGCCGTTCCGCGATCAAGCAGATCGCCTCCGGCCGGTTCGGCGTGACGAGCGAATACCTGGTCAACGCGGACGACCTGCAGATCAAGATGGCGCAGGGTGCGAAGCCGGGCGAGGGTGGTCAGCTGCCCGGCAACAAGGTGTGGCCGTGGATCGCCAAGACCCGGCACGCCACCCCGGGCGTCGGCCTGATCTCGCCGCCGCCGCACCACGACATCTACTCCATCGAGGACCTGGCCCAGCTGGTCCACGACCTCAAGATGGTCAACCCGCAGTCGCGGGTGCACGTCAAGCTGGTCAGTGAGATCGGCGTGGGCACGGTCGCGGCGGGTGTCGCCAAGCTCAAGGCCGACGTCATCCTGATCTCCGGCCACGACGGCGGCACCGGCGCGTCCCCGCTGAACTCGCTGAAGCACGCCGGCACCCCGTGGGAGCTGGGCCTGGCCGAGGCGCAGCAGACGCTGCTGCTCAACAAGCTGCGGGACCGGGTCACCGTGCAGGTCGACGGTCAGCTCAAGACCGGCCGTGACGTGGTCGTGGCCGCTCTGCTGGGCGCCGAGGAGTTCGGTTTCGCGACCGCGCCGCTGATCGTCTCCGGCTGCATCATGATGCGGGTCTGCCACCTGGACACCTGTCCGGTCGGCATCGCCACGCAGAACCCGGTGCTCCGCGAGCGCTTCACCGGCAAGCCCGAGTTCGTCGAGAACTTCTTCCTCTTCCTGGCCGAGGAGGTTCGCGAGATCCTCGCCGAGCTGGGCTTCCGCAGCATCGACGAGGCGATCGGCCGCGCCGAGATCCTCAACGTGGTCGAGGCCGTCGACCACTGGAAGGCCAAGGGGCTCGACCTGTCGCCGGTGCTCTACGTGCCCGAGCTGCCCGAGGGCGCGGCCCGTCGCGGTGTCGTCGCCCAGGACCACGGTCTGGACAAGGCGCTGGACAACGAGCTGATCGAGCTGGCCCAGCCGGCCCTGAGCGACGGCCTGCCGGTGCACGCCGAGTTGGTCGCCACCAACGACCAGCGCAGCGTCGGCGCGATGCTGGGCGGCGAGGTCAGCCGGCGGTTCGGCGGCAACGGTCTGCCCGACGACACCATCTCGTTCACCCTGCGGGGCACCGGTGGCAACTCGTTCGGCGCCTTCCTCCCGCGCGGTGTCACGCTGCGGCTGATCGGCGACTCCAACGACTACGTCGGCAAGGGTCTGTCCGGCGGCCGGCTGATCGTGCGCCCGGCCGAGGACGTGCCGTTCACGGCGGAGGACAACACCATCGCCGGCAACACCATCCTGTACGGCGCGACCGGCGGTGAGATCTTCCTGCGCGGCAAGGTCGGCGAGCGGTTCGCGGTGCGCAACTCCGGTGGTGTGGCGGTCGTCGAGGGCGTGGGCGACCACGGCTGCGAGTACATGACCGGCGGCACCGTGGTGGTGCTCGGCCCGACCGGGCGCAACTTCGCGGCCGGCATGAGCGGTGGCAAGGCGTTCGTGCTCGACCTCGTCCAGTCGCAGGTCAACCCGGAGCTGGTCGACCTCGGCCCGCTCACCGACGACGAGCGCGACCAGCTGCGCTCGCTCGTGGAGAAGCACCACGCGGAGACCGACTCGGGTGTCGCGGGCAAGCTGCTCAAGGACTGGAGCGCGGCGGTGGAACGGTTCACCGCCGTGGTGCCGCGCGACTACAAGCGCGTCATGGAACTGATCAGGACCGCCGAGGCTGCCGGTCGCAACGTCGACGAGGCGGTCATGGGAGTCACCAGTGCCTGACCCTAACGGTTTCCTCCGCTACGAGCGGCAGCTCCCGAAGCGCCGGCCGGTGCCGGTGCGGATCCTGGACTACAAGGAGGTCTACCCGCCCGCGGGTGAGGCGCTCATCCGTGACCAGGCGACCCGCTGCATGGACTGTGGCATCCCGTTCTGTCACGACGGCTGCCCGCTGGGCAACCGCATCCCGGACTGGAACGACCTGGTCCGGACCGGGGGGTGGGCCGCGGCGTCGGACTCGCTGCACGCCACCAACAACTTCCCCGAGTTCACCGGCCGGCTCTGCCCGGCGCCGTGCGAGGCCGCCTGTGTGCTCGGCATCGCCGACGACCCGGTGACGATCAAGCAGGTCGAGGTGGAGATCGCCAACTACGCGTTCGGCGTCGGCCTCAAGCCGCAGCCGGCGCCGGCGTCCTCCGGCCGGTCGGTCGCGATCGTCGGGTCCGGCCCGGCCGGCCTGGCCGCCGCCCAGCAGCTGGCGCGGGCCGGTCACGCCGTCACCGTCTACGAGCGTGACGACCGGATCGGTGGCCTGCTGCGTTATGGCATCCCCGACTTCAAGATCGAGAAGCACGTCATCGACGCGCGGCTCGCGCAGATGTCGGCCGAGGGCGTGGAGTTCCAGACCGGCGTCGACGTGGGCACCGACATCACCGCCGACGACCTGCGCGACCGGTACGACGCGGTGTTGCTGGCGGCGGGCGCGCTCGCCGGCCGGGACACCGCGGAGACGCCGGGCCGTCACCTCAACGGCGTGCACCTGGCCATGGAGCACCTGGTCCCGGCCAACCGGATCGTCGCCGGTCTGCAGGAGACGACGCCGATCGACGCGAAGGGCAAGCACGTCATCATCATCGGTGGCGGCGACACCGGCGCCGACTGCCTGGGCGTCGCCCACCGGCAGGGCGCGGCGTCGATCACCCAGCTCGACCAGTACCCTCTGCCGCCCGAGCTGCGTACCGGCGTCAAGGACCCGTGGCCGACGTGGCCGCTGATCCTGCGCAACTACGCCGCGCACGAGGAGGGTGGCGACCGCGTCTTCGGCGTGGCCGTGCAGGAGTTCGTCGGCGACGAGAACGGCGACCTGGTCGCCATCCGCATCGCCGACGTGCAGGTCCAGCGGATCGACGGCGTGCGCACGGTCAGCGTCACTCCCGGTTCCGAGCGCGAGTTGCGCGCCGATCTGGTCCTTCTCGCGATCGGGTTCGAGGGTACGGAGGACCAGCCCCTCCTCCAGCAGTTCGGCCTGACCCGTAACCGGCGCAACGTCCTCGACGCCGACCAGGGCTGGCAGACCGGCGCCGAGGGTGTCTTCGTCGCGGGCGACATGCACAAGGGCGCGTCCCTGATCGTGTGGGCGATCGCCGAGGGGCGGGCCGCCGCGGCCGCCATCCACCAGTACCTGGGTGCGGCGGGCGAACTGCCGGCCCCGGTCCGTTCGGACTCGCAGCCGCTGTCCGTCTGATCCCCTTTCCACGGTCCGGGCCCGTCACCTTTCGGTGGCGGGCCCGGTGCTTTTCCGGCGGCCGTCACCAAAACGGGCGTTAATGGGCGAGCGGCAGGTCTTGACAATGGCGCTTGTCGATGTGTCGCGGGGTCGTGGGGTGGCGCTGACGGCCCCGCGGGGCCGACGCGGTGGCCGATCGGGCGGGCCGGTGGATGCGTGCGGACCGTCGGGCGGAGGTATCTCATCGGTATACATCGATCAAATGGATGCCTTTTGCGCTGGCCGGGCCGGTTGTGGGCCGTACTCCATCAAGGGGTTGGGGCATGTGCCGTCGGTCGCCGTGAGCGGACCGCTAGGCTGAACCGGCGGTCGCTGAAGCCCGCGGACGACGCAGCGCACCCGCCACACCTCGCGGGTTGACCTCGCCGTCGACACCCGCAGTTCATGCCGATGACCGGGGTCGGCCGCCGCGCCGCCCCAGGAGAAGGACTAGCCTGATGGCCGTGACACGCCGCGTAAAGATCGTCTGCACGATGGGGCCCGCCACCAAGTCACCCGAGCGCATGCTCGGACTGGTGGAGGCGGGCATGAACGTGGCCCGGATGAACTTCAGCCACGACACCCGGGAGAACCACCGGGAGATGTACGAGCTGGTCCGCGCGGCCGCCGAGCAGGCCGACCGTCCGGTCGCCATCCTGGCCGACCTCCAGGGTCCGAAGATCCGGCTCGGCAAGTTCGCCGACGGCCCGCACCGCTGGGAGACCGGTGACCGCGTCGTCATCACCAGCGACGAGATCCTCGGCACCAAGGACCGCGTCTCCTGCACCTACAAGAAGCTCCCGCACGAGGTCAAGGTCGGTGACCGCCTCCTGATCGACGACGGCAAGGTCGCGATCGAGGTGACCGAGGTCGAGGGCGAGGACATCCACTGCCTGGTCACCGAGGGTGGCCCGGTCAGCAACAACAAGGGCGTCTCGCTGCCCAATGTCGCGGTCAGCGTCCCGGCGCTGAGCGACAAGGACGAGGAGGACCTGCGGTTCGCCCTGGGTCTCGGCGTCGACCTGGTCGCGCTGTCGTTCGTCCGCAACCCGGAGGACATCGACCTCGTTCACAAGATCATGGACGAGGAGGGCCGCCGGGTCCCGGTCATCGCCAAGGTGGAGAAGCCGGAGGCGGTCGACCACCTCGAGGCGATCGTGCTGGCCTTCGACGGCGTCATGGTGGCCCGTGGCGACCTCGGCGTCGAGCTGCCGCTCGACCAGGTGCCGCTGGTGCAGAAGCGTGCCGTCCAGCTGTGCCGGGAGAATGCGAAGCCGGTCATCGTGGCGACCCAGATGCTCGACTCGATGATCGAGAACTCGCGGCCCACCCGCGCCGAGGCCTCCGACGTCGCCAACGCGGTGCTCGACGGCGCCGACGCGGTGATGCTGTCCGGCGAGACCTCGGTCGGTAAGTACCCGGTGCTCACCGTCAGCACCATGGCCAAGATCGTCTCGACGACCGAGGCCGGCGGCATGGGCGTTCCGCGCCTGCAGCACGACCCGCGCACCCACGGCGGCGCGCTGACCGTCGCGGCCTCGCAGATCGCCCGCAACATCGGTGCCAAGGCGCTGGTGGCGTTCTCGCAGACCGGCGACACCGTCCGGCGCCTCGCCCGGCTGCACTGCGACCTGCCGCTCTACGCGTTCACCCCGGTCGCCGAGGTGCGCAACACCCTCGCTCTGAGCTGGGGTGTGGAGACCTTCCTGACCGACTTCGTCGAGCACACCGACGACATGTTCCGGCAGGTCGACGCGAAGATGCTGGGTCTCGGTCTGGCCAAGCCCGGCGACTACGTGGTCGTCGTGGCCGGCTCCCCGCCGAACGCGCCGGGCTCCACCAACACCCTGCGGGTGCACCAGCTCGGGACGCTCGTCGACCCGGCGACGGTGTGACCTCCTGCACGTGAACGGCAGCGCGTCACGCCGTCGGCCGTAAGGTGACAGCGTGACGTTGCTCCAGGGTCAGGCCGCCGTCGACCAGCTTCTCGAGCTTCTCGATCTGAAGCAGGTCGACGCGGCCACCTTCCAGGGCGAGAGCCCGCAGACCGGCGCTCAGCGTGTGTTCGGCGGCCAGGTCGCCGGGCAGGCGCTGGTCGCCGCCGGCCGCACTGTCGACCCGTCCCGCCACGTGCACTCGCTGCACGGCTATTTCGTGCGCCCGGGCGACCCGACCGTGCCGATCACGTTCCACGTCGAGCAGATCCGTGACGGGCGCTCGTTCTCGGTGCGCCGGTCGACGGCCAGGCAGCACGGCAGGACGATCTTCTTCATGTCGGCGTCGTTCCAGGTCCCCGAGGAGGGGCTGGACCATCAGGAGCCGGCCCCGGTCGGTGTGCCCGAGCCGGAGGACGTGCCGACGATCCTGCACTGGGCCGATCGTTACCCGGAGCGGATGGCCATGTTCAAGGCCTCGCCCCGCTCGGTGGACGTCCGTTACGTGGGTGTCCCCGGCTGGGTCCCGCCCGGTGACCGTGACGCCGAGCCGCTCCAGCGGGTGTGGATGCGGCTGGACGGCAAGCTGCCCGACGACCCGCTGATCCACGCCTGCGCGCTGACCTACGCCTCGGACATGTCGCTGCTCGACGCGGTGCTCTCCACCCACGGCGAGGTCTGGGGTCCCGGCGGTGTCATCGGCGCGAGCCTCGATCACGCTCTCTGGTTCCACCGGCCGTTCCGTGCCGACGAGTGGTTCCTCTACGACAGCTCCAGCCCGTCCGCGAGCGGGGCCCGTGGTCTCGCCGGCGGCCGCATGTTCACGCGGGAGGGCCGGCACATCGCGAGCGCCGTCCAGGAGGGCCTGCTGCGCCGGATCGGCGGCTGACCCCGCCGATAGGGACCCCGCCGGTGGGGATCCCGGCCTGGCGACCGGCCGACATCAGATCCACCACCGGCGGGACCGGGGGACAGGCCTCACCGGCCGGGCCGCTCGACTTCGCCCTCCACACCCTCGGGCGTGTCCGGGATCGCGGGGATGTCCTTCGGGGACTCGACGACCGCGCCGGCCCGCGGCCCGGTGATCCCGGCCTGGGCGAGCATCGCGTCGAGGTCGGCGGTGGTCCGGACCACCCGGTCGTGGAAGCTCTCGGCGGCCGGCGCCGCCGCGGTCTCGGACGAGGGCCCGGGGCGGGCCCGGTGCCGCGCCCGCGAGCGGGCCGGCGCACCCTCGAAATCGGTGATCCCGGCCGCGTAGCCGCTCACCCCGGCGGCCCGCTCGGGAGGCAGTTCCAGCACGTCCTTGCGCGGGCCGGCGATCTCCCGCAGGCGCAGCGCGGTCACCAGGTCGGCGACCGCGCGCAGGGCGCTCAGCGCGCCGAGGACCACGATCACCATCGGCCCGGTACGCGCGAACGAGCTCGACGAGAAGAATCCCAGCCCGGTCTGGAGCACGCCGACGGTGACGAGCAGGCTCCAGGTGCGGTCGGCGCCCCTGGTCATGATCCCGACCGCGATGTCGACGGCCCCGCGCACCATCAGGTACCACCCGATCAGTGCGGCCGGAGTGGTGTAGGTCGAGTCCTGGTTGTCCCACATCAGCAGGCCGCCGGTCGCCGCGAAGAGCACCAGCAGGCACGCGTTGAGCCACCACATCCGGGTCCCGGCGAGAGCGCGCAGCATCTCGCCGACCGCACCGAACAGCACGATCGGCCCGGCCACCGCGGGGATGTCGATGGGTTCCAGGCGCAGCACCGACCAGGAGATCGCCAGCCAGGCCGCGCCGGTGAACATCAGGAAGCCCCACATGCTCCCGCGCTTGACGGTCGAGGGCGAAGAACCGGACCACAACATGAGGCCTCCCGATGATGCTGTCCATGCCATGACAGCATCCTGGGCAGCCCCGGGCCCGCGGTTCGCGTAGATTGCTCGCTTTACCGTCGCCTTTTCGGCCCGTAACGCAACGGTCATCGGTGTGTGATTGATTGTCCGATAATTGTCGCGGCCGGACACCCGGGGAAATGATTTTCCAGACCGGCGGATCAAAGGCGTCCCCGGGCCCTGGCCGCGCCGCATAGGCGGACGTCAGAGGAGGTGAACGTGCTCTCCGACGGCCCGGCGATATTTGTGCCCCCGGTGGGATTCGAACCCACACTGTATGGTGTTTGAGACCATCTTCTCTGCCGGTTGGAATACAGGGGCGGCGCCGTAACAAGGCTGTAAGCCAAAGTACGGCGTGAGCAAGCCTCAGCACGGCGTGAGTTGGTCACGCCAGGATGAGACTCCGACAGCCTACCTACTAGGCTTAGGGCGGCGACACCCACATACCGGGGTGTCGCGACATCGACGTTCTGGGGGTAGGGGTTTCCGTGGCCGACACGCAGGGTGGTGCGGAGCGCAAGCGGGTGCTCATCGCCGAGGACGAGGCCCTGATCCGGCTGGACCTGGCCGAGATGCTCGTGGAGGAGGGTTACGACGTCGTCGGTGAGGCCGGTGACGGCGAGACCGCCGTGCGCCTGGCCGAGGACCTCAAGCCCGACCTGGTGATCCTGGACATCAAGATGCCGATCATGGATGGTCTGGCGGCGGCCGAGCGGATCGCCGGCGGCCGGATCGCCCCGGTCGTCATCCTGACCGCGTTCAGCCAGCGTGACCTGGTCGAGCGGGCTCGCGCGGCGGGGGCCATGGCCTACCTGGTGAAGCCCTTCCAGAAATCCGATCTGGTGCCGGCGATCGAGATCGCCCTCTCCCGGTACTCGGAGATCTCCGTGCTGGAGTCCGAGGTCGCCGGCCTGACCGAGCGTCTCGAGACGCGCAAGTCGGTGGAGCGCGCCAAGGGCGAGCTGATGACGAAGTACTCGATGACCGAGCCGCAGGCCTTCAAGTGGATCCAGCGTGCCGCGATGGACAACAGGATGACCATGCGTGAGGTTGCCGACCGCATCCTGCAGGAGTCGACCGGGGGGACTCCTGCCGGTTAGTCCGGTTGGTCCCGCAGCAACGAGCCGGTGGTACATGTCACGTGCCACCGGTTTCGTATTGGCTCTTGACGAAAGGTTGAGGCTCCGTAACGGCTTTGTTACGACCGGCTGCTCAGCTGCTTGGCAGGCTATGATCCGCCAGTCCTTCCGCGATACATCTGGCGGGGATTTCTGCTGCTAAACACAAGGAGCATCGTTGCGTAGAGCCGTGATCATCTTCACGGCCGTTCTCGGTTTCCTGTTCACTTCCCTGGGTTTCGGCGCCACAAGCGCCTTAGCTGAGGGTGAGGCGTTGCAGGGCACTTTGATCAACGCGGGTCAGCCAGTGGCCAACGTGGTGATCAAGGTGTCGGACGAGGGCGGCACATCGGCCGGTGAGGCTAAGTCGGGTGCGGACGGCAAGTGGGTGGTCGCACTGAAGGCGGCCGGCACCTACAAGGTCGATCTCGACACCGCGACGCTGCCGCAGGGCGTGGTCGTCACCACGGGCCGATCGAGTCTGACGTTGACGGTGTTCGAGGGCGCGGCACGGAACGTGCTGTTCCCGCTGGGCGCGGCGGCCGCGACCGGCCCCGGCGCCGCGGAGCCCGAGGACGACAGCAACACGTCGCTCGCCCGGGTCCTCGACCTGGTCTACACCGGTGTTCACTTCGGTCTGATCATCGCACTGGCCGCTCTCGGCCTGTCGCTGATCTTCGGCACCATGGGACTGACGAACTTCGCGCACGGTGAGCTGATCACCTTCGGCGCCGTGGGCTGTTTCTTCCTCAACGTCACCGCCGGCCTTCCGCTGGAGCTCGCGGCACTCGCCGCAGTGGTGCTCGGTGGTGCCTTCGGTTACTTCCAGGACCGCCTGTTCTGGGGCTGGTTGCGCAACCGCCGTACCGGCCTGATCGGCATGATGATCATCTCGATCGGCCTGGCGCTGGTGCTCCGCTACACCTACCTCTACTTCTTCGGCGGATCCACCCAGCAGTACGCGCAGTACGTGGCCCAGCCCGGTATCGCCGTCGGCCCGATCTCGATCGCGCCGAAGAACCTGATCATGGACGGCATCGCGATCGTCGTCCTGATCGCCGTCTCGCTCGCGCTGGTCATGACCCGGCTCGGCAAGGCGACCCGCGCGGTGTCGACCAACCCGGCCCTCGCCGCGGCCTCCGGCATCAGCGTCGACTCGATCATCCGCCTGGTGTGGACCATCGGTGGCGCCCTCGCCGCGCTCAGCGGCGTGATGCTGGGTGTCTTCCAGGGTGTCGGCTACCAGATGGGCTTCCAGATCCTGTTGCTGGTCTTCGCCGCGGTCACCCTCGGTGGTCTCGGAACGGCCTTCGGTGCTCTGCTGGGCAGCCTCGTCGTCGGTCTCGCCACGCAGCTGTCGACCCTGTGGATCCCGACCGAGCTCAAGAATGTCGGCGCCCTCGCGGTGCTGATCGTGATCATCCTCGTCCGGCCGCAGGGCATCCTGGGCCGCCGCGAGCGGATCGGCTGAGGGAGGTCCGATGAACTTCGAAATCATTGCCGGCGTCTCCCTCGAGTCGCTGATCAACGCTCAGATGATCGCGTACGCGCTGGCCGCGATCGGCCTGAACGTGCATTTCGGCTACACCGGCCTGCTGAACTTCGGTCAGTCGGCGTTCCTCGGCGTCGCCGCCTACGGCCTGGCCATGAGCGTCGCCACGTTCGGTCTGCCCTTCTGGATCGGTCTCGGCGTCGGCCTGCTCGGCGCGGTCGTCCTGGCACTGCTGCTCGGTATCCCGACGCTGCGGCTGCGCGCCGACTACCTGGCCATCGTGACCATCGCCGCGGCTGAGATCGTCCGCCTGCTGTTCCGCTCGGTGTCGCTCAACGAGTGGACCGGTGGCTCCGACGGCCTCCAGGCCTTCTCGGACGACTTCTACGCCATGAACCCCTACAGTTCGGCGCTGGAGATCGGCAACCTGATCAGCTTCAGCGCGCGTGAGCTGTGGATCATGACGGTCGGCTGGGCGCTGATCGCGATCTCGGTGCTCATCGTGTTCCTGGCGATGCGCAGCCCGTGGGGCCGGGTCATCAAGGCGATCCGCGAGGACGAGGACGCCGTCCGCAGCCTCGGTAAGAACGTCGTGTCGTACAAGATGCAGGCTCTCGTCCTCGGTGGCATCCTGGGCTCCCTCGGTGGCTACGTCATCGCCCTGGGCAACGCCGCGGTGCAGCCGGACACCTTCGGCACCGAGTTCACCTTCTACGCGTACGCCATCGTCATCCTCGGCGGCGCGGCGCGGGTCTTCGGTCCGGTCGTCGGTTCGATGATCTTCTGGTTCCTGCTGGCCTTCATCAACGCCCTGCTGCCGTCCGCCATCGACGCCGGGTACATCCCGGACTGGCTGATGACCAAGACGCAGGCGGGCGCGGTCCAGTACATCCTGGTGGGTCTGGGCCTCATGCTCCTGCTGATCTTCCGTCCGCAGGGCATCTTCGGTGACAAGAAGGAGGTCATGCTCGATGGCCGCTGACACCAATGTCCCGCCCGGCGTGGCCAAGGCGCGGGAAGCGCTCAAGGACGTCCCGCACGAGCCGGGCGCCAAGAAGAAGGACCCGATCCTGGTCGCCGACAAGGTGGTGCGGCGCTTCGGTGGCCTCACCGCCGTGCAGGTCGACCACATCGAGATCCAGCGTGGCGCGATCACCGCGCTGATCGGCCCCAACGGTGCCGGCAAGACGACGTTCTTCAACCTGCTCACCGGCTTCGACAAGCCGAACGAGGGGAACTGGACCTTCAACGGCGGCGCGCTCGCCGGTGTGCCGCCGCACAAGGTGGCCCGCAAGGGCATGGTGCGTACCTTCCAGCTCACCAAGGCGCTGTCCCGGCTGTCGGTCATCGACAACATGCGGCTCGGCGCCACCGGCCAGAAGGGCGAGTCCTTCTGGCAGGGGCTCATCCCGGCCCTCTGGCAGGGCCAGGAGAAGGAGATCACCGAGCGGGCCGACGAGCTTCTCGTCCGGTTCAAGCTCGACGCCAAGCGCGAGGACTTCGCCGGCAGCCTCTCCGGCGGCCAGCGCAAGCTCCTCGAGATGGCCCGGGCCCTGATGGTCCAGCCCGACATGGTGATGCTCGACGAGCCGATGGCCGGCGTGAACCCGGCCCTGACGCAGTCGCTGCTCGGTCACGTGAAGAGCCTGCGCGAGGACGGCATGACCGTTCTCTTCGTCGAGCACGACATGGACATGGTCCGCGACATCAGCGACTGGGTGATCGTGATGGGCCAGGGCCAGGTGATCGCCGAGGGCACGCCCGACACGGTGATGGCCGACCCGCGGGTCATCGACGCCTACCTGGGCGCGCACCACGACGGCACCGCGCACGACTCCGCCGAGGTGGCCGCCGAGGTGGCTGCCGAGGCCGAGGGAGGTAAGTCTGATGAGTAGCCGCTCCGACAACGAGATCCAGGACCGCTCCGCCCACGTGGCCGCGGCCGAGGGCGCGCTGGTCCGTGCCGACGACCTGATCGCCGGTTACCTCCCGGGCGTCAACATCCTCAACAACTGCGACCTGTACGCCAAGGAGGGCGAGCTGGTCGGCATCATCGGCCCCAACGGTGCCGGTAAGTCGACACTGCTCAAGTCCCTCTTCGGTCTGGTGACGATCCGGTCCGGCGCGGTCACGCTCCGGGGCGAGAACATCACCAACCTCAAGGCCAACAAGCTCGTGGCCAAGGGGATCGGGTTCGTCCCGCAGACCAACAACGTGTTCGGCACGCTCACCATCGAGGAAAACCTCGAGATGGGTACGTTCCTGCGGCCCAAGCGCTTCAAGGAGCGCTTCGAGTTCGTGGTCGGTCTGTTCCCCACCCTCGGCACCCGGCGCAAGCAGCGGGCCGGTGCGCTCTCCGGTGGTGAGCGGCAGATGGTCGCGATGGGCCGGGCCCTGATGATGGAGCCGAGCGTCCTCCTCCTCGACGAGCCGTCGGCGGGTCTGTCGCCGGCCATGCAGGACGAGGTGTTCTTCCGGACCAAGCAGATCAACGACACCGGCGTCACCGTGATCATGGTGGAGCAGAACGCGCGGCGGTGCCTCCAGATCTGCGACCGGGGCTATGTGCTGGACCAGGGCCGCAACGCGTACACCGCGTCCGGCCGGGACCTGATGCACGACCCCAAGGTGATCGAGCTCTACCTCGGGACCCTGGGCAAGGCCTGATCGGTTTCTGGAAAGGCCCCCGGCAGCGACTGCCGGGGGCCTTTCCGTGCGCCGCGGGCCGGGGCACAACGGGGCGAGGGCCCGGCCGAAACGGCCGGGCCCTCGCTTCTCACCAGTGGCTCAGATCAGATCTTGCCGGTCTGGTACGAGACGTTCTTGTAGGTGTTGTCGGCACCGTACTGGTAGATACCGATGGTGGCCTCGGCCGGGTCACCGGCGTCGTTCCACTCGACCGGACCGCTGACGCCGTCGTAGTCGATGTCCTTGCCGGCCGCCAGGAGGTCCTTGCAGGCCTGGTAGGTGGTGCACTTCTCGCCACCCTTGCTCACCGCGGCGAGCTGCTTGCTGTAGTCCGCCGGAGCGTCGCTCTTGGCGGCCTCAGCGGCCAGCGCGGCCAGGATGGTCGCGTCGTAGGACTCGGCCGAGTACGAGTAGTCCTTCAGCGCCGGGTCGACCTCGAGCAGCTTCTTCTGGAAGTCGTCAGAGGTCTTCGCGCCCGGCAGGGTGCCCTTGGCGCCCTCGAAGGTCCCGTTCGGGAACTCCTTGCCGTAGTTCGACAGGTTGCCGTCGACGAAGTACCACTTCTTGGCCTTCGCGGTCAGGCCGACCTCGACCAGCTTGGGGACGATCTTCTTGGTCTCGTCGAAGCCGATCAGCACGATGGCGGCCGGGTTGGCCTCCTTGATCTTGCCGATCTCGGCCGAGAAGTCGGCCGCCTTCGGGTCGTAGACCTCTTCGGCGACGACCTGGCCGCCACCGCTCTCGACGGCCGCGCGGACGCTCTTGGCGAGGCCCGTGCCGTACGCGTCCTGGAGGACCAGGAGGCCCACGGTCGCGTTGCCGTCGGCGACGACGAGGTCACCGAGGACGCGGCCCTGCAGGGTGTCCGGCGGGGCGGTCCGGTAGTAGAGGCCCTTGTCGTTGTACGTGGTGAACTTGTCGGACGTGTTCGCCGGCGAGATCTGCACCACGCCCGCGCCGGTGATCTTGTCGATCACGGAGAGAGACACCGACGAGGACGCCGCGCCGATGATGACGTCGACCTTCTCGGCGAGCAGCTTGTTCACGGACTGGCTGGCGATGTCGGTGGAGGTGTCGCCGGAGTCGGTGTCGCTGACCACGGCGTCCTTGCCCAGGACACCACCCGCGGCGTTGATCTCCTTGACGGCGAGGTCCACACCGGCGAACTCCGGCGGGCCGAGGAACGCGAGCGAACCGGTCTGCGGCAGCAGGGTGCCGACCTTGAAAACGCCGTCGCCACCCGCGGCCGCGGGGGCCGAGGAGGAGCCGGTCTCAGGTGTGTCACCGTCGTTCGAGCACGCGCCCAGAGCAAGGCAAGCGGCACCCAGCACGGCGACACCGCGCCATGCGAAGTTGCGGCGGATCATCAATTCTCCTTTGTCCAGCGCGGTGGGTGCATGGGTGGCCCCCACTGCCATGACGCTGATGGTGGCAACCTAATGAGCTGTGGACCTCGGGGCTAGCTCAAAGCTCCGGTTGCAACAGGACAGTTGCCTATCCGTAACTTTCCGCTAGCGGTCTGACGTTTGAGCGGGTGAACCGGCGGCCCGGACGGCGTACCGGGGATTGTCAGACCCGGCGACTAGAGTGCCGGGATGTGAGCGACGAAGCCGAGACCCCCCGCCTGCTGCTGCTCGACGGCCACTCGCTGGCCTACCGGGCCTATTTCGCGCTGCCGGTGGAAAACTTCAGCACCGCCACCGGGCAGCCGACCAACGCCGTCTTCGGCTTCACGTCGATGCTCATCAACATGTTGCGCGACGAGAAGCCGACCCACATCGCGGTCGCGTTCGACGTCTCCCGGCACTCCTTCCGCACCGACAAGTATGCGGAGTACAAGGCCGGCCGGTCGGAGACTCCGCAACCCTTCCAGGGCCAGGTCAGCCTGATCAAGGAGGTGCTGGAGGCGCTGCGCATCCCGGTGCTGGAGAAAGCCGGTTACGAGGCCGACGACATCATCGCCACCCTGGCTACCCAGGCGCGGGCCGCCGGGATGGAGGTGCTGATCTCCACCGGCGACCGGGACGCGTTCCAGCTGGCCGGCGAGCACACCACGATCATCTACCCGGTGCGTGGCGTCTCCGAGGTCTGGCGGATGACCCCGGACGCGATCGAGACGAAATATTTCGTCCGGCCCGAGCTCTACCGGGCGAAGGCGGCACTGGTCGGTGAGGCGAGTGACAACCTGACCGGCGTGCCCGGGGTGGGTGACAAGACCGCCGCCAAGTGGATCAAGGAGTATGGCGATCTCGACGGGATCATCGCCAACGTCGACAAGATCAAGGGCAAGGTCGGCGACAGCCTGCGCGCCCACCTGGCCGACGTGATCCGCAACTACGACCTCAACGCGCTGATCCGCGACCTGGAGCTGCCGCTGCGGCCGGAGGACGTGCGCTGGCAGGGGTGGGACCGGGAGGCCGTGCACCAGGTCTTCGACGCCCTGGAGTTCCGGATCCTCCGTGAGCGTCTCTACTCCTACCTCGACGCCGTCGAGCCCGAGGCCGAGGCCGGTTTCGACCTGGCCGGGCAGGTCCTGCGCTCCGGCGGTGTCGCCGCCTGGCTGCGGGAGCACGCCGGGACGGCCGCGGTCGGCGTGGCCGTCACCGGCACGTTCGGGCGCGGCACCGGCCGGCTCACCGGCATCGGCGTGGCCACCGCCGACGGCCCGGCCGCCTGGTTCGACCCCACCGGCCTCGACGAGGACGACGAGCGTGCCGTGGCGGCGTGGCTGGCCGAGCCGTCCCGGCCCAAGGTGATCCACGACGCCAAACCGGCCCTGCTCGCCTTCCACGCGCACGGCTGGCGGCTCGCCGGCGTCACCACCGACACCGCCCTCGCCGCCTACCTGGCCAAGCCCGACCAGCGGGCCTACGACCTCAACGATCTGGCCCTGCGCTATCTCAAGCGCGAGCTGAAGGTCGAGGAGCCAGCGGAGGCACAGCTGGCCTTCACGTTCGAGGGCGACGACACCGGCCCCGACGACTCCGCCGAGCAGGGCGTGATGCTCCGTGCCCGGGCCACCCTCGACCTGGCCGACGTCCTGATCGCCGAGCTGTCCCGTGACGGCGGGGAGTCGGTGCGCCTGCTGGCCGACGTGGAGCAGCCGCTCTCGGTGGTCCTCGCCGAGATGGAGCGGCGGGGCATCGCCGCCGACACCGACTACCTCTCCGAGCTGGAGTCGCACTTCGCCGCCGAGGTCAAATCCGCCCAGCAGGCCGCGCACGAGGTGGTCGGCCGCGAGTTCAACCTGGGCTCGCCCAAGCAGCTGCAGGAGATCCTCTTCGTCGAGCGCAACCTGCCGAAGACGAAGAAGATCAAGTCGGGTTACACCACCGACGCCGACGCCCTGACCAACCTGTTCGAGCAGACCGCCGACCCGCTGCTGGCACACCTGCTGCGCCACCGTGACGTCGCCAAGCTCAAGTCGACCGTCGACGGCCTGCTCAAGTCGGTCTCCGACGACACGCGCATCCACACCACGTTCAACCAGACCGTCGCCGCCACCGGCCGGCTCTCGTCGACCGACCCCAACCTGCAGAACATCCCGATCCGCACCGAGGAGGGCCGCCGCATCCGGCGGGCCTTCGTGGTCGGCCCGGGTTTCGGCACGCTGATGACCGCCGACTACAGCCAGATCGAGATGCGGATCATGGCGCACCTGTCCGGCGACGACGCGCTGATCGCCGCTTTCAACTCGGGCGCCGACTTCCATGCGGCCACCGCGTCGTCGGTCTTCCACGTCGGCCTCGACGAGGTCACGCCCGACCAGCGCCGCAAGATCAAGGCGATGAACTACGGCTTGGCGTACGGGTTGAGTGCCTTCGGTCTGTCCAACCAGCTGAGCATCTCCACCGAGGAGGCGCGCACGCTGATGACGGAGTATTTCGAGCGCTTCGGTGGGGTCCGCGACTACCTGCAGGCCGTGGTGCAGCGCGCCGGCAAGGACGGCTACACCGCGACGATCCTCGGCCGCCGGCGCTACCTGCCCGACCTGAGCAGCGACAACCGCCAGCGCCGCGAGATGGCCGAGCGGATGGCGCTGAACGCGCCGATCCAGGGTTCCGCCGCCGACATCATCAAGATCGCGATGCTGCACGTCGACGAGGCGCTGCGGGATTCCGGTCTCACCTCCCGGATGCTCCTCCAGGTCCACGACGAGCTGGTCTTCGAGGTCGCCCCCGGCGAGCAGGAGCCGCTGGAGGAACTGGTCCGCCGCGAGATGGGCGGCGCCTACCCGCTGTCGGTGCCCCTGGAGGTCTCCATCGGTGCCGGCCGCGACTGGAACGGCGCCGATCACTGACCCTCCCCGCTCGGTCTGGTCGTCTTCGGTCTTGCTGTCTGTTGGTCCGGTCTGGTCGCCTTCGGTCTTGCTGTCTGTTGGTCCGGTCTGGTCGTCTTCGGTCTTGCTGTCTGTTGGTCCGGTCTGGTCGTCTTCGGTCTTGCTGTCTGTTGGTCCGGTCTGGTCGTCTTCGGTCTTGCTGTCTGTTGGTCCGGTCTCGCCGTCCGCGGTAGGGGCCAAAGCCTCTGGCGCCCCGCGGATTCCCGGCTTCTGCCGGGCGTCCCCCTGGTTCATCAGGGCCGTCGGTTCCGGGGCGCGGTCACCGGCCGGGTGACCCGTGCGCCCGGTCGGGTGACGGGCGGGTGCGTCCGCGCACCCGTCCGGGTGGCATTCGTGCCGCTGGTTGCGCTCTTCTGCAACCCTGGGCCGATGCCGAGCCGATCGACGTCGATTGAGGTTCGTCCCGGGACCGCCACCGCGCTTCCCGGGGCGATGACCGGGCAGGCCGCCACGGCCCTTGCGAACGCACCCCGACCCCGGACGGCCGTCTCCCACGGCCACGGGTCGCATTCCGGGCCGATCGCCGCTCACGATGGCTCGATCGTCGTGGACGAACCGGTCGCCATCGGGCACGGGCCGATGGACTCGGATCAGGCGGGTGACCTCGCCGGCACGTTCAAGGCCCTGGGTGACCCGGTCCGGCTGCGCCTGCTGTCGATGATCGCCTCGGCCGCCGAGGGCGAGATCTGCGTGTGCGAGCTCAGCGAGGCGTTCCCGCTCACCGGCCCCACCATCTCGCACCACCTGCGGATCCTCCGCGAGGCGGGTCTGGTCCACGGCGCCCGCCGCGGTACCTGGGTCTACTACCGGGCGGTTCCCGGCGAGCTGACCCGCCTGGCCGGGGTCCTCGACGCCGGCCGTCCCGTCCCCTGAGCGCGGCGCCCGCCCAACCGTCCCCGGCGCGCGGCGCCCGCTCACTTGAGCGGGCCTTGCCACCGCGCGAGGTGTGAGCGGTCCGGGCCCGGCTCAGCGGTGCGAGGTCTGAGCGGTCTGGCCCCGGCTCAGCGGTGCGAGGTGTGAGCGGTCTGGCCCCGGCTCAGCGGTGCGAGGTGTGAGCGGTCCGGCCCCGGTTCGGTCGCGCGCTGTATGAGCGGTCCGGCCCGGTTCAGCCACGCGCCGCACCAAGCGTGCACGTCAGCCATGGCGTAGCGCCTCCGGCCGGTGCACCGCCTCGCGGCCCGTCCGGTCGCTTCGGACCTGGTACTGCGGTTCCTCGGGCGAAGCCGCGACGGTGCGCCCGGCGCTCTCGGTCCGTCGGGTGATCTTCCGCTGGACCGTGCCGCGAACCGTCTCCCCGTGGCTGCGCCAGCTCACCTTGTCGCCCTTTTTCAGGCTTTTCTTCGACTTGGTCATGATCGGCGCATACCCGGCCCGCCGGCGCGGAAACGGCGGGCGGCACCGGTCAGAGCTTGGGGAGGTCGCAGACGAAGATCGCGGTGCCCGGGAAGAGCCGGCCGCGCAGCGGGCTCCACTGGCCCCAGATCTCCTGGTGATCCTCCGGCCACTCCGGCTCGACCAGGTCACGCAGCACGAAGCCGGCCGCGACCAGCTCGCGGATCCGGTCGCCGAGGGTGCGGTGCTGTTCCAGGTAGGAGACGGTCCCGTCCTCGTCGCGCTCGACGTAGGGGGAGCGGTCGAAATACGAGTTCCGGGCGAGCAGGCCGGTCTCGTCGGGCTCGTCCCAGAAGACCCACCGCATCGGGTGAGTGATGGAGAACACCCAACTGCCGCCGGGTCGCAGCACCCGGGCCACCTCGCGCATCGCCGCACCCGAGTCGGCCACGAACGGGATCGCGCCGAACGCCGTGCAGACCACGTCGAACGCCCCGTCGGCGAACGGGAGGGCCATCGCGTCGGCCTGGACGAGCGGTACCCGTACCCCACTGCGCTCCGCCGCCTCCCGGGCGTGCCGCAACATGCCCGCCGAGAGGTCCATCGCGATCGGATGGGCGCCCTCGCGGCGCAGCCACCGGCTGGCTGCCGCGGCGCCGGCGCCCAATTCCAGAATCTTTTTTCCGTGTACGGGTCCGAGCAGGCGCGCGTCGGCCTCCCGCAGTCGCTCGGGGCACCAGACGAAGTCGACGTCACCCAGGAAGGCGCCGTGTTCGTCCTGGTAGTCGTCGGCGTCGAGGTCCCACCAGGACCGGTTCGCGCGGCGCGCCTCGGTCTCGGTCACACTGCCGGTGGGTGTCTCGAACGAGTGGGACGAAGTCACCCGGCAACGGTACGACAGGCGTGTTGACCGTCCCGATTCGGCCTATAAGGGGCATGCTGGCGGGTTCTCGGACGGCAATGTGCCGCGGTCCTCAGGAGGGCTTGCAACCTGTGGTAATGCGCACGGTAAGCTAGTCGATGCGCTCGCGGATCGTGTGCCTCGGCAGGGAGCAGGTTCCGTGGTCGTCGGTCTCGGCATGATCGACTGCGTTGATGTGACTGCTCTCGGGTTGGTCGTCTCGCTCGCTCGTGTCGTTTCCGACGACAGTTCCGTGGAGCGCGGGAGACACCACGAATCCATTCCGTTCGGAGCAACTGTCCACATGACGAGCAGCATCGAGGCCACCTCGAGCGCCAACCGGGTCACCGTCGACGATCTCGGATCCGAGGAAGCATTCCTCGCAGCCATCGACGAGACCATCAAGTACTTCAACGACGGCGACATTGTCGAAGGCACCGTCGTCAAGGTCGATCGGGACGAGGTCCTGCTCGACATCGGCTACAAGACCGAGGGCGTCATCCCCTCGCGCGAGTTGTCGATCAAGCATGACGTGGACCCCGCGGAAGTGGTGTCGGTCGGTGACCACATCGAAGCCCTCGTCCTCACCAAGGAGGACAAGGAAGGTCGTCTGATCCTCTCGAAGAAGCGTGCGCAGTACGAGCGCGCGTGGGGCACCATCGAGAAGATCAAGGAGGAGGACGGCGTCGTTCGCGGCTCCGTCATCGAGGTTGTCAAGGGTGGCCTCATCCTCGACATCGGCCTCCGCGGCTTCCTCCCGGCTTCGCTCGTCGAGATGCGTCGTGTCCGCGACCTCCAGCCGTACGTCGGCCGGGAGCTCGAGGCGAAGATCATCGAGCTGGACAAGAACCGCAACAACGTGGTCCTGTCCCGTCGCGCCTGGCTCGAGCAGACGCAGTCCGAGGTTCGTACCGAGTTCCTCAACAAGCTGCAGAAGGGCCAGGTCCGCAAGGGCGTCGTGTCCTCCATCGTCAACTTCGGTGCCTTCGTTGACCTGGGTGGCGTTGACGGCCTCGTGCACGTCTCCGAGCTCTCCTGGAAGCACATCGACCACCCGTCCGAGGTCGTCGAGGTCGGCCAGGAGGTCGAGGTCGAGGTTCTCGACGTCGACCTGGACCGCGAGCGTGTCTCCCTGTCGCTGAAGGCGACCCAGGAGGACCCGTGGCGTCAGTTCGCCCGGACCCACGCGATCAACCAGATCGTGCCGGGTAAGGTCACCAAGCTCGTCCCGTTCGGCGCGTTCGTCCGCGTCGACGACGGCATCGAGGGCCTGGTGCACATCTCCGAGCTGGCCGAGCGTCACGTCGAGCTGCCCGAGCAGGTCGTCCAGGTGGGTTCGGACGTTCTGGTCAAGGTCATCGACATCGACCTCGAGCGTCGCCGGATCTCGCTGTCGCTCAAGCAGGCCAACGAGGGCTTCGTCGAGGGCGAGGAGCACTTCGACCCGACCCTCTACGGCATGGCCGCGACGTACGACGCCGAGGGCAACTACATCTACCCGGAGGGCTTCGACCCGGAGACGGGCGAGTGGCTCGAGGGCTTCGAGAAGCAGCGCGAGACGTGGGAGAAGCAGTACGCCGACGCCCGCGAGCGCTGGGAGGCCCACACCAAGCAGGTGCAGGCGTCCCGCGACGCCGACGCCGAGGCCGCGCTCAACCCGGCTCCGGCCGGCGGCGTGACCACCTCGTCGTCGACCTCCTCCTCGAGTTCGTCGGCCCCGGCGCGCTCCGCTGAGGAGCCCGCGGGCACCCTGGCCACCGACGAGGCTCTCGCCGCTCTGCGCGAGAAGCTGGCCGGCGGCAAGAGCTGATCCAGCGGTAGCTGTAGTCAGTACCACCGAAAGGCCGTCCCGACTCCGGTCGGGGCGGCCTTTCGCCTTTCCGCCTGCCGGTCACCCCATTTCCCTCCGCCCGCCGGTCCTCCGGCTTGCCCCTGCCCGCCGGTCCCATGTGCCGCTCTGCCGCGGGTTTCCCGGGTGCCGCTCTGCGGCCGGTTTTCCGGGTGCCGCTCTGCCGCGGGTTTCCCGGGTGCCGCTCTGCCGCCGGCTTTCCGGGTGCCGCTCTGCCTTCCTTCGCCTGCTCTTCCCTCCCCGGCTCTGTGGTGCGGCCGGGCTGTGGCGATACTTGATCCCATGCTGAGAGTCGGGCTCACGGGTGGAATCGGTGCCGGCAAGAGCGCGGTGGCCCGGCGGCTCGCCGAGCGCGGCGCGGTGATCATCGACGCGGATCTGATGGCCCGTGAGGTGGTCGAGCCCGGCACGGACGGGCTCGCCGAGATCATCGAGGCGTTCGGGGCCGGTGTCCTCACGCCGGAGGGCGCGCTCGACCGGCCGGCGCTCGGGGCCCGCGTGTTCGGTGACGAGGCGGCACGGCGTCGGCTGGAAAAGATCATTCATCCTCGGGTACGGGAGAGGACCGACGCGTTGACCCGTGCGGCAGCGCCCGGCTCGATTGTGGTCAACGACGTGCCGCTGCTGGTGGAGGTGGGGCTCGCTTCGTCGTACCACCTGGTGATCGTGGTCATGGCCGACCGTGGGGTGCGGCTGGAGCGTCTCACCCGCCTGCGTGGCATGTCGGTGGCGGAGGCCACCGCACGGATCGACGCGCAGACCGGCGACGCGAGCCGGCGGGCCGCCGCTGACGTGGTGCTGACGAACGAGGACGACCTGGAGGGGCTGCACGCCCGGGTCGACGAGCTGTGGCATGACCGGCTTGTGCCGTTCGAGAGCAACCTGCGGTCCGGCCGTTCCGTGGTGGTCGATCCGGATTCGCCGATGGTGGAACCCGATCCGGAGTGGCCCCGGGCGGCCGCCCGGCTGATCGCCCGGATCCGGCACGGTATCGGTGACGTCGCTGACATCCAGCATGTCGGGCCGACCTCGGTCCCCGGCCGGAAGGCGCGGGACGTCATCGATCTGATGGTCGGCGTGGGCACCCCCGAGGAGGCCGACGGGCTTGCCGGGAAGCTCGGTGAGCTGGGCTTTCCCGCACGGCCGGGCGGGGTGCCGCCCGAGCGGCTGCATGGCGGCGCGGATCCGGGGCGGCCGGTCGAGGTCCGTGTCGTGGTGCAGGGCCCTCGCGGCGGCCGGGTCGACTGACCCACCGTGGGTGCGCTCGCCAGGGCGTCCGGGGCGCATCGAACCACGGTGCGGCGGTCGGGCCGTGTGGGTGCCCGGGCTGCCGGCGGCCGCCGCGAGCGGCCTACCCGCCCAGCGTAGGGCGCCCCCGAAGGCCCGGACAATGCCGGGAGCGCGGGCCGAATGTGCATCCTGAGCACGCCGCGCCGGAAACTTGTCATACCCCCGACGTACGGTGGTGGGCATGGCGCTCGACATCCCACGACTCGACGGCCGGTTCGAGGTCGTCAGCGACTACCAGCCAGCCGGTGACCAGCCCGCCGCGATCGATCAGCTGGAGCGGCGGGTCCGCGGCGGCGATCGGCACACCGTCCTGCTCGGCGCCACCGGCACCGGCAAGAGTGCCACCACGGCCTGGCTCATCGAGCGGCTCCAGCGGCCGGCCCTGGTGCTCGCGCCCAACAAGACGCTCTGCGCCCAGCTGGCCAAGGAGTTCCGCGAGCTCCTGCCCAACAACGCGGTGGAATATTTCGTCAGCTACTACGACTACTACCAGCCAGAGGCGTATATCGCTCAGACCGACACCTACATCGAGAAGGACTCGTCGGTCAACGAGGAGGTCGAGCGGCTGCGGCACTCGGCCACCATGTCGCTGCTGACCAGGCGCGACACCATCGTGGTCGCCACCGTCAGCGCCATCTACGGCCTCGGCACCCCGCAGGAATATGTGGATCGCGCCGTCCGGGTGAAGGTCGGCGAGGATGTCAACCGCGACAAGCTGCTGCGTCGCCTGGTCGACATTCAGTATGCGCGGAACGACATGTCCTTCCAGCGCGGCACGTTCCGGGTCCGGGGCGACACTCTGGAGATCATCCCGGCCTATGAGGAGCTCGCCGTCCGGATCGAGCTGTTCGGCGACGAGGTGGAGAAGCTCTACTATCTGCACCCGCTGACCGGCGACGTGATCCGCGAGGTCGACGAGCTGATCATCTTCCCGGCGACGCACTACGGCGCGGGCCCGGAGCGGATGGAGCGGGCGATCCGCGAGATCGAGGCGGAGCTGGAGGAGCGGCTCGCCGAGTTCGAGCGTCAGGGCAAACTGCTCGAGGCGCAGCGGCTGCGGATGCGGACCACCTACGACATCGAGATGATGCGGCAGGTCGGCTTCTGCAACGGCATCGAGAACTATTCGATGCACATGGACGGGCGCACCTTCGGCGAGCCGGCCTACACGCTGCTCGACTACTTCCCCGACGACTTCGTCACCGTCATCGACGAGTCGCACGTGACGATCCCGCAGATCGGCGGGATGTATGAGGGCGACGCCTCCCGGAAACGGATCCTGATCGAGCACGGGTTCCGCCTGCCCAGCGCCGCCGACAACCGGCCGTTGCGGTTCGACGAGTTCCTGGAGCGCGTCGGCCAGATGGTGTTCCTCTCCGCCACCCCGGGCAACTGGGAGATGCAGCAGGCCCAGGGCGAGTTCGTCGAGCAGGTCATCCGGCCCACCGGCCTGGTCGACCCGCAGGTGGTGGTCAAACCCACCAAGGGCCAGATCGACGACCTGATGCACGAGATCCAGGTGCGGACCGAGAAGGACGAGCGGGTCCTGGTCACCACCCTCACCAAGAAGATGGCCGAGGACCTCACCGACTACCTCCTGGAGAACGGGATCCGCGTGCGCTATCTGCACTCCGAGGTCGACACGCTGCGCCGCGTCGAGTTGCTCAAGGAGCTGCGCAAGGGCGACTACGACGTGCTGGTCGGCATCAACCTGCTCCGTGAGGGCCTCGACCTGCCCGAGGTGTCGCTCGTGGCGATCCTCGACGCCGACAAGGAGGGCTTCCTGCGCAGTGGCCGGTCGCTGATCCAGACCATCGGCCGCGCCGCCCGTAACGTGTCCGGCGAGGTCCACATGTATGCGGACAAGATCACGCCGTCGATGCGCGACGCGATCGACGAGACCGACCGGCGCCGGGCCAAGCAGATCGCCCACAACGAGGCCAACGGCATCAAACCGCAGGCTCTCCGTAAGAAGATCCACGACATCCTCGACGACATCTACAAGGAGGCCGAGGACACCGACGAGGTGGTCGGCGGCACCCTGGTCGGCGGTGCCGGCCGGCAGATGTCCCGTGGCAAGGCGCCCGTCCCGGAGACCCGGTCCAAGGGCAAGGCGGCGGCCACACCGGCCCGCGCCGGGATGGCCCGGGCCGAGTTGGCGCAGCTCATCCAGGACCTCAGCGACCAGATGCTCGGTGCGGCCCGTGAGCTGCAGTTCGAGCTGGCCGCCCGGATCCGCGACGAGATCCACGAGCTGAAGAAGGAGTTGCGCGGCATGGACATGGCGGGGGTGAAATAACCGGTCGTCCGGGGGCATGCCCATCACTACCCTGGCGGCCATGACGGCTGAAGTGCGACGGGTGGCGGATGCCCTGCCCGAGGACGAGTTGCTGGATCTCGTGCGACGGTGCCGGGCAGCCGACGGCGGCATGCCCCTGGTGACCGAGCCGTGGTTCCTTCGTGGGCGATGGCTGGCCGCGGGCACGGTGGCGTTCGAGGTCAGGGACGGCGGCGCGCTGATCGGAGCGGCCGCGGTGCGCCCCTCGGCGGGCGGGCCGATGCTCAGCGGTCTGGTGGACCCGGCGTTCCGCGGGCGCGGCATCGGGTCGGCGCTGCTCGACACCGCCCTCGCTGCCGCTGCCGATCTGGCACCCACCGCCGGTCCCGCTTCTGCCGCCGCCCCAGCATCTGCCGCCGCCCTGTTACCCGTTGCCGATCTGCCGCCCGCCGCCGGTCCCGCTTCTGCCGTCGCGCCAGCGTCTGCCGCCGCCCTGGTACCCGTTGCCGATCTGCCGCCCGCCGCCGGTCCCGCTTCTGCCGCCGCCCCAGCTTCTGCTGCGGATGTGGCACCCGCCGCCGCTCTTGCTTCCGCGTCCGTCCCCGCTTCTGCCGCCGCCTCGGCGCCCGCGGCTGGTTCGGTGACTGTGGAGTGTGAAGGGTTTACGTCGGGGGCGGCGGAGCTGTTCGCCTCGCGGGGGCTGGAGCGGGTCTTCGGTGAGGATGTGATGCGGATCAAGCCGTCCGCGGGCGGGTCTGAGGCCGGCTGGCCGGAGGGTGCCACTGTGGTCGAGTGGTCGGACGAGACCGCGGAGCGGTTCCATGCGGTCTATGCGGCGTCGTTCCGGGACCGGCCGGGCTTTCCCGATCCGACGGCTCAGGAATGGATCGAGGAGAACACCGAGGACGACGACTTCCGGGCCGAGTGGTCGATCCTGGCGACGGTGCCGGGGCACGGTGATGCCGGGTTCGTCACCGCTGCCGAGGGATGGATCGTGCAGGTCGGAGTGATTCCGGCAGTTCGGGGGTCCGGTCTCGGTGCGGCGCTCATCCGGGAGTCGTTGCGACGGATGGCTGGTGCTGGTGCGACCGAGGCGTGGCTGACCGTCAACGTGAACAATCCTTCGGCCGCGCGTCTCTATCGGTGGCTCGGGTTCGAGGACATGGGGCAGCGCGCCCGCTACCAGTGAACCGGCTGGGCCAGGTCCGGGACTTGAGGCCTGCACCAGGTCTGGTGACTGGTGGGCCCGGCTGGGCCAGGTGCGGTGACTTGAGGCCTTGGCCAGGAGCGGTGACTTGAGGCCTTGGCCAGGAGCCGTGACTTGAGGCTGGCCCGCGTCAGGTGTGGCGACTGCTGGGCCAGGTCTGGTGACTTGAGGCTGGCCCGCGCCAGGTCTGGTGACTTGAGGCTGGCCCGCGCCAGGTGTGGCGACTGCTGGGCCAGGTCCGGTGACCTTGAGCCTGCGCCGGGTCTGGGGACTCGTCGGCCCGGCTGGGCCAGGTCTGGTGACCCCGAGGGTCGGCGTGCCGGGATCCGTGTCGTGATCCAAAGGCGTGGTGGGCACCTGATCCAAAGGCCTTGGTGGGCACCTGTTGGGTCGCCCGTTGCTGGGCGGGGGTGCTCTGGCCGTACCCCTCGATGGTTGATTGTTAAGCGGTGAAGAAGTTGTTGCCGGGGACGTCGGTGAAGTACTCGGCGAGTGGTGGCTGTGCCAGGGAGCCGGCGATCAGTGCGCGCCATTGGGCTAAACGGTCAGAGCGGCGGAAATTGTGCTCGTGGGCTTCCATGCTGTCCCATTCGGCCAGGAGCACGAAGCGCTGTGGGGACTCGACGGCGCGCTTGAGGCGGACCGAGCGGCAGCCGGGCGTGGTCGCCACCAGGGGCCGGGCCAGCTCGTAGGCATCGACGAAGTCACCTTCCCGGCCGGGGAGTACGTCGATCAGGGTGACTTCGAGAACCATGCCGGCAAGCGTCCCATACGCACCGGATGAGCAGCATACTAGGATGCCTGACGGGCTGTATGCGCGCCGAACTACCCGGATTGTCGCTGGTCACGGCGTAGGCTGAGGAAAACGACGGCGCTTTCGAGGTTGTGGACGTGCGGCGGATGTCGTATCTGCCCGGATGGGGCGTTTCGGCGGCGAGCCGTACCACTCTCTGGCCTCCCGGTGTGCCGTTCGCGCCAAGGATGCGTAACAATGGCTCCTGTGGGAGGGGAGTATTCCCCCGCTCCGGTCTCGTCAACACGGAACGCCCTTCGGGGTGGGCCCGGGGCCGGTGGTCACGGATCCGAGATCCGTGGCGGAAGAGACCTCCGACAGTCGCACGTCGCTGTTCTCATCCGATCCATGGGTGGGCGCAGCGACGACCCGTGTCTGCCGGAGGTCCTTAGTTGAACGTTTCTGCATGGGTCTGGGTCGCCACCCTGGTCGCGTTGATCGCGGTGCTCGCCGTCGATCTGCTCATCATCGGGCGCCGGCCACACGAGCCCAGCATGAAGGAAGCCGGCGGATGGGTGGCGTTCTACGTCGGCCTCGCCGTGGTCTTCGGTATCGGGGTCTGGCTCACCGCTGGTGGCCAGGCGGCCGGTGAGTTCTACACCGGTTGGCTCACCGAGTATTCGCTGAGCGTCGACAATCTCTTCGTCTTCGTGATCATCATGGCCCGGTTCGCCGTGCCACGGCACCTGCAACAGAAGGTGCTGCTGATCGGCATCGTGCTCGCGCTCGTCATGCGGGGCATCTTCATCGCCGCCGGTGCCGCGCTGATCACACAGTTCTCGTGGGTGTTCTACATCTTCGGTGCGTTCCTGGTCTACACGGCGATCACGCTGGTGAAGGGCGAGGACGAGGAAGAGGAGTTCAAGGAGAACATCCTGATCCGCTGGGCGAAGCGGGCACTGCCGCTGTCGTCCGAGTTCGGCGACGGCCGGTTCAGCGTCGTCACGGAAGCCGGCAAGCGCCTCTTCACCCCGATGCTCATCGTGATGATCGCGATCGGCACCACGGACTTGATCTTCGCGCTCGACTCGATTCCGGCGATTTTCGGCATCACCAAGGAGCCATACCTGGTCTTCACCGCGAATGTCTTCGCGCTGATGGGCCTGCGCCAGCTGTTCTTCCTGCTCGGCGGTCTCCTGGAGCGTCTCGTCTACCTCAACATCGGCCTGGCCGTGGTGCTCGCCTTCATCGGCGTGAAGCTGGTCCTGGAGGCGCTGCACACCAACAGCCTGTCGTTCATCAACGGCGGCGAGGGCTTCCACTGGGCTCCGGAGATCCCTATCTGGCTGTCGTTGCTGGTGATCCTCGGAACCTTGGCGGTCGCCACGGTCGCCAGTCTGGCCAAGACCTCCCGCGACAAGAAGCGCGAGCTCCTGGCGAACAAGTAGCTTCCATTCGACGGCGGGCCCGGGTGGCAGTGGTCGCCCGGGCCCCCCGTCGTACATGTCCGGCGGGGAGAGTCGGCGCAGGCCTGGCCGCTGCTCGAACAGGTCGGGGCCGGTCGCCGGATCCCGTCGCCCCGGGTGCGGGGGTTACAGCATGCGATCGCGGATCGTGTGCGTTCAATCGCGTGATAGGCGCAATGCCGCGCAGTCGGGAGGTTTCGCGCGTCGGCAACGCCCTTGAACGCGGTGCAGGCGAGCGGGTGGATCCGGATGGCCTTGTCTTCAGGGTGGTCGGTCCGGGCTTCGCGAGGGTGGTCGGTCCGGGTTTCGCGAGGGTGGTCGGTCCGGGCTTCGCGGGCAGGCTCAAGTAGATCGATGTCCTGCGGGCCGCCGGCGAGAACCTTGGGCCGAGCGGCGGACGCCCGAGCATCGGGTCCGGGATGGCAGTCGATCGCGCCCAGCGCTGACCAACCGGGCCAGCCTGCCAGATCTTGACCGTCTTACCACCGCTTCCGGTGGTAAGACGGTCAAGATCTGGCAAGGCGGGTCCACGCGCTAGGGCTTGGGTGAGAGCGCTGCCGGACTATTCGGGCGAATCTGGCGGTGGGGATCGTCCGGAGACGTGGGCCGGATGGGTGGGGCGTGGACTGTGCCGAACAGGGGCGCGACGGCGCGACGGGGCTGCCGGACGGGAGCGGGCCGAGGGCGTAGGGCGCGGTTGGCCGAGGGTGGTGGGCGCGGTTGGCCGAGGGCGTAGGGCCCGGTTGGTCGAGGGGTGATGGGCGCGGTTGGTCGAGGGAGTAGGGCGCGGTTGGGCCGAGGGAGTAGGGCGCGGTTGGGCCGAGGGAGTAGGGCGCGGTTGGGCCGAGGGCGTGGGTCGGGAGGTGCGGAAAGTGCTGCGGTGGGTGCGGGAAGTACTGCGGTAGGGAGGTGAGGTGGGGAGGTGCGGAAGGCGCTGCGGCGGGAGTGGGGCCGGTGGAGCGCGGTGATCTTGGTGAGTGAGGGTGCAGGGGCTTACGGCGTACCAGAGCACGGGTCTTGATCTGGACCGCAAAGGAAGGGTGCACGGAGCTTCGGGCCTGAAATTCCGGGCGGCACATGATCCAGGGAGGGATCGAGATTCAGGGAGGGATCGAGATTCAGGGAGGGATCGAGATTCAGGGAGGGATCGAGATCCAGGGAGGGATCGAGATCCGGGGAGGGATCGAGATCCGGGGAGGGAACGAGATTCGCGGAGGGATCGAGCCGGGCCGCCCGGAGCGGGCCATGTGCCGCCCGCCGCCGCCCACCCGGAAACCGAACCGGCCCGCCCCCGGAAAGGGGAGCGGGCCGGGCTCGAGGCCGGAAACCTACTGGTGCTTGCGCCGAGCGGCGGCACGGCCACGGGTCGTCGCGTCCAGGACGACCTTGCGGATCCGGACAGCGGACGGGGTGACCTCGACGCACTCGTCCTCGCGGCAGAACTCCAGCGACTGCTCCAGGGACAGCTTGCGCGGCGGGATCACCTTCTCGGTGTTGTCCGCGCTCGCCGCACGCATGTTGGTGAGCTTCTTCTCCTTGGTGATGTTGACGTCCATGTCGTCGTCGCGGGAGTTCTCGCCGACGATCATGCCCTCGTAGACCTCGGTGGCGGGCTCGACGAAGAGCTGGCCGCGCTCCTGGATGTTGATCATCGCGAAGGCGGTGACGGCGCCGGCCCGGTCGGCGACGAGCGAACCGTTCTGGCGGGTGCGCAGCTCGCCGAACCACGGCTCGTAGGCCTCGAACAGGTGGTGCATGATGCCGGTGCCGCGGGTCTCGGTCAGGAACTCGGTCCGGAAGCCGATCAGGCCGCGCGCCGGGACGAGCCACTCCATGCGGAGCCAGCCGGTGCCGTGGTTGATCAGCTCCTCCATGCGGCCCTTACGGGTGGAGAGCAGCTGGGTGATGGCGCCCATGTACTCGTCGGGCGCGTCGATGGTGAGGCGCTCGACCGGCTCGTGGACCTTGCCGTTGATGGTCTTGGTGACGACCTGCGGCTTGCCGACGGTGAGCTCGTAGTTCTCCCGGCGCATCTGCTCGACCAGGATGGCCAGTGCCAGCTCGCCACGGCCCTGGACCTCCCACGCGTCGGGGCGGTCGGTGTTGAGGACGCGCAGCGACACGTTGCCGATGAGCTCCTTGTCGAGGCGGTCCTTGACCATGCGCGCGGTGACCTTGGCGCCCTTGACCTTGCCGACCAGCGGCGACGTGTTGGTGCCGATGACCATCGAGATGGCCGGCTCGTCGACGGTGATCAGGGGGAGCGGAATCGGGTTCTCCGCGTCGGCGAGGGTCTCACCGATCATGATCTCGGGGATGCCGGCGAGGGCGATGATGTCGCCGGGGCCGGCGCTCTCGGCGGGCTTGCGCTCCAGGCCCTCGGTGACCAGCAGCTCGGAGATGCGCACGTTGCTGATGGTGCCGTCGGTCTTGCACCAGGCGACGGTCTGGCCCTTGCGGATGGTGCCCTCGTGGACGCGGCAGAGCGCGAGACGGCCGAGGAACGGCGAGGCGTCGAGGTTGACGACGTGCGCCTGCAGCGGGGCGTCCTCGTGGAACTTCGGCGCCGGGATGGTGTCGAGGATGGTGCTGAACAACACGTCGAGGGAGTCGCTGTCCTCCGGGACCGTCCCGTCCTTCGGCTGGTTCAGCGAGGCGATGCCGTCGCGGGCGCAGGCGTAGACGATCGGGAACTCGATCTGGTGCTCGTCGGCGTCGAGGTCGAGGAACAGCTCATACGTCTCGTCGACGACCTCCTTGATGCGGGCGTCGGGCCGGTCCACCTTGTTGATGATCAGGATGATCGGCAGCTTGGCGGCGAGCGCCTTGCGCAGCACGAAGCGGGTCTGCGGGAGGGGACCCTCGGAGGCGTCGACGAGGAGGGCGACACCGTCGACCATGGTGAGGCCGCGCTCGACCTCACCGCCGAAGTCGGCGTGGCCCGGGGTGTCGATGATGTTGATGGTCACCGGCGCGCCCTCGGCGGGCTGGTAGCTGATCGCCGTGTTCTTGGCGAGAATGGTGATGCCCTTTTCCCGCTCCAGGTCCATGGAGTCCATGACGCGGTCGGCCATCTCGCCACGCGCGTGGGACTGGCTGCCCTGGCGCAGCATGGCGTCGACCAGGGTGGTTTTGCCATGGTCGACGTGAGCGATGATGGCGACGTTGCGTAGGTCGGTGCGGGTCTGCATGACACCCATTGTTCCCGGCTCAGGTTGCCGTTCGTGACACGGGGTCAAGACCCGAATCTTGTGGTCTTTTGGTCGGTTTCCGCTCACCGGGCCGCCCCTGCGACGGGCCCGGCCGCAAACCGAGATACACTGTGCGTGCACCCGAGACCTCAATTTGGCTTCCGTCCTGGCGGACCGGTACTGTCTCGGGGTTGTCGTGTGTCGTTGATGCTGGCGAGCTGCGTTGTCTCGGCCCGCAGCTCACCCTAAGGAGCCTTACCCAATGCCTCCCAAGAAGAAGACCCATGAGGTAACCCTCGCGCTTGAGGCGGGTAACGCCGCGATGGTCGACCTCGGTAAGATGCTCGGCCCGACCGGTGCCAACATGCGCGCCGTCAAGGTGGAGTACGACGAGGCCACCGCGAAGAACCGGGGCGAGATCATCCCGGTCATCGTGTCGGTCTACGAGGACCGCAGCCACACGCTGGCCTACAAGACGCCGCCGACCAGCTTCCTCATCCGGAAGTCCCTGGGCATCCAGTCCGGCGCCGCCAACCCGCTCACCACGACTGTCGGCACCCTCAGTGCCCAGCAGATCAAGGAGATCGCGGAGCGCAAGCTGGTGGACCTCAACGCGAACGACCTCGACGCCGCCATCAAGATCGTGGCCGGCACCGCCCGTTCCATGGGCGTGAAGGTCGCTTCCTGAAGTTTCTGATCTCTTGAGAACGGGCTCCGGTGTTCACCGGGGCCCGTTCTTCTTGGGGGCGATCACCTCGTCGATCAGGCCGTAGTCGAGCGCCTCGGCCGCGCTCAGGCTGCGGCCCGCGGACAGGTCGTTCTCGATCCGGCTGCGCGGTTTGCCGGTGATCTCGGCCAGCCGGACCAGCACCTCCTCGAGCTCGCGCAGGTGCTGTCCGGCGGCGGCCGCGACCTCGTCGGCGGTCCCGGTGACCCCGGCGGCGCGCGGTTCGGCGAGTTTGAAACGCGCATGACGGTACGCCGCCCGCTGATCCGCCGCCGCCAGCACGGCCAGCGCCGCCCCGCCCGCCTCGGCGGTGACCAGGGCATGGACGGGGGCGGCCAGCGCGTCGATCACGTCGACGACCGACAGTGCGGCGCTGAGATCCCCGCCCGGACTGGACACGTGCAGGTGGACCACCTCCGGCCCGGCCGAGTCGAGGGTCAGCAGCGCGGCCGCGATCCCGGTCGCGGTCTCGGCGCTCAGATGCCCGCGCAGCATCACGATCCGCTGGTCGAAGAGTCGTTCCTCCAGCCAGCCGGGCAGCCCGGGCCCGGCTGGGGGCGGGTACGGCGGAGGCCACTCGGGACGGTGATGCGGCTGGTGCGGATACAGGGGCATCGCGACCTCCCGGATGTTCACGGCCTGCCGCCAGCCTAGCCAGGACATCGTGAAACGTGCCGATAACCGGGGGCGGCTAGGGTCCGGCCATGTCCGGACCGCGGCGCCGATCGGCCCTGCTCGCCCGGCTCGCCGACCGGGAGGCGGGCAGCGTGCGGAGCGCGATCGTGGACGAGTTGCGGACGATCATCCTGTACGGCGAGGTGCCACCCGGTTCGGCGATCCCGGTCGACGCGGTGGCGGCCGCGTTCGGGGTGAGCCGGATCCCGGTCCGTGAGGCGCTGATGACCCTGATCGGTGAGGGCCTGGTCGACCATCGGACCCACGGCGGCTACCGGGTGGCGATGATGACGGCCCGCGAGTTCGGTGAGATCTACCTGGTCCGGGAGGCGCTGGAGTCGGCGGCGCTGCGGGTGGCGGTGGCCGGTGCGACCGCGGAGGACGATCGGCTGGCCCGGGCGGCGCTGCGGGCGCTGGACGCGGCGATCGAGGCCGACGACGGCGGGATGGTCTATCACCGGGAGAGCCGGCGTTTCCATCTGGCGCTGATCGGGCCGTGCCGGATGCGACGTCTGCTGCACATGCTGGAGTCGGCGTGGAACATGACCGAGCCGCTGCGGCCGATGTCACATCTGACCACGGCCGACCGGGAGCTGCTGCACTCCGATCACGCCGGGATGCTGGCGGCCTTCCTGCGGCGTGACGCGGAGGCTCTGGCCCACGTCTGTGCCCGTCATCACCACCGGTTGCAGGGGTTCATCGCCGCATTGCCTCAGCACATAGGGCTGTTTTCGGAAGAGTCACCACCCAGGCCCCAAAAATGAGAAAAATCGGTCTGTGGGCGAGGTGGTGCTCTATCGCAGCGAACGGACACAGGTCTTTCGCCGAGGTCCCGCCGACCGGCACGGCCCGCTGATCCGCAAGCGTGCCGTCGGGCCCGGTGCGGTCCGGCGCATCCGGCACGAGCAGGAGGTGCTGCGCCGCCTCGCCGGCATTCCGGGAGTGCCCCGGCTGGCGTCCACCCAGTCGCGCCAGACGCTGATCCTGGAGGACGACGGGGGCGCCCCGCCGGATCGCGGGCGGATGGCCGTACCCCTGCTGATGAAGATCGCCGCGGACCTGGCGGTGACGCTGGCCGCCGTGCACCGCGCCGGCGTCGTCCATCGTGATGTCACCCCGGCCAACGTGGTGCTGGCCGGGCGCCCGCTGCTCATCGACTACGACCTGGCGCTGATCGGGCCGCCGGAGGCGGACGGTACCGGCACGCCGGTCGGTACGCTCGGCTATCTCGCGCCGGAGCAGACCGGCCGGATCGGGCCGCTGGTGGACTCGCGCGCCGACCTGTACGGTCTCGGCGCCACCCTCTACGCGCTGGCCGTCGGTGAGCCGCCGTTCACCGGCGACGACCCGCTCGAACTGGTCCGGGACACGCTGGTCCGCCCACCGGTGCCGGTCGGGCAGCGCCGTCCCGGCCTGCCCCCGCGGCTCAGCGAGATCATCATGCGGCTGCTGGAGAAGGACCCGGAACGCCGCTACCAGAGCGCCGACGGGCTCGCCTACGACCTGGCCCGCTGCCGGACCGCCCCGGACGGCGGATGGGAACTCGGCACGCGTGACTTCCCGGCGTTCCTGGCGCCGCCGCCCGACCTGATCGGACGGGAGCGGGAGATCGGCACGCTGACCGAGGCGCTGGACCGGGCGATGGTCGGCGGCACCCCGGCGGTGCTGGTCAGCGGCCCGCCCGGGATCGGCAAGAGCGCGCTGGCCCGCTGCCTGCGGCCGGTCGTCACGGCTCGCGGCGGGTGGTTCGCGGACGGGAAGTTCGACCAGTTCCGTACCGGCACCGACACCGGCGGGATCACCCGTGCGCTGCGGGTCCTGACCCGGCTGCTGCTCGCCGCGCCGGAACCGGAGATGGACGACACCCGGCAGCGGATCCTGTCCGCGCTCGGTGCCAACGTCACCGTGGCCTGCAACGCCATCCCGGAGATGACCGACCTGCTCGGTGACGGCAGCCGGCCGCAGACCGGCGACCCGGTGACCGCCCGGGCCCGGGTCAGTGCCACCGCCGTCGCCCTGCTGCGGGCGCTCGCGGCCCGGCACCGGATCGTCTGCGTCCTCGACGACCTCCAGTGGGCCAGCAGCGGATCGATCCAGATCCTGGACGCGATCCTGACGAGCGGGCCGATCCCCGGGCTGCTGCTCGTCGTCACCTATCGCGACGGTCATCCGTCGCTGCGGGCACCGGTCGAACGCTGGCGGCGCGACGGCGCGGCCGAACCCCTGATCCGGGTCCGCGGCCTCGGGGCCGGTGACACGGCCACACTGGTCGCCACGGTGCTGCGGATGCCGCCGGAGGACGCGTCCGGACTGGGTGCCCTGATCCGGCAGGGCAGCTCCGGCAGTCCCTACGCGACGGTCGAGCTGCTCAACGCCCTGCGTGCGGACGGCCTGCTGCGGCCGGCCGAGGAGGGCTGGCGGTGGGACGCGGGGGAGGTACGCGCGTTCGTCTCCCGCCATCACCTGCCCCAGCTGCCCGCCCGCCGGCTGGCCCAGCAGACGGCCGGATACCGTCGCCGGCTGGCCGCCCTGGCCTGCCTCGGCGCCGAGGTCACGATCGAGCTGCTGGCCGTCGCGACCGGCACCCCCGAGGACGACCTGATCCGCCATGTGGAGCGGGCCGTCACCGACGGGTTCGTCCTGTACGCCGGGAACACCGTCCGGTTCCGGCACGACCTGGTGCTCCAGGCGGCGCACGAATGCCTGCCCGCCGACGAGCGGGAGCGTCTGCAACTGGCCATGGCCCGCCGCCTGTCCGCGGACCACCCGCAGGAGGCCGCCGAGCAGTACCTGGCCGCCGCGGCACTGGTCGAGAGCCCGGGGGAGCGCCGGGAGGCGGCCGCCCTGCTGCACGCCGCCGCCCGGCGGACCATCCGGCTGACCAACTATCCGGTCGCCGTGGACCTGCTCGACGCGGCCGAACGGCTCCTGGCGGGCACCGCCGACCACCGGACCCGCGCCGCCGTCGCCGTGGACCGGCACATCACCCTCTACTGTCTCGGCCGGCTCGACGACGCCGACCACGTCTACCGGGAGCTGGCCGGGCGGTCACCGGACCTGGTCACCCTGACCGAGGCCACCGCGATCCAGATCAACGTCCTGAGCCAGCGGAATCAGATCCCGGCGGCGTACGCCCTGGGCCTGGCCGTGCTGCGCCGGTTCGGCATCGAGCCCCCGGACGACCCGGAACCCGTCCTGCGGCGGGAGGTGGCCGCGCTGCGGGACGGCCTCGGCGACCTGGAACAGGCCGTCGAGACCAGTGACCCCGCGGTGCTGGCGGCCGGCCGGCTGATCAACCGGCTGCTCGTGCCCGCCTACCTGCTCGGGCCGGTCGAGCACTCGTGGATGCTGCTCCAGGCGTACCGGTTGTGGCGCCGGGAGGGGGTGTGCGCGCCGGTCATCGGCGCCGCCGGGTCGGTGATCTGCGCGACGATCGCCCTCTTCGACGACTACCGCACCGGGTACCGGCTGAGCCGGCACGTCGTCGAGGTCGGCCGGGAACACGGATGGCCGGCCGAGACGGCGATCGCCAAGTACATGTACCTGTGCCTGGCCGCGCACTGGTTCGAACCGCTGGAGGACCTCGTCGAGCCCGCCCAGCAGGCCCGCGACGAGCTGCTCGCCGGCGGTGACGTGCAGGTGGCCGGACTGCTCAGCGCCCGGCTCGCGGCTGTCGTGCTGGACACCGCCGACTCGCTGGACACCGTCGCCGAGGAGATCGCCACCGGACTGGCCGTGGCCGAGCGGACCGGCAACCGGATCGCGGCGTTCAGCCTCACCGGATACCGGGACCTGGTGCGGGCGGCACGCGGCGAGGAGTTCGTCGACGAGGAGCCGGTCCTGTCGTATCCACCGGCGACCGTCACATACCACGTCAACCAGGGGCTCGCCGCGCTGTTCCGGCAGGACGACGCGGCCCTGGAGGAGCACTCGGCCGCGGCGATGGCCCACAACGTCGCGATCCGCGGCTTCTACGCCTCGGCACTGACCCGGGTGCTGCGCTGCCTGAGCCTGGCCGGGCGGATGCGCGACGGCGACAACGGTGTCGCCGCCGAACTGGCCGGCCTCCGGGACTGGCTGGCCCGCCGGTCCGCCGACGCGCCCCGCAACTTCCGGCCGCTGCTGCACCTGGTCGACGCCGAGCGGGCGTGGGCGCGCGGCGACCCGGACACCGCGACCCGGCACTTCGACGCCGGACTGCACGAGGTCACCGGCCGGCCGTGGCACCGGGCCGTCCTCGCCGAACGGGCCGCCCGCTTTCACCTGGAACGGGGACTCCCGTACACCGGGCGCCGGCTGCTGGCCGAGGCCCGGGACACCTACCGGGCGTGGGGCGCGACCGCGCCGGTCGCCCGGCTGGAGACCTGGCACCCCTTCCTGCGGGCCGTCGAGACGAGCGTTCCCGGCGGCGCCGGGGCCGGCGCCGACCGGATCGACCTGATGGCGGTCCTCCGGGCGTCGCGGGCGCTGAACTCGGCGACCACCCTGGCCGGGCTGCGGGAACAGGTCGGCGACGTGCTCAGCGCCATGACCGGGGCCACCCACGTACGGCTGGCCGGTGCGTCCGGCTCCCGGCCCGACCGGTTCAGCTCCGCCGTCCGCTACGTGCTGCGGACCCACCGGCCGCTGCTGGTGGCCGACGCCTGCGCCGACGACCGGTTCGCGCGGGATCCGTACCTCGCCGGGCTCGGCACCTGCGCGCTGCTCGCCGTGCCGGTGCCCAGCCGCGGCGCCGACGGCACGGTGCTGATGCTGGAGAACCACCGGCAGCCCGGCGTCTTCTCCACCGACCGTCTGGAGGCGGTACGGCTGATCGCCGGCCAGCTGGCGGTGGCGCTCGACAACGCGCTGCTCTACGACTCGCTGGAGGACACCGTCCGGATCCGCACCGCCGACCTGGAGGCCGCCAACCAGTTCAAGACCGACCTGATCGGCATGCTCGGCCACGAGATCAACAACCCGCTCGCGATGATCCTCGGCAACCTCGACCTGGCCCTCTCCGAGGACGACCTGCCCGGCGAGGTCCGTGACGTCGTCACCCGCGTGCACCGCACCACCCAGCGGCTCGCGACCATCGTGCAGGAGGTCCTCGACCTGGTCAGCCTCGACGCCGGGCGGCTCACCGCCACACCCGTCCCGGTCCCGGTCGCCGACCATGTCGAGGCGGCGCTGACCGCGACCGCCACCGGCCCGGTGCCGGTGAGCTGCCCGCCGGACCTGGTCGCGATGGTCCAGCCGAGCCACCTCGACCAGATCCTCACCAACCTGATCAGCAACGCGGCCAAGTACGGCGGTGGCGTCACCGAGGTCGTCGCCCGGGCCGGCGAGCCGTCGATCACCATCGAGATCCGCGACCAGGGCCCGGGAGTGCCACCGGAGTTCCGCGATCGGCTCTTCGACCGGTTCGCCCGGGCGTCGGCGACCGCCGGGAAGGTGGCCGGGACGGGACTCGGGCTCTACATCGTGCGGGAGCTGGCCCGCGCCAACCACGGCGACGTCGACTACCGCCCCGGCGACCACGGCGGATCGACCTTCGTCGTCCGCCTGCAACCGGGGTCTTCCTCTCTAGGCTCTGGACAACTAGCCTTGTGAAAAGGTGGTTGTCGGCGGATGGGTTGACGTTGAACAAGAATGTTCACCAGGGCTTGCACGGCGAAGGCTTCATTCATGCTCTGGCGTGCGCGGGTGGCTTCACCACGTCGAGGATGAATTTGGATCTCGACGGTGTCGACTGGCAGATCGCGTATCCGGGCCCACGTGGCACGGCGCGTTCGCCCCGGATCGAGGTGCAGGTGAAAACCTCGACGGCGGTCGAGAACCGGGACGGAATGATCCATCATCGGTTGCGTATCGAGCACTTCAACCATCTGGCCGGTGTTGGGTTCCAGATTCCGAGGTTCCTGGCGCTGGTATCGGTGCCGGAGGACGCCGCGGAGTATGCGGTCTGTACCGACGAGCACATGAGGTTGTCGACCGCCGCATACTGGCTCTCGTTGGCTGACCGGGAGGTTCAGCCGACCGGGGAGGGGTGTCCTGCCAGTCTGATCGTGCAGGTGCCTACCCGAAATCTCCTGACGGTGGCGGCACTCCGGCACCTGTTGAGCGGCGATCTGGAAGGGGCAGAGCGATGATCCGGGCTCAGGTGACTGATCGTGCGGCGCTGGCTGCCAGGTCTCCGTCGGAGTTGGCGATGTACCTTCGTGCCAACCAGTGGGGCGTCCGTGACCGTGACCCCAGCGGGATCGTCTGGGTGAAGTCGGTCGATGGTGACGAGTTTGAGGCGTTGCAGCCGAATGACGTTGGTCTCCGGGATTATCCGGCTCGGGTCCGTGACCTGCTGTCCGTCATCGCGATGGTCGAGGATCGGTCCGAATTGGAGGTGCTCGGCGACATCACGAGCGTTTCCATGGATGTGCATTCGGTCCGGGCGTTCCCGGCGGATCACGGCCCAGGGATGATCAGCCTCGACGACGGCGTCCAAGCCTACGAGAGCATGCGAAATCTGGTCGTTGCCGCCGCCTATGCCGTCAGCGCGGAACAACCGCGTGCCGTGCAGCCCACACGGAAACCGACGGAGGTTCTGAGATTCCTGCGCGAGGTCGCGATCGGGAGCCCCGCTGAGGGAAGCTTCGTGTTGTCGGTGCACACGCCGATCCCACCGCGGTTGTCAGGCCCGCCGTCACTGTTCGATGGCGACGTCTCGGAGGTGTTCGAGTCGGCTGAGCCGTTCGAGCGGAGGGTCTCGCTGAGGCTGTACGACGCCGTTCAGGCCGCCCATAACGCAGCGAACGAGGCCTTGGTCTCGGCCTACGGCCTGGACGGTTTCACCGGCGCGATATCGAGAGGGGTCAGCGCCAACCTGTGTGAGGCCCTGGTGGGCCTGGGCGGGGAAGCTGGTCACCCCTTCGAGATGACGCTCCGGCTGGCGATCGCTCGGCCACTGCGGGCACGTGCGTTCGAGCCGATCCGTTTCCGTCGTGACCACCTGCCGGTGTTGGCATCGGCGGCGCAGGAGTTGCGGGAACGGGTCGCCGACGAAGGGGTCCTGATCGTGGGCAACGTCGTCCGCCTGCACCGGGAGGGCACGGGATCGGGTGAGATCAGCGTCGCCGGGATGATCGAGGGAGAGGATCGCCTGCGCAGGGTCTGGATGAGCCTGCACGAGGAGGACTATGCCCGGGCCACGAACGCACACCAGGAAATGCGTTCGGTGTCGGTACGCGGAGATCTGGTACGCCGCGGTACCCGTATGTATCTGATGAACCCCTCGTCGCTGCAGCTGGCCAACGACAGGGACGAATAGCGTGGCGCCGGAAGATATACAGTTCCGCACATCCGGGTGAAACAGCGGGTTCATAGCGTGACGGCCATGGCCGACACCATCCCCAGCAAACACCACGAGGACCTGGTCGAAGCCGCCGGCATGCCGGTCGGCAGCGGCGTATCGAAGAGCTCGTACGACCCGCGTCTCACCAACGAGGACCTGGCGCCGCTGAAGGAACAGCGGTGGGGGTCCTACAACATCTTCGCGTTCTGGATGTCCGACGTGCACAGCGTCGGCGGCTACGTCACGGCGGGCAGCCTGTTCGCGCTGGGGCTGTCCAGCTGGCAGGTGCTGGTCTCGCTGGTCGTGGGCATCACGATCGTCTACTTCTTCTGCAATCTGGTGGCCAAGCCGTCGCAGGTGACGGGCGTGCCCTATCCGGTGATCAACCGGGTGGCGTTCGGGGTGCTCGGGGCGAACGTGCCGGCGATCATCCGTGGTTCGATCGCCGTCGCCTGGTACGGCATCCAGACGTACCTCGCCTCGGCCGCTCTCGACGTCGTGATCCTGAAGTTGTGGCCGTCGCTGATGCCCTACGCCGATGTGGACCAGTACGGGTTCCTCGGTCTGCCACTGCTCGGCTGGTGCACGTACGCCCTGCTCTGGGTGTTGCAGGCGGCCGTCTTCTGGACCGGCATGGAGACGATCCGCAAGTTCATCGACTTCTGTGGCCCGGCCGTCTACGTGGTCATGTTCGTGCTCGCCGGGTACCTGATCGCCGAGGCCGGGTGGAGTGCGATCGACCTCAACCTGGGCGAGGTGACGGTGACCGGCGTCGACGCGATCCCGGTCATGCTCGGCGCGATCGCCCTGGTCGTGTCCTACTTCTCCGGCCCGATGCTCAACTTCGGTGACTTCTCCCGCTACGGCCGGTCGTTCAAAGCCGTGAAGATCGGCAACTTCCTCGGCCTGCCGATCAACTTCCTGATGTTCTCGATCCTCACCGTCGTGACGGCGAGCCTCACCGTGCCGGTGTTCGGGGAGCTGATCACCGACCCGGTGGCCACGGTGGCCCGGATCGACAGCACGTTCGCGATCGTTCTGGGCGCGCTGACCTTCACCATCGCCACGATCGGCATCAACATCGTCGCCAACTTCATCTCGCCGGCCTTCGACTTCTCCAACGTCAGCCCGCAGAAGATCTCCTGGCGGGCCGGCGGCATGATCGCCGCGGTCGGTTCGGTGCTGCTCACCCCGTGGAACCTCTACAACAACCCGGAGGTCATCCACTACACGCTGGAGACGCTGGGCGCCTTCATCGGACCGCTCTTCGGTGTGCTGATCGCCGACTACTACCTGGTCCGGCGGCAGAAGGTGGACGTCGACGCGATGTTCACCATGTCGCCGGACGGCCGCTACTTCTACAAGAGGGGCTACCACCCGCCGGCGATCATCGCCACCGCGGTCGGCGCACTGGTCGCGGTGATCCCGGTGCTCGGCAAGATGAGCGACATCGCCCAGTACAGCTGGTTCATCGGCTGCGGGCTGGGCTTCCTGGTCTACCTCGGGCTCGTTCGCCGGCCGTCGTCGAGCACGATCAAGTCCTGATGCGCATCCGGGTCATCAATCCCAACACCACGGCGTCGATGACCACGCTGATCGAGGCGAGCGCCCGGGCCGTCGCCGGCCCGGGCGTCGTCGTCGAGGCGGTCACCCCGGCGATGGGCCCGGCGTCGATCGAGAGCCACTACGACGAGGCGCTCGCCGTGCCGGGCCTGCTCGCCGAGGTCATCGCGGGGGAGCGGTCCGGCGCCGACGGTTACGTCATCGCCTGCTTCGGCGACCCGGGGCTCGACGCGGCACGGGAGGTCGCGGCCGGTCCGGTGGTCGGCATAGCCGAGGCCGCGATGCATGCGGCGACGCTTGCCGGTCGCGGTTTCAGCGTGGTGACAACCCTGGGGCGTACGGCCGGACGCGCGCGCGATCTGGCGGGGAGGTACGCCCCGGCCGGTGCCTGCAAGGGCGTGCACGCCTGCGAGATCCCGGTCCTGGAGCTGGAGTCCGACCCCACGGTCCTGCCCCGGGTGACGGCCCTGGCCCGGCACGCGCTGGAGTCCGACGGCTCGGACGTGATCGTGCTGGGCTGCGCCGGCATGGCCGCCTTCTGCGCCGAGGTGTCGCAGCGGATCGGCGTCCCGGTGATCGACGGGGTGACCGCCGCTACCCTGCTGGTCCAGTCCCTGATCACCCTGGGCGTCCGGACATCCAAACACGACGAGTACGCCCCGCCACCGGCCAAGCCCTACACCGGGGCGCTCACCGCCTTCGGTGCCGCCACCCCGCCGGACTGAACCGGCGCCGCCATCCGGCCCGGAAGGCATGATGGCGGCGCCGGTCGGGTGTCGTCAGGAAGCGAGCCACTTCCAATTGGCCCACGCACCGGTCGTGCCGTTCATGATGCCCTTGTTGGCGAGCGTGCCGAGGCCGTCACCGGCGTACAGCCGCAGGCTGTTCTGGCTGTCGATGATGGCGATGTCGGCCTTGCCGTCACTGTTGAAGTCGCCGCCGGCGAACGCCTGGTGGTTGATCCAGGCTCCGGTGGCGCCGAACATGATGCCCTTGTTGATGAGCTTGCCCGCGCCGTCACCGGCGTACAGGCGCATGCTGTTCTGGCTGTCGATGATGGCGATGTCGGCCTTGCCGTCGCCGTTGAAGTCGCCGCCGGCGAACGCCTGGTGGTTGATCCAGGCTCCGGTGGCGCCGAACATGATGCCCTTGTTGGAGAGCTGCCCGGTGCCGTCGTTCGCGTACAGGCGCATGCTGTTCTGGCTGTCGATGACGGCGATGTCGAGGATGTTGTCACTGTTGAAGTCGCCGGCGGTGAAGGCATGGCTGCCGGCCCACTTGCCGCCGGTCTCCCACATCAGGCCGGCGTTCTTGAGCTGGCCCGCGCCGTCACCGGTGTACAGGCGCATGTTGTTCTGGCTGTCGATGATCGCGATGTCGCTGAATCCGTCACCGTTGAAGTCGCCGGCGGTGAACGCGTGGCTGCCGGCCCACTTGCCACCGGTCTCCCACATCGGAGCCGGGGACGCGACCTTGCCCGTACCGTCGCCGGCGTAGAGCACCATGTCGTTGGCCGGGTTGATGCCGGCGACGTCGGCCTTGCCGTCGTTGTTGAAGTCGGTCCTCGGCTTCACCGCGATGGTCGTGGCGATCCAGGAGGCGGCGCCGTCGAGACGGGTTTCGACCGCATCGCGCCGGGTGGCCGTCGAGCCGAGGCATCCGCCCTGGTAGGACGCGGAGTGTACGGCGACGACCTCGACACCGGTGGAGGTCTCCCGGATCGCCGGGCCGCCGGCGTCGCCCTTGCACGTGGTCGGTGCGGTCTCGTCCACGTTGGCGATCGCCAGGGTGTCGGCCTCGACACCGGTGACCGCGATGGTGGCCTTGTGGAGCAGCCCGACCCAGGTGGTCCTGGTGCGGCCGTACCCGAGGATGGTCAGTGATTCTCCGGCGGTGACGGCTGTGGTGCCGATCCGCGGGAAGGTTATGTCGTTGACCGGAAGCGTGATCCGGGACAGTGCGAGATTCAGCGTCGGGTGCGTGACCGACCGGACGATCGTCCGGTCATGGCCTGCCGAGGCGGTCAGGTCCGCCTTGCCGATCTGAGCCTTGATCGGCCCCTCGGCGTTCGCGACGCAGTCCTTGGCCGTCAGGATCCAGTACGGCGAGACGAGCGTTCCGGTACATCCGTGCGAGACGCCGTCGGTGAGGTGCACCGCGAACCGGTAGTCGCCGTCGGCAACCGCCGCGCCGCCGGTGACGGCCTCGGACGGGGTCACCTGAATGGTGGTGACAGCGGCCATCGCGGCCAAGGCGACGACAGCCTGCACCGGCCTGCGTACGTTCCTGTTCAATTTTCCCCGTTCTGAGAATGTATTGCTGTGTTTGCGTCTCGATGCTGCGGAGACCGCAGATCAAGATAGTTGATCGATGAATCCATGTACATGAGATCGTCGACGCATTCCAGCGGTGGTGCGGAGTCGTGGCGGGTACGCTGCGCCCCTGGTCAAGCCGCATGCTGAGATTTTCTGCGAGCGGCATGCAACCCCCTGGGAGGAGGGAGTCGTCAGGGGGGCGTGAGAGTGAAGGAGGGGCTCGTGTGAAGACCGAGCGTGATGAGCAATTCCATCAGTTCGTGGTCAGCCGGAGGGCCGCACTGGTGCGTACCGCGACTCTGCTCACGGCGGGCGACGCCCACCTGGCCGAGGACCTGGTCCAGTCAACCCTGACGAAGCTGTATGTCGCGTGGCCGTCCTTCCAGCGGGCCGACAACCCGGACGGTTACGTCCGGCGGACGCTGGTGAACGCGCTGACCGACGAGCGCCGGCGGTGGTGGCGACGGAGCGAACGGCCGATGGCCGAGGTCCCCGACCGGGTGGCCGCGGAGGACATCACCGGTGACGTCTCGGACGGGCTGCGCGCGGCCCTGCGGGAGCTCCCACCGAGGATGCGGGCGGCCCTGGTGTTCCGCTACTTCTACGACCTCGACGTCGCCGACACCGCCGACGCCCTCGGGTGCTCCGAGGGGACGGTGAAGAGCCAGACCGCCCGGGCGCTCGACCGGCTCCGCACGGTCCTCGGCTCGAACCCCTCCCTTGCACTGCTGTGACCAGGAGAAACTGACATGAAGAACCTTCAGGACGGGCTGGCGCGGATCGCCGGCCCGGTGGCTGAACCCACTCGGGAGCAGGTCGCTGCCGACCTGGCCCGCGGACGGCGGGCGCTGCGCCGGCGCCGTACCACCCAGGTCGCCGGAAGCTGCGCCTTCGCCGTGGCCGCACTGGCCGCGGTGATCGTCGGCACCACCGGGACCGGAGCCGCGCCGAAGGCGCCGGAGGCCGCCGGTGACCGGCCGGCGTCCAGCGCGCCGCAGACCTCCGTCACCAGGCTCGTCGCCTACCAGGGCGAACAGCCCAAGGGCTTCACCCTCGACAAGGTCCCGGACGGCTGGGAGCTGCAGGGCGCCGACGACTACGGCATCGTGATCGCGCCGAAGGGGTTCAAGGACAAGAACCCGAACAGCTTCGTCGGCAAGATCGTCGCCCAGCTCCAGGAGTTCGCGCCGGGCGAGGAGCTGAAGGGCAAGGAGGTGACCGTCAACGGGTCGACCGGCCTGCTCACCAAGATGATCGACCAGACCGACGGCAGCGCGCTCTTCGTCGAGCTCGGCGAGGGCCGCTGGATGGTCATCCAGGTCTGGGACGGCCTGGGCTGGGGTGAGAAGGAGGTGCTGGAGTTCGCCTCCGGCATCCACGTCGACGAGAACGCCAAGATCACCCACGGCTGACCCCCGCCGCGGGAGGGGAGACCGGAACGGGGAAAGCGTCCCGGTCTCCCCGGTGAGAAAAGTACGTGCCGCGCCCCGATGTGGGTAGCCGGACCCCGCGTGACGATGGTCCCGTGCCCAGCGAGGGCGGGAACCAGGGGTGACACCATGATCGTCCAGCGTGCCGAGACGCCGGCGACGACGCAGCAGGAGTTCACGATCGAGGAGCTGAGCCGCCAGGTCGGGATGTCGCCGCGGAACATCCGGGCGCATCAGGCCCGCCGCATCCTCGCCCCGCCGGTCCGGCGCGGCCGCACCGTCGTCTACCAGGAACATCACCTGCGACGGCTGGAGACCATCCTGTCGCTGCAACGGCAGGGCTTCAATCTGACGGCGATCGAGGCGATGTTCGGGGTACGGGGCGGACAGCCCCGCGGCGACGGCCTGGCCGCCCTGATGCAGCGGCTGGCCGCCGAGTCCCCGGCGCTCGTCGACGCGCTCACCCGGCACGGGGTGGTCGCGTGGAAGGAGAACGGCGCCGTGCAGCTGGTCCGGCCCCGGGCGCTGCGTGCCGCTCTCGAACTGCACCGGTCCGGGCTGCCGGCCCGCCAGACCGTGCAGGTGCTGGTCGAGGTGCTGGACCGGATCGGCCGCCCGGTCGACGAGCTGCTGCGGGCGACCGGCGACCGGATCCTGTCGTTGCCCGGTGATCCGGCCCGGCCCCGCGCCGCCACCTGGGACGAGTGGAGCGACTCGGCCGAGATGCTCGCGCAGGGCCTGATCGACCTGCTCAGCGAGGCGTTCCGGGTGGTGGCCGAGAACCGCGGCCCGACCTCGGTGGTCGACATCGTGGGCCGCCGGTCCGGTCAGGCCACGGTCATGCTGATGGAGACCGCCACCGTCATCGACCTGGGCTGACTATTCCTCCTCGCTCACCAGTTGACGGCGGGCCAGCTGATGGAACAGCCCGTCCCTCTCCGCCATCAGGGTCGCGAAGGTGCCCTGCTGCACGACCTTCCCCTTCTCCATCACCACGATCAGGTCGGCGTGCCGCACGGTGGACAGCCGGTGTGCGATCACCAGGCGGGTGGCACTGAGCTGCCGGGTGCTCTCGGTGACCCGCTCCTGGGTGCGGTTGTCGAGCGCGCTGGTCGCCTCGTCGAAGAAGAGCATCCGCGGGCGGTGGATCAGCGCGCGGGCGATCAGGACGCGCTGCCGCTGGCCCACCGACAGGGTGCCGCCGCCGTGCGGGACCATCGTCGCCACCCCCATCGGCAGGCGCGCGATGTCCTCGTCGAGCCCGGCGAGCCGGGCCGCCTCCAGCACCCGCTCCAGGCTGTAGGAGGCGGCGCCGCACACGTTGTCGCGCAGCGTGCCGGCGAACAGCTGACCGTCCTGGAGCACCACCCCGCACTGCCGGCGGACCGCCTGCAGGTCGAGTTCGGCCAGGTCCTGGTTGTCGTAGTAGACCGAGCCCTGGGACGGCGACTCGAACCCGAGCAGCAGCCGCAGCAGGGTCGACTTGCCGCAGCCGCTCGGGCCGACGATCGCCACGAACGCGCCGGCCGGCACGTGCAGCGTCACGTCGTCGATCACCCGCGGGGCGTCCGGGCCGTACCCGAAACCGACCTCCTGGAGGGTGATCGCGCCGCGCAGGTCGCCGGGGTCGGCGCGGTCCGGTGTCCGCTCCGGGACGCCCGCCACCACCAGCTTCAGCTCGGCGAGACGGGGCAGCGCGGCCAGCACCTCGACGCTGCCGGAGACGATCACCAGCAGCGCGCCGACCAGCATGAGGAAGGCCACGTTGAGGGCGAAGAAGTCCTCCGGGGCCAGGGTGTCGGCGAGCGGACCGGCGAGGATCGTGAACAGCAGCAGCTGACCGGCGATCGGCAGCACGGTGGCCACCGCCCGCAGCACCGCCTGCACGCCCCGCACCTGGTTGAGGGTGCTCCGGGCGTACGCCGTCTGCTCGAACCACCGGGCGTAGGCCCGCTGCTCGGCCCCCGCGAGTTTGATCTTCGTGATGCCGCTGATCAGCTGGTGACCGGTGGAGACCGCCTTGTGCTCGGCCGGCAGCGCCCGCCGCTGACGCGTCACCACCACCCGCCCCAGCACGGCGACCAGCAGCAGCGAGGCCAGCGCCAGACCGGTGGAGGCCAGGCCCAGCGCCGGGCTCAGCGTCCAGACCAGCGCCAGCATCGTGACCGCGGTCAGCGACGACGTGATCAGCAGCAGGATCACCCCGGACAGCGCCTCCCGGGCGAACGTGACACCGAGCAGCGTGTTGGCCAGTTCGCCACTGCCGGCGTCCCGGAAGAACCGGACCGGCAGGCGCAGCAGGCGGTCCCAGAGGACGAGCTGGACGCCGTACTCGACGCGGCCCTCGCCGCGCAGCATCCGCAGGTTGGTGGCGACACCGACCAGGGCGGCCACCCCACCGCACGCCACCAGCAGCAGCGCCGACCAGGTCAGGCCGGACACCGACACCCGGTCGGCGAGCGCGCCCAGCACCCGGCCGGTGATGATCGGCGCGGCCAGGGCGAGCGCCGCGACGATCGTCCCGCACCCGGCCAGGGCGGCCAGGTCCGCGCCGCCACCGGCGCTGCCCAGCCGGAACACCGCCGGCACCGATGCCTCGACCGGCAGTGGGCGCTGCACCTGCGTGGCGGTCCGGGCCACCCGGTCGGCGGCGGCCCGGCCGGTCGCCAGGACGGCACCGGTCTCCGGGTCCACCTCGCGGTACCGGCCGTACCGGTAGGTCAGGCACACCACGGTCGTCCCGGCGCCCTCGACGGTGCGCCAGCCCAGCAGCGGGCCGAGATCGTGCTTCCACCAGTTCTCCGGCAGCTGCACGTCGCGCAGGTGCAGCGACGAACTGCGGGCCACCGCCCGGACCGCCTCGGCCAGGTCGGCCGGCTCGTCCCGCCGCCCGGCCGGCTCCACGACCGGCAGCCCTCCGGACCCGGCGACCAGGCGCAACGCGGCCGCCGCCCGCCGGTACCGCTCGCCCCGCCCGGCCGGATCGGCGGCGGTGCGGGCGCCGACGAGACCCGACGCGATCCGGGTCGCGCGGGCCACCGCCGCCCGGTTCCCCGCGGCCCGGGCGGTCAGCGACGTCAGCAGCGCGGCGTCGGCAGCCTCGCCCTGCCGCTCGACCAGGCGCAACAGCCGTACGGCCTGGTCGTGCACCGCGCTCCACAGCTCGCCGGAGCGCAGCAGGTCGTCGCTGGAGCACGCCTCCACGGCGCCGCCCCGGTCCGAGCGCACCCAGTCGCGCCCGGCCAGCAGCACCGGCACACCCTCGTCGAACGTCTCGTCGGGACCGCCGTCGTTGCGGATCAGCCGGCCGCCGGTGCCCCGGACCCAGCACACCGCCGGCGTGCCGGTGAACGCCACGCCCGCGGCCGCCGCCTCGACCTGACCGGCGTAGAGCACCCGTGCGTCCCGCGGCGGCTCCCGGTCGCCACGGACCGCGCCGGCCAGCGCGGCCAGAGCCAGATCCGCGGCCTCGGCGCCGTCCGGCGGTCCGGGCAACCGGTCGAGACGTCCACCCGGCAGGGGTACGGCCAGCAGCCGCCACACCCCCGTCCCGGCGACGTCGGGAACCAGCCCACCGGCCGGGATCCGGGCCACGAAGTGGCGCCGCGACCGGATCCCGCCGGCTCGCGTGCGCACCAGGAACAGGTCGCTCGGCGCGTCCAGGACGAGGTACCCGCCGCCCTCGGTGACCGTCTCGATCGTCACGCTGCCCGCCCCTTCACTGGTCCCGGACCAGTCGCGCGTAGTGCCCGTCCCTCGCGACGAGCTCGTCGTGGGTGCCCCGTTCGACCTCCCGGCCGCCGTCGAGCACGACGATCAGGTCGCAGTCGCGGATCGTCGACAGCCGGTGCGCCACGATCAGGCAGGTGGCGCCGCGACGGCGCAGGTGGTGGTCGATGGTCTGCTCGGTCTGCGCGTCGAGCGCGCTGGTCGCCTCGTCGAGGATCAGCAGACGCGGGCGGCGTACCAGAGCCCGGGCGATCTCCAGCCGTTGACGTTGACCTCCGGAGAAATTGCGGCCGCCCTCGTCGACGCGGGCGCCCAGACCGCCGGGCCGGGACAGCACGACGTCGAGCACCGCGGCGTCGGTGAGCGCCGCGACCACGTCCTCGTCCGGGATCGACGAGTCCCAGAGGGTCACGTTCTCCCGGATCGTGCCCTCGAAGAGGATCTGCTCCTGGTCGACCATCGCCACGGTGGCCGCCCACAGGCCCGGGTCGAGCCGCTCGCGCTCCCGGCCGTCGACGGTGATCGTCCCGGACCACGGCCGGTACAGGCCGGACACCAGCCGCCCGACCGTCGACTTGCCGCTGCCGGACCGGCCGACCAGCGCCACCCGGGCGCCCGGCGGCAGGTCCAGGTCGAAGTCGCTGAGCAGCGGCGCCGCGAGCGGGTTGTAGCCGAAGGTCAGCCCCTCGATGCGCAGGTGCCCGTCCAGCGGCGCGGGCGGCTCCGGCTCCGGCGGCTCGGCGAGCGGATAGCGTTCCACGTCGCGGAGCCGGCTCAGATCGGCCGACATCTCCTGCACCTGGGCGCCGACCGCGGTGAGCGCGGCGACCGGCCGGTTCATCGCCACCACCAGGGTCTGCATGCCCAGGACGACGCCGATGCTGAGGCTGCCCGCAAGGATCCGCGGGCCGCCCAGCCCGAGCAGGATCGCGGTGTTGAGGGTGGCCAGCAGCGCGGGGACGACCGACAGGATCGCGGTGGGCCGGCCGAGTCGCTGCTGATCGTTGGTGACCGCCGCGGCCCGCGAGCTGAACTGCTGGAAACTGTGCTGCTCGGCGCCGCCCGCCTTGACCGTCTCGATCATCTGGATCGTGGTGTGCACGGTGCTGAACAGCTTGCTGCGCTCGGCCGTCAGACTCGCCACCGCCGTGGTGCGCAGCGCCGACACATACCGCAGGGCCAGCACGTTCAGGCCGCACAGCAGCACCGACACGGCGCCCAGGAGCGGATCATAAAGACAGAGCAGGCCGCCGTACGCCGCGACGAGCGCGACGTCGACAAGGGTCAGCGTGAGCCGTCGCGTGACCACGTCGGCGACCACGTCGGTGCTGCGCAGCCGGCGGGTCAGGTCGGCGGCCTGCCGCTGGTCGAAGAACGCGGCGGGCAGGCGCATCAGCCGCTGGAACAGCCGGGCCGCCGTGCTCAGGGCCATGGCGGTCTCGGCCCGGACCATCAGGCGTTCCTGGGCCAGCGCGGCGAGCAACGTCACCACCGCCGCGCCGGCCATCGCGGCCAGCAGCCCGCCGAGGGCGCCGCCCCCGCCGAGCAGCACGTGGTCGACGAAGATCCGGACCACCGCCGGCATGGTCAGGCCGACCACGGCCATCACCAGCCCCAGCAGGACGGCCTGGGCGGCGACCGCGCGCAGCCCCCGCCAGCGGGCCGCCAGTGCCGCCCACGCCCGGAACCGGCTGCCGCCGGGCCGGAACTTCTCCTCGTCCGGTGTCAGCGTCAGGACGATGCCGGTGTAACCCTCGTCGAACTCCTTCCAGGTGATCGGCCGCGGCCCGGTCGCCGGGTCGTTCACCCAGACCTTCTTGGCGTTCATCCCCTCCAGGACCAGGAAGTGCTGGAACTTCCAGAACAGGATGGCCGGCAGCGGCACCGACGCCAGCTTGTCGACCTCCATCTGGAAGCCCTTGGCGGTCATCCCGTAGTGGCGGGCGCCCTTGAGCACGGTCGAGGCGTTCGATCCGTCCCGGCTGACGCCACAGCGTTCCCGCAGCTCCTCCAGGGGGACGTGCCGGCCGTGGTGGGCCAGGACGATGCCGAGCGAGGCGGCGCCGCACTCGACCGCCTCCATCTGGATCAGCGTGGGCGTGCGGACCCGGCCGCGGCGCGGGTGCTCCGGAGCCGGCCTGTCGAGGTCGATCACCTTGCCGGTCATCGGCCCAGCACCCAGTCGAGCGGGCGGTCCTGGCCGACCACGATCCGGCCGGCGGCCTCACTGATCGAGGTGAGCCGGAACGGCGGTGACGCCTTCGACCAGCGCAGGCCGGTGGGGGAGTCGGCATCGGTCTCCAGCAGCACCACCACCCGGATCACACTGCCGTCGGCCAGCAGCGGGCGCACGTCCCGGCCGGAACCGAGGAACGCCCGCAGCGAGTCCTCGGTCTCCGGGAACGCGCCGACCGTACCGACCCTGCCCTGCAGGGTGCCGAAGACGGTGGTGGAGACGGCCGCCACGTCCACGTGCACCGGCTGACCGGCCGTCAGCATCGGCGCGCTCGCGGCCGGCACGAACAGCACCGCCTGCAGGGCGTCGCCCGGTGCGTCCAGGCGTTCCAGCTCGGCGACCCGGGCGCCGCGCTCGATCACCTGCCCCTCGGCGATCAGCAGATTGACGACGTAGGCGTCCCACGGCGCGGGCACCGTGACGATCCCGCCGGACTCGCCCTGGACGCTGTAGATCGGGGTGCCCTTGGCCAGCGGCTGGTTCCGGTCGACCCAGACCTTGACCACCCGGCCGGTCTCGGCGGCGTCGAAGTCGGAGACACCGTGCGGGTGGATCAGCACCCCACCGGCGGTGACCTCCCGGTCCAGGGTGGCCGTCGTGGTCCAGGCGCCGGTGGCCAGGACCGTGACGACCAGCGCGATCGTGAGCAGCCAGCTCGGAACCGTGGTGAGCCGGGCCACCTGGTCCAGGCTCTCCGGCTGTTCCAGGTGGCGCAGCGCCTGCTTGCGGAACCTCATCTCGGCTCCCTGGTGAGTGGGGTGCCCAGCGCGAAGTCGGCGACCGCCGGCTCGGCCAGCGGATCGATCCCGGACAGTTCGGCGAAGGCGGCCGAGTCGCCGGAGCCCAGCGCGCACGGCGCCAGCCCCATTGCGGTCGCCACCAGGTACATCAGCTCGGTGAGCACCCCGGAGTGCTTGAGGATCATCGGATAGCCGATCCCCTCGTACTTCCACATGAGCCGGCCCACCCGTGCGGTGATCACGAGGAGCACCTGGGGTGGCCCGGTCATCGCGGCGGCCGCGCGGGCGTACCCGGCCATCCGCTCGGTGAGCGGCCCGGCCGGGGCCAGCAGGCGCAGCTGGTGTGCCGTGCCGTCGTAGTGGTGGAGCCCCGGCGACAGACCCTCGCAGCTCAGCACGAGCGGATAGATCTCCAGCTCGTAGAGCCCGCCGCCGCCCGGATACGGCCGGTGCCCCACCTCGATGCCGTCGTGCTCGCCGGCCGGGCGGGTGGCCTGCACCCGGTACAGGAACTCGGCCAGCCGATCGAGGGTGATCGGGTGGGCGTCGTCGTGGGTGCGGATCGACCGGCGGGCCCGGATCACGTCGGTCAGGGCCGGCTCGGTGGCGGCGATCGTGTCCAGGTCCGGTTCCGGCAGGTCGACGACGGGGGCGTCGGGGAAGGTACGGCGCAGCGGCTCGGCCGGCAGCCGGTCCCGGAACCGGTAGGTGCCGCCGACCGGCAGCGCGTGCCGGCCGACCCGGGACCGGTGGTGCACCTCCAGCTCGGCCGGTGACCAGAAGACACCGGGCGCCGCCGCTGCGCCGGGTTCCTCCAGGATCCCGGCGCTGAGCAGCTCGTCGACGACCCGCCCGGCCACCGCCGCGGACACCCCGAGCACCGCCGCCGCCCGGTCCAGGTCACAGCCCTGCGCGGCGGCCATCGCCAGCAGCCCGGCCACCCGCGGGTCGGGGCAGCCGACGACCACCGCATGAGTGGGGTGCAGCGCGGACAGCACGTCACCGTCGGCGTCGATCCGGGCCAGGCGGGACATCCGGTACCGGACACCCGGCCGGTGCCGGGCCGGTGGGGGCAGCACCGACGCGCCGAGCCCCTGCGGGTCGATCTCCAGCAGCGGCCGGTTGCCGGCCGACAGGCGGCGCCGCAGCCAGGCGTGCGTGACCAGGCGGCGCAGCAGCACCTGCGCCCGCAGGATGCGGTTCTCGCCCTCGACCGAGGCGACCAGATGCTGTACGGCGTCGTCGTCCAGCCACTCGTCGGCCAGGCGCAGCAGCATCGCCCGCCGGCCCAGGCCGAGCCGCTCCATGTGCAGCTGGAACCGGCCGTACTGCACGGTGATCGAGTCGTCGGTGCCGTTGGTCAGCGTCGTCCGGTCCCGGAAGCGGTACTCCTCCCGCACCGGGAGCCGGCGGACGGCGCCGGTCTCCGTTTCCGTAGGCACAGCGGTGGTCGATGGCACGGGCCCCTCCGGACGATCAGAAGAAGACACTCAACGGGTTGATCGAGTCCTCGCCGGTGGCCAGCGGCGACCGTCCGAGAGCGGCCGGCACCTCCCAGAGCCGGCCCGGTCCGAGGCGCCGCCAGAAGTGCCGCAGGCCCGGCACGACCACCCGGGCCACCGCCAGCTCCAGTTCCGGGCGGGACTGGTCGACCACGATCAGATCCAGTCCGGCGCTCCGGGCCGTGCCGACGGCCGCCTCCACCGCGGCCGAGGTGTCCGTCGCGGCCGGGACCGGGTGGTGGGCCGGCGTCGTCGGCGGCTGATCCGGATCGGGCAGGAGCCACTGCTGGTCGGCAGTGGTGACGGTGGTCAGCCAGCGGGCGGTCTCCGGTTCGGCGCCGTGGTAGCCGCCGTTGGCCCCGGCCACCGCCGCGGCCAGCGGGAGGAACTGGTTGAGCTCACTGACCGCCCTGGTCAGGGCCACCGCGGCACGGGGGTGCGCGCCGAAGCCGACCAGCACCTGCCCTCCGTCGAGGCGGTCGCTGACCGCGGCGTACACCGGAAGGCGCAGGTCGGCGGTGAGGTCGAGGACCCAGAGACGCCGGCCGAGGACGGTGCGGTAGTGCCGCCGGACCGCGCCGGGCCACGGGTCGTCGAAGGAGTCCAGGTCGACGCCGGGCAACCGGGAGCGGTGGTACCACCAGAGGGCGACCGCGTCCCGCTCGGCCAGCTCGTAGAAGCCCTGCAGGATCGCCTCGCCGAGGGTGCCGCCGGCGGCGCAGCCGTTGGAGTCGGCCGGGCCGAGCCGGGCCGAGTCGGGGTGGCCGTACCAGACGTAGGCGGCCGGCAGCTCGCACGGCCGGTCGTGGGTCAGCGACCAGCCGGTGGTCCACTCCAGCTCGGTGTCGTCGGCGACGGCGGCCGGCACGTGGTGGAACATCCCGGCATCCGGGTTGGTCCGGTCCCGGTCGGCGTGCTGGCGAGCCGAGAAGTTCCGCAGCGCGGACAGCGGCACCGCCCGGTCCGGCCCGAGGGCGGCGTAGGTGGTCCGCCGGGTGGGCCGGTCGCCCCGCCACACCCCGCAGTACCGTTCGATGGCCTCACCGATCGCGCTGACCTTCGCCTGGGTCTCGGTGCGCCCCTTGCCGCCGCTCAGGCCGCGCAGGTTGCCGCGCAGCCGGTCCGGCCGGCGGGCCTGGGCGAAGTTGTGCCCGGCGGTGAAACCGAACATCACCCCATCGCTGTCGCCGCCGCCGGTCGCCGACAGCCGGGTCACCACCCCGAGGTACGGGCTGACCTGGTGCTCCAGCATCCGGAGGCTTTCCCCGGCCGGCCGGGTACGGCTACCGGTCCCGTCGTCGGCGCGGAGCGGGTCGGCCGCCACGGTGACCCGCGGTCCGTCCCCGCCGAGCCGGGCCGGGTCGCCGCACGCCGGGCACTGCGGCAGCCGGACCAGGGTGTGCGTGCCGCTGCTGAGGTCGCGGGTGTCGAGCGAGACCATCCGCCCGGTGACCCGCGGCGAGCGGCCGGCGACGGCCAGCACCGGGAGTTCGGCGGCGAGCAGCCCGGCCAGGGTCGCGGTGGTCGCGTCCAGCGCCGCCCACGCCGGGCTCGGCCGCTCGTGGTCGCCACGCTGCTCGACGACGAAGTTGATGACCTCCTCGTTGTCCGTCCAGCGCCGTCGCAGGCACTCCCAGCAGCCGGTCTCGCCGGGTCGCAGGTGCGGGCCGAGCAGCAGCACGTGACCGTGCGGCCGGACCAGCAGCCAGGGCCGGCCGGTGGCCAGGCAGGCGGCGTTGAGCGTGGCCAGCCGGGGATCGATCATCGAGCCGGGTGCGACCACGACGAGCCCGTCCTGGTCCAGGAGACCGGGATCGCCGATCGGGACGACGGCGACCGGTGGCCCGAGCTCGCCGAGCCGGGCGGCGAGACCGTCCACGGCCGGGGAACCGGCGTCGACCAGCAGCACCCGCCCGTCGCGCCGCCACTGCTCGGCCCGGTCCGGCGCCACCCCGCGGGCGTCCCACGCGGCGGCGGCGGCCCGCGGGGTCGCGCACGGCTCGGCGGTCAGCAGGTCCAGTCCGTCGAGCCGGCGCAGCGCCCGGGCCAGCGCGCCGGCCGAGTGCCGGCCGACCAGCTCACCGACGACCTGACCGAGGGCGCGGTTGCCGTCGAGCAGGACCGCCAGCTCCGCCGCCACCGGGTCGTCGATCATCACGTTGCGGGTCTCGCCGACCACCACGAGATGGTCCTGGTAGGGCTCGGCGAGACGGATCGGCAGGTAGTCGTGGCGGAAACGGGGACGATGCATCGGTCTCACCTCGCAGCGGGGTAACGGCGATTGTTTGTCGACAGCCCCGGCCGGCTCCAGCGATGGCACCGATCCCTGCCGTGGTGGCTGGGCGCGGCCTAGTTGGTGGCGTTGATCTCGGTGGCGGCGTCGGTGAGCCCGAGGACCGCGGCCGGCCCGCCGTCCAGTGGCAGCTCGAGCAGGAACACCTCGACCCGGGACACCGCGATACGGTGCGCGGTGACCGCCGTGGTGCGGCCGGTGGCCAGCAGATCCGGGGCCGGCGGGGCGAGGACCGCGTCGGCGCCGTCCCTGGTGGAGACGATGGTGTCGACCACGTTCAGGGTCAGGAAGCCCACGATCCCGTCGTCGGTCTTCGCCGCGCACGGCGCCCACTCCGAGGCGGTCAGCCGGCGGTCCACCTTCATGGACGCCGCCTCCATCTGAGTCGTGTAGATCGACCACCCGGCGGCCAGCTGGTCGTCGAGGACCGCGCTGCGCGCGAGGACCGTGGTGTCGGCCGGCCCGGCGATGCTGCGGTTGAAGACCTCACCGGTGAGGGCGGTACGGCGGGCCGCGTCCAGCACCTGGTCGGTCGGATGAGCCGTCGCCCGCGGGAAGACCCCGGTGGCCGCCACCAGCTCGTCGGAGACCATCACGTGGTGGCTGAGCTGCCACTTGCCCTCGCTGTTGCGGACGAAGTGGGCGGCGTCGGCGCGGGGCCGGTCCTCGCCGTCGACGGCCATCTTCGCCGAGGTCACGAAGCACGAATCGGCGACCGCGAACACCGGGTCCTGATGCTTGAACCCGGGCAGCACCCGCTTGCTGAGCCGGGCCCGCTTCACACCGGCGAGACTGTTCTGCAGGGCCGGTCCGGTCTCCCAGACGGCCAGCTTCTCGCCGTCACCGCTCTTCGACGCCGCCGAGTCGGCCGCGTCGAACTCGGCCAGCACCGCCGCCGGGTCGTAACCGGCGGTGCCGGTCCCGGCCGCTTCAGGACGGGCCGCTGCCTGCTCGGCGCCCGGGTCCGCGCACCCGGCGACGGCCAGGAAGAGGACCGCCGGGATCACCATCCGCCCGAGCCCGTCACGCGTCCGGCTTGCCATATCGACCACCTGATCCTCGTCGTGCCTGTCCGGCGTCCTCCGCCGTGATCCGAGTATTCGGCGCGGTTCCGGAGTGGGGCCGGGCACGGCACGGAACCGTGCCCGGGCGGGCGGCACCGTGGCACCGATCGATGCCGTGTTCCGCCGCCGTCACGGTCCGCGCCGACGATGGGCGCATTCCCGAGGCCCCCGTGAGAGCGGAGAGAGACACGATGGACCCGTCAGAACGCGCGCTCTTCATCAACGCGTACGGCCGCCTGGTCGCCGGAGTCTGGTCCGAACCGGACCAGGAGCTGCTGCTCGCGGCCGACCCGCACCGGCTGCTCGCCGAGCACGACCTGCTGCTGCCGCCGGAGATCCCGATCGTCGTGGTGCGCGACGCCCAGCACGTGGACCCGGACATCGACGTGCAGGTCCGGGCGTGGGAGGACGCCGTCGCCGGCGGGCCGTTCCTGCTCTACGTACCGGCCCTGGACGAGCTCGACGAGCAGGAGCTGTCCGAGCACGAGCTGGACAGCGTGGTGGCCGGCGTGGATCCGACCGGCGCCTGCTGCTGCCCCTGCTGCTGCACCTAGAGGTCACGGTGACATCGATCGGCGGCGTGGCCCACGCACCTTTGCACCGTCCCGTGCCGTCGCTCGCGCTTCCCTTGCCCGGGCCGTCCGGCGCTTCCTAGCGTCGTTGTCACGCCACCGCCGCTTCCCGGCCCGGCGGCATCCACTTTCGTAGCTGCACCCGGAAGGACGTGTGTCATGAGCGAGGACTTCTCCGAATTCGACCGTGCCTACCAGAGCCTGCTCGCCAAGGTGTGGGGCGACGACGCGGCCCTGGCCGCGCTGCTCGCCGACCCGAAGCAGTTCGCCGTCGAGGCCGGTCTGCCGGTCGACCCGGCCGCGACCGTGACGGTCGACCGGAGCCAGCCCGAGGAGCTGCTGACCCGTACCGAGATCCTCCAGGCGTTCAACGGCACCCCCGGCACGCACGTGCTGCGCGTCCCGGAGCACGCCCCGATCGACCTGAGCGAGCTCACCGACGACGACCTCGAGCTGATCGCGGCCGGCGGCAACAACAACATCAACCTCTACCAGTCGAAGTGACCGGCGGGCCGGCGCGACCCCCGTTCGCGCCGGCCCACCACCTACCCGGGGAGGTCCGCTCGTGCCGACAGTCGTCAACGATCACCCGACCCGGACCGGGTCCTACCGCGCGGCACCCGCCGAGCAGACCTGGGAACGGATCCGCCCGCTGCTGCCTCGTTTCGGCATCACCCGGGTCGCCGACATCACCGGCCTGGACGAGGTCGGGCTGCCGGTGCACGTGGCGTACCGGCCGACCGGGCGGTGTCTGGCGGTCACCGTCGGCACCGGTCTCACCCCGATCCAGTCCCGGGTCGCCGCGACCATGGAGAGCATCGAGGGCTGGCACTCCGAGAATCCAAAGATCGATCCGGTGGTACGGGCTCCCGCCGACGCCCTCGACCTGGGTTACGACCCGCGCCGCCTGCACCTGGCGCCGAGGTCCCCGCTCACCGGCCGGACCGTGCTGGACTGGATCCCCGGCCGGGGACTGCTCACCGGCCGCACCTACCTCGTCCCGTACGACCTGGTCTACCTCGACTTCACCGTCGCTCCCGGCGGCAACATCGGCCCGTCCGCGCCGAACGACGTGCTCTTCACCCCGACCAGCAGCGGGCTGGCCACCGGCAACACCGCGGCCGAGGCGACCCTGCACGCGCTGCTCGAACTCGTAGAGCGGGAGTGCATGACGCCCTACGCGGTCTCCGCGCTCGCCGATCGCCGCTACGTCGACCCGGACACCTGCACCGACCCGTCGACCGTCCAGGTCCTGACGGCGATCCGCGGCTCGTCCAGCTGGGTCGAGGTGGTGGACCTGACCGGGCCGGCCGGGCTGCCCTGCTACGGCGCGTCGATCTGGGACAACTCGATCCCGATGACCTTCGGCGGTTTCGGATGCCACGTCGACCCGGGCCGTGCGGTGGGTCGGGCGCTGGCCGAGGCCGCACAGTCCCGGCTGGTCACCGTGGGCGGGGCCCGCGACGACATCGCCGGGGAGGTGTATGCGCCGGCTGACCCGTACGCCGATCCGCCGCCCGTCGTCGACGCACCGCGCGCACCGGTCCGCCCGCCGGACCCCGCGGTGACCGCCCTCGGCCAGGACCTGGCGGCCCTCGTGCGACTCGTCGCCGGCCGTGTCCGGGACTGGACCGGTCACGAGCCGTTCGTGGTCGACCTGACCCACGACGACGTCGGCATCCCGGTCAGCCGGGTGATCGCGCCGGGCCTGCGCCTGGTCGACGACGCCGCACTCTCCCAGCGCCCGGGGGTGAGCCGTGACTGACCTGCTCTTCCTCGGCCCCAGCCTGTCCGCCACCGAGGCCGCCGCGCTGCTGCCCGGCGCCCGGATCCTGCCCCCGGTCGGGCACGGCGACCTGCTCCGTCTCGACCCGCGCCCCGGCGACCGGGTCCTGATCGTCGACGGCTTCTTCATGCACCGCCCGCCGGTCCGGCACCGGGAGATCCTGTTCCTGCTGGACCGCGGTGTCACGGTGGCCGGCAGCAGCAGCATGGGTGCCCTGCGCGCCGCCGAGCTGTGGCAGTACGGCATGCGCGGTGTCGGCGACGTGTTCGGGCTCTACCGCGACGGCGTCGTCACCGGTGACCACGAGGTCGCCGTGGTGCACGGACTCGGCGAGGACGGTTACCGGGCGCTCAGCGAGCCGCTCGTCAACATCCGGATCGCGGTCCGTGACGCGACACGTGACGGCGCGATCGGCCCGGACGATGGTGCCGCGATCCTGGCCGCCGCCGCGGACATCCCGTTCCGGCTGCTGACCTGGCGTTCCCTGGCACTGCGGGCGGGCGCCGCGATGGACCGCCTGCGACCGTGGCTGACGGAGCACCCGGTCGACGCGAAGGCCGACGATGCCCGGCGGCTGCTGCGCGCGGCCGCAGCCGGTGACCCGGCGCTGTGCCCGCCCGGACCCGGCGACGAGCCGATCCGCAACGTGCACACCACCTATCTGGAGGGCTGGCGGTCCCGCTACGAGCAGACCGGCGGGGTCAGCGAACTGGACCTGCTCACCACCCTGCGTGTGCTGCATCCGCAGTTCGCCGAGCTGCACCGGGCCCGGATCCTGGCCGGGTTCAGCGGCGCCCGGCCGGACGACCCCGGCCTGGAGCAGATGGCCCTGCTGACCGCCGACCGGCTCGGCCGGGGCACGCCGGTGCCGGACGGTTCGTGGCTCACCCCGGACGAGGCGGCACTGCCGGCGGCCGAGGCCACCCTGCGGCTCCTGGTCCGGAGCCTCGGCGCGGCCGAGACCCGGCAGATCTCGGTGTCGATGGTCCCGCCGGAGCTGCGCCGCGACGACGTGCTCGCCGTCGCCCGCCAGGCCGTCGTCACGGCCAGGGCGATCCGGGAGAACCTGTCCCGGCGGCAGGGGCGGCCGGCCCGCTTCCGGGCCGAGATCATCGACGCGGTCCTGGCCGCCCAGTGGGGCTGCGACCCGGCCGGCCTGACCGCCGCGGCCTGGGACCGCGGCTTCCGTGACCGGGAGCAGCTCCATGAGCTCGCCGGCTTCCTCATCGGTTACCTGCGGGTGCTCCGGGCGCCCTGGTTCCCCCCGGCCCGACCCCTTGAGGTGGTGCACCAGTGACCAGTAGCCCGAACGCGGCGCTCATCTACCCGCCGCTTACCGACCCGACCTCCGGTTACCACTCGCTGAACTACCTCGACTCCTACGCGCGATCGGTCGGGCACCGGCCGGCCACCGTCATCGACGCCAACATCGAGGCGTTCCACCACTCGTACACGCCGTCCGCACTGGCCTGGCTCGACCAGGCGCTCAGTCAGGCCCGGACCACCACCGACCTCGGCGAGCGGGCCCACCTGATGCAGGTCGGCACCCCCGACCCGGAGGGCATCCGCGCCGCGGTCGCCACCTTCCAGGACCCGGAGCGGTTCTACGACCTGGACGCCTACCACCGCGCGGTGGACGGGGTGTCGGCGTGGATGAACTGTCTCGGCGCCGCCGGGTTCCCCGGTCAGTTCGAGAACGGCTTCCAGCTGCGCGCGCCCCGCGAGATCGAGATCGGGTCGCTGCGGGCGCTGACCGATCCGGCGGTGCTGTCCCGGCTGAGCCGGCCGTTCCTGCCGTACTACCAGGAGGCGCTGCTGCCCCGGCTGCGCGCCGGGAACTTCGACCTGATCGGGATCAGCATCACCTACCAGTGGCAGCTGCCGTTCGCGCTGTGGCTGGCCCACCTGATCCGCCGGGAGCTGCCGGACGTCTTCCTGATCACCGGTGGTACCGAGGTCTCCGACTGCTACAAGAACCTGCGGGAGCCGCGGCGGCTGTTCGAGCTCTTCGGCGACTTCGACGGGCTGGTCGTGGGGGAGGGCGAGAGCGCGTACACCGAGATCCTCGACGCCCTCGCCGCCGGCACCCTTCCGACGAAGCACCCCAACGTGCGCCTGCACCCGAAGTACGGCGCGGTCCGCGCCCTGCCGATGCTGCACTACGAGAAGCTCGGCGAACTGCCCACCCCGGACTTCAGCAATCTGCCGTGGGACAGCTACCTCAGCCCGACCCGGTTCGTGTACTACTCGCCGACCCGGGGCTGCTACTGGAACAAGTGCACGTTCTGCGACTACGGGCTGAACACCGACGGGCCGACCAGCCCGTGGCGGCAGGACACCGTGGACCGGATGATCCGCGACGTCGAGGAGCTGTCGAAGTTCGCGCGGTTCGTCTACTTCTCGGTGGACGTGCTGGCGCCGGCGGCCATCCTGCGGTTCGCCGAGAAGGTGGTCGAGCGGGGCATAGACGTCCGCTGGGGCGCCGAGATCCGGCTCGAGAAGTACTGGTCGGACGAGCGGTGCGAGCTGCTGAAACGGGCCGGGTGCACGGCGATCTCGGTGGGCTTCGAGTCCGGCAACCAGCGGATCCTCGACCTGATCGACAAGGGCACCAGACCCGCGCAGGTACGCCAGACGATGACCTCGATGAATCGGGCCGGGATCGGCGTACAGATCATGGGATTCACCGGTTTTCCGACCGAGACCCTGCAGGAGGCCCGCGACTCGGTGAGTTTCCTGCGGGACAACCGTGACCTGTGGACCTTCGGTGGTCTCGGCGAGTTCGTGCTCACCCCGGGCGCCATCGTGGCCAAGCAGCCGGACCGGTTCGGGATCACCGGCATCCGCCCCTTCGAGGGCGCCGACATCAACCGGAGCCTGCTCTTCGACGAGCCGATCACCGAACGGGCCCGGGACGAGGTGATGGCCGACAAGCTCGGCCTCTACATGGGTGAGTACCCGCGGCCGTGGGTGAGCAGCACCGACACCCCGCACACGTTCTTCTACCACGACCGGTTCGGCACCGACGTCCGTGACCTGCTGGAACGCAGCGTGCGGCGCGGGCCGGAGGACGAGGAACGGGAGTTCGTGGTCGACGGCGAACTGCTGACCGACCCGGATCCGGAGGTGCTCGCCCGGCTCGCCGACATCCAGGGCAACACCCCGGAGAATCCGGACGGACGTGTCGCGTTTCGGCGGGCCGACGGGCGGGTACTGCTGCTCCCGCGCCGTACGCTGCCGTTCCTGAAGATCTTCACCGGGCCGGTGACCCTGGCCGACGCCCGCCGGCAGGCCTGGATGCTGCCGGACCAGGCCGCCGACCGGATCTGGGACTTCCTGATCGCGCGCCGGGTGATCCGCCGGGTGCCGGTCACCGCCGGGCGGGACAGCAAACATACGTGCAATGCACCCATGCCCGGACGTGCGGCCGCATGACACTGTCTTCCCATCAGCCAAGACACGGCGGGGCCGGACGGCCCGGGGGAGGCACCACCATGAACAAGAAGATCGCACGCGGCCCGAAGAACCGCCTTCGCGTGGTCGTGATGCTCCTGGCCACCGCGGGCTTCGTGGCCGGTGCGGTGGCGATCGGCTCGCCGGCCCAGGCGTGGCCCGGCGGCACCGGCTGCTGCATCGGTCTGCCGAACTGAAGCTGCCGAACTGACCCGTCCGACTGTCCGTCGCTGCCTCCGACCGTCCATTGGGGGCAGCGATGGACATCGACGTCCGGTGAGCAATAAGCTACCGGCTGATGCCGACCTTCTGCGGACGCACCGGCCTGCTCTCGCAGCTCGGCGACGTCCTGTCCCGCACCCGGCAGGGCCAGGGCGCCGCCCTCTTCCTGCGTGGTGAGAGCGGGGCCGGCCGGTCCCGGTTGCTCGCCGAGGTGGGCCGTCTCGCCCGCACCGACATGGTCGTGCTGCGCGGCCGCGCCAGCGGGATCACACCGACCACACCGTTCCGCCCGCTCGCCGAGGCGTTGCTCCAGTTCACCCGGTCGGCCGGCCCGCACGTCGCCGACGGTCTCGGCCCCTACCGGCTGGTGCTCGGCCGCCTCATCCCGGAGTGGCGGGACCCGGCCGTGGCCCCCGAGGAGCAGTCGCTGATCGTCCTCGCCGAGGGCGTCCTGCGGCTGCTGGCGCTGGCCGGGCGCGAGCGGGGCTGCCTGCTGCTGCTCGACGACCTGCACGACGCGGACGCCGAGACCCTGACGATCGTCGACTACCTCGCCGACAACCTGGCCGATCAGCCGATCGCCATGGTCGGCGCCCTGCTGGACCGGGAGTGCACCGCGCTCGACGTGGCCCGCTCGGCCGCCCAGCGTGGCGTCGCCGACCTGGTCCGGCTGCCCCGGCTGAGTCGCGACGAGTTGCGTGAGTTCGTCGCCACCCGCCTCGACTGTTCCGCCGCCCGCGTCGGCGACGACCTGTTCGACCTGGTGTGGCAGCCCAGCGCCGGCAACCCGGCCCTCGCCGGTGAGCTGCTGGACGGCATGGTCGACGCCGGTCACCTGCTCTCCGGGCCGGACGGGTGGCAGCTCAGCGGCCGCCCGCAGGCATCGGTTCCCGGGTCGCTGTCGCGCCGCCTGGCCCGCCGTCTGGAGAGCGGGCCGTCCGAGGTGCGCCGCCTGCTGCCCGCGGCCGCGGTGTTCGGAGAGCGGTTCCCGGTGGCCGCGCTGCCGGCGATGACCGGCCTCGGCGAGCACGAGCTGACGTCCCTGCTGCACCACGGCCTCGCCGCCGAGCTGGTCCATCCGGTCGCCGACACCCCCGGGTGGTATGCGTTCCGCCATCCGGTCACCGCGGAGGCGCTGCTGGAGTCCCGCCCGGCGGGGATCACCGCCGACCTCGCCCGGCAGGCCGCCGAGACGGTGGAGAAACTGGATCCGGCGCTGCCCGGCACCCTCTGCCAACTGGCGGCCCGGCTGCGTGAGCAGGCCGGCGACCACGACGGCGCGGCCCGGCACCTGATCGAGGCCGCCTCCCGGGCCCTCGCCGACGGCGCCGCGTCCTCCGCCGTCGACCTGCTCGAACAGGCGTCGGCCCGGGCCACCGACCCGGCGCTGCACGCCGACGCGGGCGAGAGCCTGGTGCAGGCGCTCGTCGAGGCCGGCCGTATCGACCGGGCCATGCAGATGATGCCGGAGCTCGACGGTCTCGGCGGCGGGCTGAGCAGCCAGCGCCTGGCCGTGCTGCACACCCGGCTGGCCTGGGCGGCCGTCTTCGCCGCCCGGACCGGCGACGGGCTGGACCAGGTCGCTGCCGCCCGCCGGCGGCTCGGCGCCGACGCCACCCCGGCCGAGACCGCCGCCATCGACGTGGTCGCCGCCCACCTGATCATCGAGCTGCCCGGCCCGGAGCAGGTCGGCAAGGCCGAGGAGCTGGCCCGGCAGGCCGCGGCGGTCGCCGAGCGCCACGACCTGCCGGTGGTGGCCTGCCAGGCGTGGCAGCTGCTCGGCATGCTGGTCCGGCAGCGCAACGCCGACGAGGCGACTGCCTGCCTGGAGCACTCCCGCGAGCTGGCGGTCCGGCACGGGCTGAAACTCTGGGAGGTGCACGCCCTGGTCCGGCTCGGCAACGACGACGCGGCCCGCGACGGCAGCCTGCGACGGTTGCGGCAGGTCCGGCGGGACGCCTGGTCGATCGGCGCGGTCACCGCCGCGCACCAGGCGGAGGCGAGCATCGCCTTGCAGATCGCGCTCCAGGGCGGCTATGCCGAGGCCGAGGAGATCATCGGCCAGACGTTGCCGGCCACCACCCGGCTCGAGATGGTGGAGACCGCCGGGCACCTGTGGCAGACCAGCGCCGTCGTCGCCGCCCACCAGGGCCAGCGGCGGGAGATGGAGAGCCGGCTGGCCGAGCTGCGCCGCTACCGGGAGGACGCGCCGTGGGCCGACTCCAAGGTGTTCGGGCTGGCCCGGGTCTTCTGCTCACTCCTGGAGGAGGACCGGCCGCGGGCGGCCGACGAGATGAGCAGCGCCCTACGGGCGGACGGAGGCAACCCGGCGCTGTCCCCGATCAACGGCCGCGCCGGGCTCGACCTGCTGCTGCGGGCCGTCGACGGCGACCTCGACGATCCGGCCGTCCTGGACGACGGCTCGGACGGGGTGCGCCGCCTGCGGTGGAACAGCCAGTTCGCCGAGATGGCCCGGGCCGTGCTGCTCGGCCGGCGCGGCGACCACGCCGGAGCGGCGGCCGCTGCGGAGATCGCGATCCGCTCCGCCGAGCCGTACCCGCTGGCCGGCCACCTGACCCTGCGCCTGGCGTCGGAGGCGGCCATCACCGACGGATGGGGCGACCCGGTCGGCTGGCTGCGCCGGGCCGAGGAGTATTTCCACGAGGCGGAGCACGCCCCGGTGGCCCGGGCCTGCCGTGCCCTGCTGCGCCAGGCCGGTGCGGCGGTCGGCCAGCGGCGCGACGGCGTCGACAACATCCCGACGGCGTTGCGGGCGCGCGGCGTCACCGTCCGGGAGTACGAGGTGCTCGACCTGATCGCGGACCGGCTCGGCAACCAGGAGATCGCGAGCCGCCTGCATCTGTCCCCACGCACGGTGGAGAAACACGTGGCCCGCCTGATGGCCAAGACCGACCGCCCGGACCGGGCAGCCCTCCGCGACCTGGCCCGCACCCTGCGCCCCGACTGAGCGGGTAGAGTCTGGTCTGTCCAGACAGACCAGGAGGCGCCATGCGGCCTGATGGCGGCGACGGCGCGAGTCCACGGCCTGACCCTCGTCACCCGCCACATCGCCGATGTGGCCGGCACCGGTGTGCCGCTGATCAACCCGTTCGCCTGAGCGGGATCACCAGCCTCGGGCTCGCCAGTCCGGCAGGGACGGGCGCTCGGCGCCGAGGGTCGAGTCCTTGCCGTGGCCCGGGTAGAACCAGGTGGCGTCCCCGAAGCGGCCGAACAGTTTGCTCTCGACGTCGCCGAGGAGTGACTCGAAGTTCTCCTTGACGCCGCGGGTGTTGCCGACCCCGCCGGGGAACAGGCTGTCGCCGGTGAACAGGTGCTCGCCGCGGTAGGACAGCACGATCGAACCCGGCGTGTGCCCGACGACGTGGATCACGTCGAGGACGTGGCCGCCGACCTCGACGGTGTCGCCGTCGGTCAGTGAGCGGGTCACCACCGGGATCTCCGCGGCGTCGTCGGTGTGCGCCAGTGACTCGGCACCGGTGACCTTCACCACCTCGGCCAGCGCCTGCCAGTGGTCGCCGTGCCGGTGGGTGGTCACGACCGTGCGCAACCCGGCCGGGCCGATCAGGTCGAGCAGGGTGCCGGCGTCGTTCGCCGCGTCGACGAGGAGCTGCTCGCCGCCGGCGCTGAGCAGGTAGGCGTTGTTGTCCATCGGGCCGACCGACACCTTCGTCAGGGTCAGGCCGCCACCCAGATCGCGGACCGCGGGCTCGCCGCCTCGGACGACGTCACCGGTGTAGTCAGTGCTCACCCGACGACCCTATCCGGGCCGCGCGGAATTCGCTTTCGCCCGCGGTGACCACGGTCGTACCGTCGTCACCAGACGCGACGATCAACCCGCGGAGGAGGTGAGGAACGTGCCGTTCAACCGCTGCCGCGTCCCTTCACCCGGGGGCTCCGCCCTCTCGAGACCGTAAAGGGTTCCCATGTCGTATCACCTGTCCCAGCTCGGCTGGGACGAGCACTTCACATCCCTGTACCGCCGCTTCGATCGGGCCGACGCCGGTCCGGGCCGGGTGTTGCGCACCGACCGTGGTGTCTGCACCGTGCTCACCACCGACGGTGTCACCCGGGCCACCCTGGGCGGCTCGGTCCTCATCGACACCGCCCGCGATCCCGCCCTGATGCCGTGTCCCGGTGACTGGGTGGTGCTGCGTCACTGGCCCGATCGGCGTACCACTCTGGAACTGGTCCTGCCCCGGCGGACCACGCTGATCCGCCGGACCGCCGACAAGGACGCCTCTGGCCAGGTGCTCGCGGCCAACATGACCACGGTCGCGGTCGTCGAGCCGATCCATCCGGAGCCCGACGACGCCCGGGTCGAACGTCTGCTGGCGCTCGCCTGGGAGTCCGGTGCCGACCCGCTGCTGGTCCTCACCAAATCCGACACCACCCGCGACCCGTCGGCGATCGCCCGGCAGATGGCCGAACTCGCGCCCGGCGTGCCGGTGCTGCCGGTCAGCGTCCAGCGCGGGACCGGTCTGGCCGAGTTGCGCGAGCACGTCGGTCCCGGTCGGACGCTGGCTCTGCTGGGCCGGTCCGGCGCCGGCAAGTCGACGCTGGCGAACGCGCTGGCCGGCGCGACCGTGATGCCGGTCCAGGCGATCCGTGACGCCGACGGCAAGGGGCGGCACACCACGGCGTACCGCAATCTGGTCGTCCTGCCGGACGGCGGCGCGGTGATCGACACGCCGGGCATCCGGGGTGTCGGCCTGCTCGACACCGAGGGCGGGCTGGAGCGGGCCTTCGCCGACGTCGCCGACCTGGCCGATCGTTGCCGCTTCGACGACTGCCGGCACGAGACCGAGCCGGGCTGTGCCGTCCAGGCGGCCCTCTCCGACGGTTCGCTCCCGCCGCGGCGCCTGGCCAGCTGGCGCAAACTCCGTCGCGAGGTCGAGGTGGAGAGCGGGCGGCGATCCGCGAGGCTCGCCCGGCCCCGGCGGATTCCCGCGCCGCCGAGTTCGCGTCTTCTCTAGGACCTTTTCTGGTACGGCCACGCGGGGTCCCCTGGCTGTCCGGGCGGACGGGGCTGCCCACTCCCGGCGGCCAGGCGGCCGCCGGGGGCTGACGGGACGCGATTCGTGCGGTCGGGCGGCCGGAGTTCCGTACCACCGCGGGTTTGAGGAACGTCGGCGCACGTCAACCGTGAGGGGCCGGGAGACGGTGACGTAGGGCACCGGAGGCTCTCTGGCAGAATTCGCCCGGTGCGTTCGGCGGATGAGGTGACCGGGAAGCAGTCGGTGGAGGTCGTGGACGACGTGGCCGGGGCCGCGGAGGAGACGGCGCCCGAGACGGGGCGGCCGCGGTGGAGGCGGGCCGACACCTGGGTGTTGCTGGGCTTCCTGGCGCTGGCCGTGCTGGTGATGATCCAGCTGTGGATCGACCCGAACGGGCGGGTTCTCGACGGCAACGACGACGACCACGGGATCTTCCTGTTCATGCTGGCGCACGCCGAGCGGGTCGTCTTCGACGGTGCGTCGCTGTTCTACGAGGACCGGTTCAACGTGCCGGTCGGCGTGAACATGATGGCGAACACGTCGATCCTCGCCCTGTCGCTGCCGCTGGCCCCGGTGACGCACTTCCTCGGCGGCGGCGTGACCGTCGCCCTGCTGACCACGCTCGGTCTGGGCGGCACCGCCTTCGCGTGGTACTGGGTGCTGTCCCGGCATCTCGGCCGGACCCGGCTGGCCGCCGGTATCGGCGCGGCGTGGTGCGGTTTCGCGCCGGCCATGGTGTCGCACGCCAACGGCCACGTGAACTTCGTCAGCAACTACGTGCTGCCGTTCATCGTGTGGCAGGTGCTGCGGCTGCGTGAGCCGGGCCGGGTATGGCGCGGCGGTGTGATCCTCGGCCTGCTGATCACGATCCAGATCTTCATCAACGAGGAGGCGCTGCTCTTCCTCGCGCTGACGCTGGGCATCTTCGCCGTGTCGTATGCGCTGATGGAGCGGGCCGAGGTCGGCCGGATCGGCAAGCGGTTCGCCGCCGGTCTGGGGGTGGCCGCGCTCACCTCGGGCGCGCTGGCCGGCTACCCGCTGTGGTTCCAGTTCTTCGGCCGCGGCAACTACCACGGGCAGCCGTTCGAGCCGTCCGTCTACGTCACCGACCTGGCCTCGCTCGGCGCGTTCGCCCGGCAGTCGCTGGCCGGGATCGGCGCGGTGACCCGGCGCCTGAGCGTGAGTGCCACCGAGGACAACACGTTCTTCGGCCCGTTCGGTCTCGTGATGATCATCGTGTCGATCGTGATCCTGTGGCGCTCGTCGGCGATGCGGGCCACCGCCATCGCCGGGATCGCGCTGCTGGTCATGTCGCTCGGGCCGTCGCTGCGGCTGGTCGGCTTCCACACCGGGATCCCGCTGCCGTTCGCCCTGATCAGCCACGTGCCGGTGATCGACCTGGTGAGTGTGACCCGGTTCGCGATGGTGCCGGCGATGGTCGCCGGGGTGCTGCTGGCCTTCGCCGTCGACCGGATCGCCGACTACCCGGCGCAGACCCGCAGGCGTTTCAAGATCGGCATGGTGCTGGCGCTCGTCCCGCTGATCCCGAAGCCGCTGCCGGTGGTCGAGGGCACGCCGATGCCGGCGTTCATCACCGCGGGCACCTGGCGTGACTATGTCCCGGAGGGGAAGACCCTGGTCACGGTGCCGCTGCCGGACGTGACGACGGGCCGGACCGGGCAACGCTGGGCGACCCTCAACAATCTCGACTACGCGACGCCGCGCGGGTACTTCATGGGTCCGGCCGACCCGCCGTGGGACGACACCGGTTCGTGGTCGGCCCCACACCGCTACACCTCGCAGTTGCTGATGAGCGTGGGTAAGTATGGATACCGCCCGACGCTGACCGACGCCGACCGGGACCGGATCCGTCAGGATCTGGCCTACTGGCGGGCGGCCGTGGTGGTGCTGGTCCCGGACAGTGAAAACGTCGCTGTGCTCCGGGAGACGCTCGTCGACGTTCTGGGTTCGCCGGAGCTCGTCGGCGGCGTCGAGATCTGGAGAATTAACTCGTAGGAGTGAGTGGCTCGGTGCGGGAAATTGTCATACCCCGTAGCTAGAGTGTCTGCTCGACTCATACACCTGTACGGAGAGGCTGGCTGTGGCCGACCGACTGACTATCCGTGGCGCTCGCGAGCACAACCTGCGCGACGTCAACCTCGACCTGCCCCGAGACGCCATGATCGTCTTCACCGGGCTCTCCGGTTCGGGCAAGTCCAGCCTCGCCTTCGACACGATCTTCGCCGAGGGGCAGCGGCGCTACGTGGAGTCGCTGTCGTCCTATGCGCGGCAGTTCCTCGGCCAGATGGACAAGCCGGACGTCGACTTCATCGAGGGCCTGTCCCCGGCGGTGTCCATCGACCAGAAGTCGACGAACCGTAATCCGCGCTCGACCGTCGGCACGATCACCGAGGTCTACGACTATCTGCGTCTGCTCTTCGCCCGGACCGGCATCCCGCACTGCCCGGTCTGCAAGGAGCGGATCAGCAAGCAGACCCCGCAGCAGATCGTCGACCGGGTGCTGGCGATGGACGAGGGCACCCGCTTCATGGTGCTGGCCCCGGTGATCCGCGGCCGCAAGGGGGAGTACGTCGACCTCTTCGCCGAGCTCCAGGCCAAGGGCTACGCGCGGGCCCGGGTCAACGGCGTGGTTCACCCGCTCACCGAGCCGCCGAAGCTGAAGAAGCAGGAGAAACACACCATCGAGGTGGTGATCGACCGGCTCAGCGTGAAGGCGTCCAGCAAGCAGCGCCTCACCGACTCGGTCGAGGCCGCGCTCGGGCTGGCCGGCGGCATCGTCCTGCTCGACTTCGTCGACCTGCCGGAGGGCGACCCGGAGCGGGAGCGCCGCTTCTCCGAGCACCTGGCCTGCCCCAACGACCACCCCCTGGCGATCGAGGACCTGGAGCCCCGGGTCTTCTCCTTCAACGCGCCGTACGGCGCGTGTCCCGAGTGCTCCGGCCTCGGCACGAAGAAGGAGGTCGACCCGGAGCTGCTCATCCCCGACGAGGAGAAGAGCCTGCGCGAGGGCGCGATCCAGCCGTGGGCCGGCGGTACCACCCAGGAGTACTTCACGCGCCTGCTGGAGGCGCTGGCCAGTGCCGAGGGCTTCACTCTGGACACACCGTGGCGGGCGCTGCCGACCCGGGCCCAGAAACTGATCATGTATGGCGCCGACGACCAGGTCCACGTGCGGTACCGGAACAAGTACGGGCGCGAGCGCTCCTACTACACCGGTTTCGAGGGCGTGGTGCAGTGGATCGAGCGGCGGCACAACGACACCGAGAGCGACTGGTCGCGCGAGAAGTACGAGGGGTACATGCGTGACGTGCCCTGCTCGGTCTGCGGCGGCGCCCGGCTCAAGCCCGAGGTGCTGGCGGTGACGCTGGCCGGTCGGAACATCGCCGAGATCTGCAACCTGTCCGTCGGTGAATGCGCCGATCTGCTCGCCTCGTTCGAACTCGACGAGCGGCAGAAGATGATCGCCGAGCGGGTGCTCAAGGAGATCAACGCACGGCTGCGCTTCCTCGTCGACGTCGGCCTGGACTACCTCTCCCTGGACCGGGGCGCCGGCACCCTGTCCGGCGGCGAGGCGCAGCGTATCCGGCTCGCCACCCAGATCGGGTCGGGCCTGGCCGGCGTGCTCTACGTGCTGGACGAGCCGTCGATCGGTCTGCACCAACGGGACAACCACCGGCTGATCGAGACCCTGAAGCGGCTCCGTGACCTGGGCAACACGCTGATCGTCGTGGAGCACGACGAGGACACCATCCGGACGGCGGACTGGGTCGTCGACATCGGCCCGGGCGCCGGCGAGCACGGTGGCCACATCGTGCACAGCGGCTCGGTGGAGGGCCTGCTGGCGAACGAGGAGTCCCCGACCGGCTCCTACCTGTCCGGCCGGAAGTCGATCCCGCTGCCGGCCACCCGCCGCCCGCAGACCGCCGGCCGGGAGGTCGTGGTGCACGGCGCCCGGGAGCACAACCTGCGCAACCTGACCGTGCCGTTCCCGCTGGGCCAGTTCATCGCGGTCACCGGTGTCTCCGGCTCGGGCAAGTCGACGCTGGTCAACGACATCCTGCACACCGTGATGGCCAACCAGATCAACGGTGCCCGGCAGGTGCCCGGCCGGCACACCCGGGTGACCGGCCTGGAGCACGTGGACAAGGTCGTCGGGGTGGACCAGTCGCCGATCGGGCGGACCCCGCGGTCCAACCCGGCCACCTACACCGGTGTCTTCGATCACATCCGCAAGCTGTTCGCGGAGACGACGGAGGCCAAGGTCCGGGGGTACGGTCCGGGCCGGTTCTCGTTCAACGTCAAGGGCGGCCGCTGCGAGAACTGCTCGGGCGACGGCACCATCAAGATCGAGATGAACTTCCTGCCGGACGTCTACGTCCCGTGTGAGGTGTGCAAGGGCGCCCGGTACAACCGGGAGACCCTGGAGGTGCACTACAAGGGCAAGACCATCTCGGAGATCCTGAACATGCCGATCGAGGAGGCCGCCGACTTCTTCTCGGCGCTCCCGTCGATCCACCGGCACCTGCGCACCCTGGTCGAGGTCGGCCTGGGCTACGTCCGGCTGGGCCAGCCCGCGACCACCCTGTCCGGCGGTGAGGCACAGCGCGTGAAACTCGCCTCCGAGCTGCAGAAACGTTCGACCGGACGGACCGTCTACGTGCTCGACGAGCCGACCACCGGCCTGCACTTCGAGGACATCCGCAAGCTGCTCCTGGTGCTCAACGGCCTGGTCGACAAGGGCAACACGGTGATCACGATCGAGCACAACCTCGACGTGATCAAGTCGGCGGACTGGCTGATCGACATGGGCCCGGAGGGCGGCAGCAAGGGCGGCCTGGTGCTGGCGGCGGGCCGGCCCGAGGAACTGGCCGAGGTGCCGGAGAGTCACACCGGGCAGTTCCTGCGGCACATGCTGGGCCTGTCCGGCGAGCCCGGTGGATCGAAGGACGCGGTCGGCCGGGCCGCGAAGGCCAACGGGACGCGGACCACCCGTTCCCGGGCCAAGGTCACGGCCTGATTTAGAAGATTCTTAGACGACTCTCAGCTACCGCACCCGGTTGGTCTCCTAAGGTCACCCGGGTGCCCCGCTGTTCGGCATACTCCGGCAAATGGGTCGGCTGAACACGGAGGAAGCGGGAGAATCTCGCCTTGGCACGTTGAACTGATCGTGGATCCTGATCCGTATTCCGGTGCGACTCCGCGTGACATTGGCGGCAGAAGACAGGTAGTGGAGGGCGACAAAGATGACTGACGTGCAGCCGAGGACCGACGCCGAGATCCAGCAGGACCGTACGGGCTCCACCTCGACACGACGCGTCGTCCTGATGGGCGCCGGTGGCGTTGGTGTCGCCGCGGCCCTGGCGGCCTGCGGTACGGACTCCAGCAACACCAACCCGAACGGCACCGACTTCAACAACAACCCGGTCCCGGCCGGCAGCGCGGGCACCGAGGGCGGCAGCACCGGTGGCGGCAGCACCGGCGGTGGTGGCGGCACGGTTCTGGTCGCCGCGTCCGAGGTGGCGGTGGGCGGCGGTGTGATCCTCGACGACCTGGTCGTCACGCAGCCGACCGAGGGTGAGTACAAGGCGTTCAGCAACGTCTGCACCCACCAGCAGTGCAAGGTCACCGAGATCAAGAACAAGCAGATCGCCTGCAAGTGCCACAACAGCTACTTCTCGATCGAGGACGGCTCGCCGATCTCCGGCCCGGCCGGGACCGCGCTCGCCGCGACCAAGGTCGAGCTGGACGGCGACAACAACATCGTCACCGCCTGACGGACCGCAGGCCCGGGCCGTGGCGGCGGCACCGGGCCTCCGGCCGGGCAATTCTGTCAGTCCCACGCACTAGTGTTGGGGATGTGCCAGACCCGTCCACCTATCGCCCGGCTCCCGGTACCATCCCCGACGCCCCGGGCGTCTACCGATTCCGTGATCCGGCCGGCCGGGTCATCTATGTCGGCAAGGCCAAGAGCCTGCGCAACCGGCTCAACTCCTATTTCGCCGACGTCTGGTCGCTGCACGCGCGGACGCAGCAGATGGTCACCACGGCCGGCAGCGTGGACTGGGTCACCGTCGGCACCGAGGTCGAGGCGCTGCAGCTGGAGTTCTCCTGGATCAAGGAGTTCGACCCCCGCTTCAATGTGAAATACCGCGACGACAAGTCGTATCCGTTTCTCGCCGTCACCCTCGACGAGGAGTTCCCCCGCCTCCAGGTGATGCGCGGCGCCAAGCGCAAGGGTGTCCGCTATTTCGGCCCCTACTCGCACGCCTGGGCCATCCGCGAGACCCTCGACCTGCTGCTGCGGGTCTTCCCGGCGCGCACCTGCTCGGCCGGTGTCTTCAAGCGGGCCCACCAGATCGGCCGGCCCTGCCTGCTCGGCGACATCGGCAAGTGCTCGGCCCCGTGTGTCGGCCGGGTCAGCCAGGAGGAGCACCGGGCGATCGTCGACGACTTCTGTGACTTCATGGCCGGCCGTACCGACCAGTTCCTCAAGCGGGTCGAGCGGGAGATGTTCCAGGCCTCCGAGGAGCTGGAGTTCGAGCGGGCCGCCCGGCTCCGCGACGACCTGGTGGCCCTGCGCCGCGCTCTGGAGAAACAGACCGTCGTTCTCGGCGACGGCACCGACGCCGACATCGTGGCCTTCGCCGAGGATCCGCTCGAGGCCGCCGTCCAGGTGTTCCACGTGCGTGACGGCCGGGTCCGCGGCCAGCGCGGCTGGGTGGTGGAGAAGGTGGAGGACCTGTCCACCGGCGACCTGGTCCACCACTTCTGCACGCAGATGTACGGGGAGGAGCACGGCGAGAACGACGTGCCCCGGGAGCTGCTGGTGCCCGCGCTGCCGGACGACGCCGACGCGCTCTCCGACTGGCTGTCCGAGCACCGGGGCAGCCGGGTCAGCCTGCGGATCCCGCAGCGCGGCGACAAGAAATCGTTGATGGAGACGGTGGCGCGCAACGCCGCCGAGGTCCTCCAGCGGCACAAGTTGCGCCGGTCCGGCGACCTGACCACCCGCAGCAAGGCGCTGGAGGAGATCGCCGAGTCGCTGGGCATGGAGGGTGTGCCGCTGCGCATCGAGTGCTTCGACGTCTCGCAGATCCAGGGCACCGACGTGGTCGCCTCGATGGTGGTCTTCGAGGACGGGCTGGAGCGCAAGAGCGAGTATCGGCGTTTCATCGTCCGGGGCAACGCGGACGGCAGTGGCATGGACGACCTGTCGGCGATGAGCGAGGTGATGCGGCGCCGGTTCGCCCGCTACAAGGCGCTGGCACCGGTGGGGGAGACCGACGGCGAGGCCGGCGCCGAGGGGGAACTGCCCGGCATCGACCCCTTGACCGGCAAGGCGCGCCGGTTTGCGTACCCCCCTCAATTGATCGTGGTCGACGGCGGCCAGCCGCAGGTCAACGCGGTCGCCGCGGTCCTGGCCGAGATGGGCGTGACCGATGTCGCCCTGTGCGGGCTGGCCAAGCGGCTGGAGGAGGTGTGGCTGCCGGCCGACGACTTCCCGGTGATTCTGCCGCGCACGTCGGAGGCGCTCTACCTGCTCCAGCGGGTGCGCGACGAGGCACACCGGTTCGCCATCACCTTCCACCGGCAGCGGCGGTCCAAGCGGATGACCGAGTCCGCGCTCGACGAGGTGGCCGGTCTGGGTGAGGTCCGCCGCAAGGCGCTGCTGCGTCATTTCGGGTCGCTGAAACGGGTGGCCGACGCCACTCCGGAGGAGATCGCCGAGGTGCCCGGGATCGGTCTGAAGACGGCGGAATCGGTGCTGGCGGCGTTGCGTTCACCCGAGACGGGGAAGACTGCGGGGCGGTAGCGCCCGGCGGCCTACCATGTTGTGTCCGCCGAATCAGCGGGCGTGATGACGCAGGAGGCGTGGTGACCGAAGCGATGCCGGACCTCGGGCCCGACGAGGTGGTGGAGCCCGACGAGGCCGGGACCGACCTGGTGGTGGTGACGGGGCTCTCCGGCGGCGGCCGCAGCACGGTGGCGCGGGCGCTGGAAAATGTCGGGTTCTACGTGGTCGACAACCTGCCGCAGGCCCTGATGCTGGAGATGGCCGAGCTGGCCTTCGCCGCCGGGGGCGCCGCCCGGCGCACGGCGATGGTGCTCGACGTGCGCAGCCGTGCCTTCTCCACCGACCTGGCCGGTGCGGTGCGGGCGCTCAAGGAGCGCGGCTTCTCGCCGCGCGTGGTGTTCGTGGACGCCGACGACGAGGTGCTGATCCGCCGTTTCGAGTCGGTGCGGCGCTCGCACCCGCTGCAGGGTGACGGGCGGCTGGCCGACGGCATCGCCGCCGAGCGCAAGCTGCTGGCGGAGGCCCGCGAGCAGTCCGACGTAATCATCGACACCAGTCATCTGAATGTGAATCAGCTGCGCCGCCGGGTCGAGGAGCTGTTCGGCGGCGAGGATTCGCGCCGTCTGCGGATCACCGTGCTCTCGTTCGGCTTCAAGTACGGCCTGCCCCCGGACGCCGACTACGTGCTGGACGCCCGGTTCCTGCCCAACCCGTTCTGGGTACCGGAGCTGCGTGAGCACACCGGTCTGGAGGAGGGGGTGAGCAGCTACGTCCTGGGTCAGGAGGGCGCGACCGACTTCGTCGCCACCTACGCCGGCCTGATCGCGGCCACCGCTCCCGGTTTCGAGCGGGAGGGCAAGCGCTACCTGACCGTCGCGATCGGCTGCACCGGTGGCAAGCACCGCAGTGTCGCGATCGCCGAGGAGCTGACCTCCCAGCTGGGCGACATGCGCCTGTCCGCGCACACTTCGCACCGCGACCTGGGGCGCGAGTGACGGCGATCCGGGTGGTCGCCTTCGGCGGCGGGCACGGGTTGAGCGCCTCGCTGCGGGCGCTCCGGCACAGTGCCCGGGACCTGGACCTGGACATCACGGCGATCGTGACGGTCGGTGACGACGGCGGCTCCAGTGGCCGTCTGCGGGTCGAGCGGGACGCGCTGCTGCCGCCCGGTGACCTGCGGCAGGCGCTGGCCGCCCTGGCCGACGACCACCCGACGCACCGGCTCACCGCGAGCCTGATGCAGCACCGGTTCGCCGCGATGTCGATGGCGATGCCGGAGCCGGCCACCGGCCGCGGCCCGCGGATCGAGCGGCGGGCCGACCGCAGCCAGGACACCCTGGCCGGGCACGCGGTCGGCAACCTGCTGCTGCTCGGCCTGATCGAGATGCTCGGCGACCCGGTGGCCGCGCTCGACCACGCCGCCGAGATGGTCGGCGCGCGAGGCCGGGTGCTGCCGATGGCGCGGCACGCGGTCGGCATCGAGGCCGATGTGGTGGCGGCCGACGGCGGCCGGGTCACGATCTCCGGCCAGCACTCGGTGGCCGTCGCCGACGGGCGGGTGGCCTCGCTGCGCCTGGTGCCGGCCGACCCGCCGGTCTGCCCGGAGGCGGTCGAGGCGGTCCGGGCCGCGGACTGGCTGATCTTCGGCCCGGGCAGCTGGTATACGAGTGTCCTGCCGCACCTGCTGGTCCCGGAGCTGGCCGCGGCGATCGTGGCGAGCCCGGCCCGCCGGCTGGTCACCCTCAATCTCAGCCCGGACCGGGAGACGGCCGGCCTCTCCACCGCCGACCATCTGGCGGCTCTCCACTGGTACCTTCCACAGCTCCGGGTCGACACGGTTCTCGCCGACGCGAAGTGGGTCGGTGAGCCCGAGCCGGTCCGTGCCGCGGCGCAGGCGCTCGGTGCGGAGCTGGTTCTGGTACCCGTGGCCGTTGCGGACGGCAGCCCACGGCATGATCCTGAGTCATTGGGCGCCGCCCTGGTGCCAGTATTGGGCGCCACTCGTTGATTACTGACGTAGTGCGGCACACACTGTTCAAGATCCGGCGCATGAGGTGACAACACGATGGCGATGACGGCAGCGGTCAAGGACGAGCTGAGCCGGGTCGACGTGCCCAAGCCCTGTTGTCGTCGTGCGGAGATGGCGGCGCTGCTGCGCTTCGCCGGTGGGCTGCACATCGTCTCCGGCCGGGTGGTCGTCGAGGCGGAGCTGGACACCGGGGCGGTGGCCCGGCGGCTGCGGCGGGAGATCGCCGACGTCTACGGCTACCCCAGCGAGGTGCACGTGCTCGCGTCCGGCGGTCTGCGCAAGGGCAGTCACTACATCGTCCGGATCGTCAAGGACGGCGAGGTCCTGGCCCGCCAGACCGGCCTGCTCGACGTGCGCGGCCGCCCGGTCCGCGGCCTGCCGCAGCATGTCGTCAGCGGCAACGTGTGCTGCTCGGTCGCCGCCTGGCGCGGTGCGTTCATGGCGCACGGCTCGCTCACCGAGCCGGGCCGCTCCAGCGCGCTGGAGATCACCTGCCCGGGCCCGGAGGCGGCGCTGGCGCTGCGCGGCGCGGCCCGGCGCATCGGCATCACCGCGAAGGACCGCGAGGTGCGCGGCGTCGACCGGGTGGTGATCAAGGACGGCGACGCGATCGCCGCGCTGCTCACCCGGGTCGGCGCGCATTCCAGCGTGCTGGCGTGGGAGGAGCGGAGGGTACGCCGTGAGGTGCGCGCGACCGCGAACCGGCTGGCCAACTTCGACGACGCGAACCTGCGGCGCTCGGCCCGCGCGGCGGTCGCGGCCGCGGCCCGGGTCACCCGGGCGCTGGAGATCCTCTCCGAGGACGCGCCGAACCATCTGACGTCGGCCGGCCGGCTGCGCCTGGAGCACCGGCAGGCGTCCCTGGAGGAGCTGGGCGCTCTGGCCGACCCGCCGCTGACCAAGGACGCGATCGCCGGCCGGATCCGCCGCCTGCTGGCGCTGGCCGACAAGCGGGCCCGTGACCTCGGCATCCCGGACACCGAGGCGGCCGTCACACCGGAGATGATGGCCTGCTGACGGGTGATCCCGATCACCTCGATCGAGGGACCTTCGGACCTTATCCGGTACGGCCACCTGGGCCAGGCTGATGACGTCGTCGGTAACGTCGCTGTGATCCGTTTAGGTAACGTTCAGGTCGCGCCCCGCTGCTCCGCGGGTGTTCGGCCTCGGATAGTGTCACGGGTGACGGCGACGGTGCCGGCAGTCCGGTCGAGCCCCCCGTCATCGCATTTTCTGGGTGCGGCGGCCGGACGCCTCGAGTCGGCCCAACGGTCGGCATGCAGACCCCTCCGCCGGTCGCAGATTCCGGCGGACCGTAAAGAGGAGACCACCTGTGACCATCCGGGTTGGCATCAACGGCTTCGGCCGTATCGGTCGTAACTTCTTCCGGGCGGTTCTCGCCTCCGGCGCCGACATCGAGATCGTCGGCGTGAACGACCTGACCGACAACGCCACGCTGGCTCACCTGCTGAAGTACGACAGCATCCTGGGCCGTCTGGGCCTCGAGGTGAAGGCCTCCGCCGACGAGATCACCGTCGGTGGCAAGACGTTCAAGGCGTTCGCCGAGCGCGACCCGAACAACCTGCCCTGGGGCGAGCTGGGCGCCGACGTCGTCATCGAGTCGACCGGCTTCTTCACCGACGCCACCAAGGCCAAGGCGCACCTGGACAAGGGCGCCAAGAAGGTCATCATCTCGGCCCCGGCCAAGAACGAGGACATCACCATCGTGGTGGGTGTCAACGACAACCTGTACGACGCCGCGAAGCACAACATCATCTCCAACGCGTCGTGCACCACGAACTGCCTCGCCCCGATGGCGAAGGTCCTGAACGACACGATCGGGATCGAGCGTGGTCTGATGACCACCATCCACGCGTACACCCAGGACCAGAACCTGCAGGACGGCCCGCACAGCGACCTGCGCCGCGCCCGCGCCGCCGCGCTGAACATCGTGCCGACCTCGACCGGGGCCGCCAAGGCCGTCAGCCTGGTGCTGCCGGAGCTCAAGGGCAAGCTGGACGGCTTCGCGCTGCGGGTGCCGATCCCCACCGGCTCGGCCACCGACCTGACCTTCACCGCGTCCCGTGACACCACGGTCGAGGAGGTCAACTCGGTGATCAAGGCCGCCGCCGAGGGCGCGCTCAAGGGCATCCTGGTCTACACCGAGGACCCGATCGTGTCGGCCGACATCGTCACCGACCCGGCCTCCTCGATCTTCGACGCCGGCCTCACCAAGGTGATCGGCAACCAGGTCAAGGTCGTCTCCTGGTACGACAACGAGTGGGGCTACTCGAACCGCCTCGTCGACCTGGTCAAGCTCGTCGGGGCCTGATCTTCCAGATGAAGACTCTCGACGACCTGCTCGGCGAGGGTGTCTCGGGTCGGCGCGTGTTCGTGCGCGCCGACCTGAACGTCCCGTTCGACAAGGCAAACCCGGGCACGATCAGTGACGACGGCCGCGCCCGCGCGGTGCTGCCGACGCTGATCGCCCTGCGTGACGCGGGCGCCCGCGTGATCGTGGCGTCCCACCTGGGCCGCCCGAAGGGCGCGCCGGACCCCAAGTTCACCCTTGCCCCGGTGGCGACCCGTCTCGGCGAGCTGCTCGGCTCGTCGGTGGTCTTCGCTTCCGACACCGTCGGCGCCGACGCCCGGGCCAAGGTCGAGGCGCTCGCCGACGGTCAGGTCCTCCTGCTGGAGAACCTGCGCTTCAACGCCGGCGAGACCTCGAAGGACGACGCCGAGCGTGGCGCCTTCGCGGACCAGCTGGCGGCGTTCGCCGACTTCTACGTCGACGACGCCTTCGGCGCCGTGCACCGCAAGCACGCTTCGGTGTACGACGTGCCGGCCCGCCTGCCGCACTACGCGGGTGGACTCGTCCTCAAGGAGGTCGAGGTCCTCAAGCGGGTGTCGGAGAGCCCGGAGCAGCCCTACGTCGTCGTGCTCGGCGGCTCGAAGGTCTCCGACAAGCTCGCCGTCATCCAGGCGCTGCTGCCCAAGGTGGACAAGCTCCTCGTCGGTGGCGGCATGTGCTTCACCTTCCTCAAGGCCCAGGGCCACGAGGTCGGCAAGTCGCTGCTCGAGGACGAGATGGTCTCCGTCTGTGCCGACCTGCTCGCGCAGGCCGACGGCCGGATCGTGCTGCCCGTCGACGTCGTGGCCGCCACCGAGTTCTCGGCGGACGCCACGCACGATGTCGTCGCGGCGGCGGACATCCCGGCCGACCGGCTGGGTCTCGACATCGGCCCGAAGTCGACGGAGTTGTTCGCGTCGGCGATCGCCGGTGCGAAGACGGTGTTCTGGAACGGGCCGATGGGCGTGTTCGAGCTGGCGCCGTTCGCCGCGGGCACCCGTGGCGTGGCCGAGGCGATCACCAAGATCGACGGCTTCTCGGTCGTCGGTGGCGGTGACTCCGCGGCCGCCGTGCGCACGCTCGGGCTCGACGAGTCCGCGTTCGGTCACATCTCCACCGGTGGGGGCGCGTCCCTGGAGTACCTCGAAGGCAAGACGCTGCCGGGCGTCGCCGCTCTGGAGAAGTGATGGGTGACGTGACCCGCAAGCCGATCATCGCCGGCAACTGGAAGATGAACCTCAATCACTTCGAGGCGATCCTCCTGGTCCGGAAACTGGCCGCGAGCCTGAACGCCGAGCAGCTGGAGGCCGTCGAGACGGTCGTCCTGCCGCCGTTCACCGATCTGCGCAGCGTCGAGGGCGCGATCAAGGACGACAAGCTCAACATCGGGTACGGCGCGCAGGACGTCTCGAAGTTCGCGTCCGGCGCGTACACCGGCGAGATCTCCGGCGGCATGCTCGCCAAGCTGGGCTGCACCTACGTCGTGGTCGGCCACTCCGAGCGCCGTGAGTACCACGCCGAGGACGACGCGACCGTCAACGCGAAGAACAAGGCCGCCTTCGAGGCCGGTCTCGTGCCGATCTTCTGCGTCGGTGAGGGCCTGGAGATCCGTGAGGCCGGCAACCAGGTCGAGCACGTGCTCGCCCAGGTCGACGCCGGTCTCGAGGGGCTGAAGACCGAGCAGCTCAAGCAGATCGTGATCGCCTACGAGCCGGTCTGGGCGATCGGCACCGGCAAGACCGCGACGCCGGAGGACGCCCAGGAGGTCTGCGGCGCGATCCGTGGCCGCCTCGCCGAGAAGTTCGGCGCCGAGGTGGCCGACGTGGTCCGGATCCAGTACGGCGGCTCGGTGAAGGCGAACAACATCGCCCAGATCATGGCCAAGCCGGACGTGGACGGTGCCCTGGTCGGCGGTGCCGCTCTGGACGCCGAGGGCTTCGCCGCCATCGTGCGTTTCCCGGAGCATGTCGGACGCTGATGAACTTTTTTCAACGTGGCGAGGCCGGGCCACCGCGAGAGATCGACAATCTTGCGTCTTCGGCTCGATGCCAGGTTGAAAAAGGTTCACGGTAATTAAGCGCGTGCCCGGTCGTATCATGCGGCCGGGCACCCGCTATTGTGGGACCGCTGCTTGCCCTTCGAGAGGAATGAACCCGACGATGCCGATCGCGTTCGCTTACACGTTGATCGTGTTGCTGATCATCACCAGCATCCTGCTGACCCTGCTGATCCTTCTGCACCGTGGCAAGGGCGGCGGCATGTCGAGCATGTTCGGCGGCGGCGTTACCTCCAGCCTGGCCGGCTCCTCGGTGGCGGAGAAAAACCTCGACCGTTACACGGTTCTCGTGGGAATCATCTGGTTCGCCTGCATTGTCGGGCTCGGCTTCTGGCTGAAGGTCCAGCTGGCTTCCTGACAGCGCGTTGTAGTCGTACAATCTGCCGCGCGGCCGGATTCTCCGGTCGTGCGGTTTTTTGTTCCTGCTGTCCGGTTCGCGCGCCCCTCACGAGTCCCCCGGAACCGGACGGCTACCTCTGAGAGGCCCCTCGAGACAGGAGTGACGTCCGTGTCCAGTGGCAGCGCTATTCGCGGTAGCCGTGTCGGGTCCAGCCCGATGCGACCCGACGAGCGCAGCGAACCCGCACCGCGCAGGCAGGTGACCTATTTCTGCGCGGCCGGTCACGACAGCATCATCTGGTTCGCGGCGGAGGCGGCGAACCCCGACACCTGGGACTGTCCGCGGTGCGGGCAGCCGGCCGGTCTCGACCGGTCCAATCCGCCGGGTCGGGCGCGCGCCGAGCCGTACAAGTCGCATCTGGCGTATGTGAAGGAGCGCCGTTCCGAGGAGGACGCCGCGGCGATCCTCGCCGAGGCGCTCGCCAAGGTCCGTCAGCGACGCGGCGAATGAGCCAGGGGGAGCGCCGGCTGGACAGGGGCAGCCGGCGCGCCCCGGATCACCTCGGCGGGCTGGTGTCGCGGCCCACGAAGCGGGCGCCCGGGTTCGGCACCGCGATGTCGTGGAAACCCAGCTTGCGATAGAAGGCGTAGGCCCCCGTGTTCTCGGCGGCCATGCCGAGATGCACCCTCGCCACCCCGGCGGCGCGCAGCCCGGCCAGGAAGGCCGCCATCAGCGCCCGGCCCTGACCCCGGCCCTGCCACTCCGGCAGCAGATCGATGTGCAGATGGGCCGGATAGTCGGCGAACTCCGGCCGGACCATCTTCTCCGGCGAGTGGAACACCGCGGCCAGTTCCCGGTCCTTCGGATCGTCGGCGGCGAACGTCTCCGCCTTGGCCGGGATCCACTCCTCGCGGAACCATGTCACGAACGCCTCGGTGTCCGCGGTGCCCAGGATGTAGCCGACCGCCGCACCCGTGCCGTCGTCGAGGACGTGGGCGTGCCCGGGTTCGCGGGTCACGTACGGCACCGCCCAGACGTCGCCGAGCATGCGGTCCGAGGTGTGCCTGCCGCGTGCGTCCTGTCCCGAGGCGGCGGTACGCACGCAGATGTCATAGATCGCGTCGAGGTCGGTGGGCCGGTAGGCGCGAATGGTCGGCTGCATGCTTCGAAGCCTAGATCTGTGGCGCGCGTCACTTCGGAACCGCCAACCTTCCGGCGGGCCACGCGTCTACTCCTGCGACAGCACCCCAACGAGCAGGAGTACCGATGCGAATCTCGACCCGTGGCCTCGCCCTCACCGTCGGCGCCGTGACCGTGCTGGGTATCGCCGGCCTGTCGGCCACCGCGTTCGCCGACGAGGCCACCCCGGCCCCGGTGCCCCCGACCCCGGCGACGACCGCCTACCAGCCGACCGACGGTCCGGCCACCCCGGCGCCGTCGAAGCCGGTCGAGGCGACCGCTTCGACGTCGGCGATCGCGGCGACCCCGGCGCCGTCGAGGTCGGCCGAGACCGGCTACAAGCCGACCGCCGAGCCGGCCGCACCCACCGCCTCGCCGGTCGGGAAACCCGCCACCACGCCTGCCGGGAAGCCCGCCGTCACCCCGGGCACCGGGCCCGCCGCGAGCCCCGCGACCGGGAAGCCGGGCGTCACCCCGGGCACCGGGCCGACCGTGTCCAAGGCTCCGAAGCCGGCCACCACGCCGTCGCGCTCGAACTGACCCGGAAGGTACCGTTCGTTCCCTCCACACCACCCCGGGGCGCTAGTGATCTCTGTTCTGCCGTTCCCCTCGCTGCTCGCCTGGCTGCGCGGAGTCTCCGCCGGTGTGCGAGCGGCCGGTCGTGGCACCCCGGAGACGCCACCGGCGATCAACGAGCTCTACCACAGCCGGCGGCTCAGCATGGTGCGGCTGGCGGTGCTGATGGTCGACGACCTGTCGACCGCGGAGGACATCGTGCAGGACGTGTTCACCGCCCTCTACCGGCGGCACGGGGCCGACCTGCGTGGGGTGACGGATCCGAACGCGTACCTCATCACCGGGGTGACGAACGCGGCACGGTCCGCGCTGCGCCGACGCCGGACCGCCCGGGCCTATCTTCCTCCGCCGCCGGAGAACGTTCCGGCGGCGGAGGACGAGGCGCTGCTCGGGGTCGGTGACCGGGAGATGCTGGGGGCGCTGCGCGGCCTGACCGCCCGGCAGCGCCAGGTGCTGGTCCTCCGCTACTGGTCGGAGCTCTCCGAGGAGGAGATCGCCGACACGCTGCGTGTCTCCCGCGGCACGGTCAAGTCGACGGCGCACCGCGCGCTGTCCATCCTGCGAGCACGAATGGGGGACCGGTGACCGACGACCTGGAACTACGGCTGCGGAGCGCACTGGCCGCCCGGGCTGGTCAGATCACCCAGGAGCGGCTGCGGTTCGGGGTGCCGCCGACAGTCGCGGCGCCGCGCAAACGGCTGCGACTGTGGCGCTGGCTGCCGTTACCGGCCGGGGTGGCGATCGCGGCGGTGGCGCTGGCCGTGACGTTGGGGCCTGGCGCGCCGGATCCCGCGCCGGTCCAGCCGGCCGACCCGGCGGNCACCGCGCCGCCGGCGTCGTCCACCCCGGCCGCGCCGTCTGTCTCGGCGACCGATTCCGCGCCCGTGGTGTCGGCTCCGCCGTCCGCGCCGAGCACCCCGTCCCGGTCGGCGGCGACCAAACCGGTCACCGGCACACCCGAGTCGACACCGTCCGCGAAAACCGTCGGCCCGAGGCCCGGCGCCAGCCCAGCGGCCGGCCCCTCGACTTGACCCGCGACCCGTCGCGGCGGGCGCGCCGGCCCGCGGTCCGTTCCGGACCGCCGGTCGGCATGCGGGCGGCGGTCACGG
>NZ_JBHSBL010000005.1:414028-454321 GCF_042650585.1 Actinoplanes subglobosus
ATCCGCGCGGCGTTCAGCGGTCCGGACCGGACCGCCGCTCACCGCGCGGGTGGCGGTTGCGGTTTGTGTGGTGGCCCGGAGCGCGGGCCACCACACTGTCGGTTACGGCTGGGCCGGAACGTTCGCCGCCGCGGCCCGGTCCAGCAGCCAGAGCGTCTTCTGTACGCCCGTCGCGCGCGCCGCCGGCAGGTCACCGCCGGACAGCACCGTGCCGATCGGGGCGGCCTTGTCCGGCCCCGCGGCGATCAGCCACACCTCGTCGGCGCTCCGGATCGTCGGCACGGTGAGCGTGACCCGGGTGGGCGGCGGCTTCGGGCTGTCGAAGGTGGCGGCGGTGGTGCCGGTCTCCGCCAGCACCGGGTGCCCGGGGAACAGCGACGCCACGTGCCCGTCCTCACCGACACCGAGCATCAGCACGTCGAAGCGGGGCACCGGCGTTCCGGCACCGGCCGCGGCGGCGAGCTCGGAGGCGTACCGCGCGGCGGCCTTGATCGCGTCCTCGCCGTCCGGTCCGTCGGAGGCCGGCATCGCGTGCACCCGGGCCGGGTCGAGCGGCAGCTTGTCCAGCAGGGCCTCCCGCGCCTGGGTCTCGTTGCGGTCCGGGTCGCCGGACGGCAGGAACCGCTCGTCACCCCACCACAGGTCCACCCGGGACCAGTCGATCGCGGCCGCGGCGGGCAGCTCCCGGACCGAGCGCAGCACCTTCGCCGCGACCCGGCCGCCGGTCAGCACCACGCTCGCCGTGCCGTGCACCGCCTGCGCGTCGATGATCTTGATGGCGAGCCGTGCCGCCACCGTGGACGCCAGGATGTCGGCGTCCGGAACCACCACGACCACGGTCTCACTCAATGGGGTCTCTCCCTTATGAAGAGGCCGCCCGCCGCGGTGCGACGGACGGCCTCGATCTTGTCTCTGTCAGGCAGCGGAACTGGCGATCGCGGCCAGAGCCGGATCCTTCCAGACGTGCACCCGCGCCGGGTTGCGATGGTCCAGACCGGACAGGCCGGCCATGGCGCCGAGCGCGTCCGCGTAGATCTGGTCGGCGTCGAGCCGGCGCAGCTCCTCGGCCAGCTCGTCACCGACCGGCCGCTTCGGCAGCGGCATGTAACGGTCCTCCTGGCCGGTCCGGCTGAACAGCGCCGTGCCCTCCTCGCGGGTGACCCGGACACAGTCGCCGTTCTCGCACTGCAGCTCCACCGAGTGCAGGCGGGGCGCACGGTCGGTGTGCTCCATCACCGGCTCGATGCCGAGACGGGACTTGAGCCAGCCGAGCATCAGCCACGCGGTGGGGTCACGGTCCGGCGCGACGATCTTCGCGCCGATCACCCTGGCCTCGGTGCTGTCGAAGGCACCGGCCACCAGGGTCCGCCACAGCGTGATCCGGGTCCAGGTGAGGTCGGTGTCACCCGGTGCGTAGTCGATGGCCCGCTGCTTGAGCGCGGCCACCGGGTCGGGCGCCTGCGCGCTGTCGGTGATCCGCCGCTCCGAGACGACACCCAGGAAGTCGTTGGCGATCATGTTCGGCGGCTCCTCGTGCCACCAGGTGACCACCGGGACATCCGGGGCGAGCAGCGGCATCACGACCGACTCGGCGTGCAGCGCGAGACGGCCGTACATCCGCATGACGACCGCCTCGGCCGGGCCGAGGCGCCCGCCCACGACGATCTCCGCGTCCAGCCGGCTGCGGCCTTCCATGTCGGAGCGGACCACGATCAGCAGCCGGCAGGGGTGCGCGGCGGCGGCGATGGTGGCCGCCGCCTCGGCCTCCCGGACCTTCTTCTCCTCGACCACCGCGATCAGCGTCAGCGCCAGGCCGGAGGCCACGCCACCGGCGCTGCGCCGCTCCGCGGCCAGGGCCTTGACGACCTCGTTGCCGGTGGTGTCCCACAGACCGATCATGCCCGCCTCCAGGTACGGCCTTCGCGTGCCAGCATCTCGTCGGAGGCCCGCGGGCCCCACTCGCCGGCCCGGTACGGTTCCGGTTTCACGCCCGCCCAGGCGGCCTCCAGCGGGTCGATGACCCGCCAGGACTGCTCGATCTCGGCGGCGTCCGGGAAGAGCGTCCGGTCGCCGATCAGAACATCCAGGACCAGCCGCTCGTACGCCTCCGGGCTGGACTCGGTGAACGCCTCGCCGTACTGGAAGTCCATCGCGATGTCCCGGACCTCCATCGAGGTGCCGGGCACCTTGGAGCCGAACTTGAGGACCACGCCCTCGTCCGGCTGGACCCGCACGACCAGCTGGTTGTGGCCCAGCATCTCCACGTCGGCCGGGTCGAACGGCAGGTGCGGGGCCCGCTTGAACAGGATCGCGATCTCGGTGACCCGCCGGGGCATCCGCTTGCCGACCCGCACGTAGAACGGGACGCCGGCCCAGCGCCGGTTCTGGATGCCGAGGCGGACGGCGGCGTACGTCTCGGTGGTGGAGGTGGCCGGGATGTTCGGCTCCTCCAGATACCCGACGGCACGCTCGCCGGCCACCCAGCCGGGAAGGTACTGCCCGCGGACGGAACCGGTGCTGATGTCGGGCGGCAGGCTGATCGCCTTGAGGACCTTGAGCTTCTCCGCCCGTACCTCCTGGGGGTCGAAGCTCGTCGGCTCTTCCATGGCGATCATCGCGAGCAGCTGCAGCAGGTGGTTCTGCAGGACGTCGCGGGCCGCGCCGGAGGCGTCGTAGAACGCCGCGCGGGTGCCGATGCCGACGTCCTCGGCCATGGTGATCTGCACACTGTCGACGTACTTCGAGTTCCACACCGGCTCGAACAGGCTGTTCGCGAAGCGCAGCGCCATGATGTTCTGGACGGTCTCTTTGCCCAGGTAGTGGTCGATCCGGAAGACGTCCTCCGGGATGAACACGTCGTCGACCAGCTGGTTGAGCTGCACGGCGCTCTGGAAGTCGTGACCGAACGGCTTCTCCACGACGACCCGCCGCCAGCCGCCCGTCTTGGAGGGGTCGGCCATGCCGGTGCGGTTGAGCTGGTTGAGCACCAGCGGGAACGCGGCCGGCGGGATGGAGAAGTAGAAGGCCGCGTTGCCGGAGATGCCGTTGCGCTCCTTCAACTCGTCCAGCGTGGCCGCGAGCTTGTCGAAGGCGTCGTCGTCGTCGAACGAGCCGGGAATGAAGTGGAAGCGCTCGGAGAGGCGTTGCCAGACGTCGTCACGCCACGGCGTGCGCGCGCCCTTCTTCGCCGCCGCGTAGGCCAGGGACTCGAAGCTGCCGTCTCCCCAGTCGGCGCGGGCGAAGCCCACCACCACGAAACCGGGGGGAAGCAGACCACGGTTGGCCAGGTCGTACACGGCCGGGATTAGCTTCTTACGGGACAGGTCACCGGTGACCCCGAAGATCACCAGAGCGCAGGGCTCCGGGATCCGTGGAAGCCGACGGTCCTGTGCGGTGCGCAGCGGATTACCCACGTTCCCATCCTGCCAGTTCTGGAAGGTGCGGAGCGGCCTGTCCACGGGACAGGCCGCTCCGTCATTCAGCGCTTACGCGGCCTTGAGCGTCTTCGCGACGTTCTCGAGCAGCTCGTTCCAAGCCTGCTCGAACTTCTCCACGCCCTCTTCCTCGAGGACCTTGAACACGTCGGCGAAGTCGATGCCGACCGCCGCGAGGTCATTGAAGACCTGGTGGGCGTCCGCGAAGTTGCCGGTGACGGTGTCGCCGCGGGTGGTGCCGTGGTCCTCGTACGCGAAGATCACCGACTCCGGCATGGTGTTCACCGTGCCGGGCGCGATCAGCTCCTCGACGTAGATGGTGTCCAGGAACTCCGGGTTCTTCGTGCCGGTCGACGCCCAGAGCGGGCGCTGCGGGTGGGCGCCGGCCGAGGCCAGGGCCTTCCAGCGGTCGGTGCCGAAGACCTCGGTGTACGCCTCGTAGGCCAGCCGGGCGTTGGCGATGGCGGCCTTGCCCTTCAGAGCCTTCGCCTCGTCCGAACCGATCTTGTCGAGGCGCTTGTCCACCTCGCTGTCCACGCGCGAGACGAAGAACGACGCGACCGAGCCGATCTTGGACAGATCGTGGCCGTTCGCCTTCGCCTGCTCCAGGCCGGCCAGGAAGGCGTCCATGACGGCCCGGTACCGCTCGACCGAGAAGATCAGCGTGACGTTGACGCTGATGCCCGCGCCGAGCACCTGGGTGATGGCGGGCAGGCCGGCCAGGGTGGCCGGGATCTTGATGTACAGGTTGGGCCGGTCGACCAGCCACCACAGCGTCTTCGCCTCGGCGACGGTGGACTCGGTCTCGTGCGCCTTGCGCGGGTCGACCTCGATCGAGATCCGGCCGTCGATGCCGTTGGAGGCGTCGTAGGCCGGCCGGAAGACGTCGGCGGCCCAGCGGACGTCCTTGGCGGTCATCAGCCGGATCGCCTCCTCCACCGTCACGCCCTGGACGGCCAGGTCACGGACCTGCTCGTCGTAGGCGTCGGCGTCGGAGAGCGCCTTCTGGAAGATGCTCGGGTTGGTCGTCACGCCGACCACGTGCTGCTCGGTGCGCAGCTTGTCCAGCGAGCCGCTGGTCAGCCGCACCCGGGAGAGGTCGTCGAGCCACACCGCGACGCCCTGGGCGGAGAGCTCAGCCAGTCTGTCGGTCATTTCCCTCAACTCCTGAATGATGACGCAGTAGTTAGAAGTCAGTTACCGGTCTTGTGGCCGGTGATCTCGCCGACCTTGGCCAGGGACGCGTGGGCCTTCGCGACGACGTTGTCAGCGGTGAACCCGAACTGCTCGAACAGAACCGCGGCCGGTGCGCTGGCGCCGTAGTGCTCGATGCTGACCGCCTCGCCGGCGTCGCCGAGGATGCGGTCCCAGCTCATCCGGATACCCGCTTCCACGGTGACACGCGCCTTCACGCCGTGCGGCAGAACCTGCTGCTGGTATGCCACGTCCTGCTGGAAGAACCACTCCTGGCAGGGCATCGACACCACCCGGGTGGGGGTGCCGCTCGCCTCCAGGCGCTCCTGCGCGGTCAGCGCGATCGACACCTCGGAGCCACTGGCGATCAGGATCACCTGCGGGGTGCCGCCGGACGCCTCGGAGAGGATGTAGCCGCCCTTGAGGGTGCCCTCGGCCGACGCGTACTTCGAACGGTCCAGGGTCGGCAGGTTCTGCCGGGACAGCGCGAGCGCGGTCGGGCGGTCGGTGTGCTCCAGGGCGCCACGCCAGGCGTACGCCGTCTCGTTGGCGTCGGCGGGGCGGACCACGTCGAGGCCGACGATGGCGCGCAGCGCGGTCAGCGTCTCGATCGGCTGGTGCGTCGGGCCGTCCTCGCCGAGACCGATCGAGTCGTGCGTCCACACGAACACGACCGGCAGCTTCATCAGCGCGGACAGGCGGACCGAGCCGCGCATGTAGTCGCTGAAGACCAGGAAGGTGCCGCCGTACGGGCGGGTGCCGCCGTGCACCGCGATGCCGTTGAGGATCGAGCCCATCCCGTGCTCGCGGATGCCGAAGTGCAGCGTGCGGCCGTACTCGTGACCGGGGAACTCCTTGGTCGCGTACTCCGCGGGGATGAAGGACGGCTCACCCTTCATCGTGGTGTTGTTGGACTCCGCCAGGTCGGCGGAACCACCCCACAGCTCGGGCAGGACCGGGGCGAGCGCCTCCAGGATCTTGCCGGACGCGGCACGGGTGGCCAGGCCCTTGGCGTCCGCCGGGAACTCGGGCAGCGCCTCGAGCCAGCCCTCCGGCAGGCTCCGGGTGGCGAGCCGGTCGAACAGGGCCTTGCCCTCGGCGTTGCCGGCGGCCCAGGCGTCGAACTTCTCCTGCCACGCGGCGCGGGCCTCACGGCCCCGCTCGACGACCTGCTGCGCGTGCTTGACGACCTCGTCGTCGATCGCGAACGGCTCGTCGGTGAAGCCCAGCAGCTCCTTGGTGGCGGTGATCTCGGCGGCGCCCAGGGCGGAGCCGTGGATCTTGCCGGTGTTCCGCTTCTTCGGTGCCGGGAAGCCGATGACCGTCTTCAGCACGATGAACGACGGCTTGTCGGTCACCGCCTTCGCGGCCTGGATCGCGGCGTACAGCTCCTCGACGTCCTCGACGTACGGGTCCGAGCCACTCCAGTTCACCGTCTGGACGTGCCAGCCGTACGCCTCGTAGCGCTTGCCGACGTCCTCGTTCTTGGCGATCCGGGTGTCGTCCTCGATGGAGATCTGGTTGTCGTCGTAGATCACGACGAGGTTGCCCAGCTTCTGCACCGACGCGATGGCCGACGACTCGTGGCTCACGCCCTCCTCGATGTCGCCGTCCGAGGCGATCGAGTAGACGTAGTGGTCGAACGGCGACTCACCGGCGGGGGCGTCCGGGTCGAACAGACCGCGCTCACGGCGGGCCGACATGGCCATGCCGATCGCGTTGCCGATGCCCTGGCCCAGCGGGCCGGTGGTGATCTCGACGCCGGGGGTGTGCCCGTACTCCGGGTGGCCCGGGGTCAGCGAGTCCCACTGGCGAAGCGACTTCAGGTCATCCAGCGACAGGCTGTAACCATTGAGGAACAACTGAATGTAGAGGGTGAGGCTGGAGTGACCGCAGGACAGCACGAAGCGGTCGCGCCCCGCCCACTCCGGGTCCGTGGGGTCGTGCCGCATGACGCGGTTGAACAGCAGGTAGGCGGCCGGGGCCAGGCTCATGGCGGTACCGGGGTGGCCGTTGCCGGCCTTCTCCACGGCGTCCATGGCCAAGACCCGGGTGGTGTCCACCGCCTTGCGGTCGAGGTCGGACCAGTTGAGAGCGGGATCTGTGGCAGCCACGTCGGTTCTGCTCCTCGGGCAAAATTATGGAACCCTTTTCGGCTTGACCCTATCCAGTCGGGCTAAACGTCTGCGCAGCGAACGCACTAGGCACATACGCTGTGAGCGGACACGCCGGTTCAACGGGTGTGACCGCATGCACCCGTGCCGGGTGCCCCGAGCAGCAGAGACGGCTACGCGTAGGCTGTCCGGGTTGGCCGCCGGGTCGTCACCGGATCAGGGGCCGCGAAATAAAGCCGATGCCGGAAGGTGGCTGTCCGTGAGCATGATCACCGAGCGTCCCGTCCAACGGCGGACGCCCGGCGATGCCGTGCGCCCCGCTCGCGCCGCGAGCGCTGAGGGCCGGCGGAGCTGGGTTGCGGTGTTCCGGGCCTATCTGGCCCTGACCAAGCCGCAGATCGTGGAACTGCTCCTGGTCACCACCGTGCCGACCATGATGCTGGCCGCCCAGGGGTGGCCTGACCCGGTCACCTTCGCCGCCGTGCTGGTCGGCGGCGGTCTGGCCGGTGGTGCCGCGAGCGCACTCAACTGCTACATCGACCGCGACATCGACGAGCTGATGCGGCGGACCAAGAGGCGCCCGCTGCCGGCCAATCAGATGACGCCGCGTGCGGTGCTGATCTTCGGCCTGACACTGGCTGTGATCTCCGTCGCGCTGATGGCGCTTCTCACCAATTGGTTGGCCACCGCGCTGACCGCCTTCTCGATCTTCTACTACGACGTCATCTACACCCTCTGGCTGAAGCGCCGGACTCCGGCCAACACGTTCTGGGGTGGAGTGTGCGGCGCCGCTCCCGTGGTGATCGGCTGGGCCGCGGTGACGAACTCGATCCCGCCGATGGCGTGGGCGCTATTTGCCATTGTCTTCTTTTGGCAGATGCCGCACTTCTATGCGCTCGCGGTGAAGTACAAGGACGACTACGCCCGGGCCGGCATTCCGATGTTGCCGGTGGTGCGGTCGATGAAGCGGGTCAACTTCGAGATCATCCTCTACACAGTCCTCACTGTGGCCGCTTCGCTCGCCGCGTGGCCGCTGGGGCTCGGGCCGATCTACGGGGTCACGGCGATCGTCATGGGTGCCGTCTTCCTCTTCGAGGCGGTCCGGCTGGCGCGACAGGCCGGGGGTGGCACCGCGGTCAAGCCGATGCGCCTGTTCCACCTGTCGATCACGTACCTCACGGTGGTCTTCATGGCCGTCGCCGTTGACGCTCTGATCTGACTCGTCGCACAGGATGCCCGGATTGTCAGCAGTGTCAATCACTGTCCGTCACTCGAAGGGCGGATTCCCGGTGCGGGAACAATTCAGGCGTAATCTGGGCGAAACAACCGCCTGAATCTTGAAACCCGCAGGTAATTGGAGTCACAAAAACGGATCGGGGTGCACACCGTGGCGCCCTTGACTGCTTAGGCTGCGCAACATGGCAGAAGGTTCCGTTACGACACTGACCTCCGACATCAAGTCCTTCGCCGCCGGGCACGGCGGTGCCAAGGCGGTGATCGAGTACGTCGGTAAGCGCGGCGCCCGCATCGTCCTCGTCGGAGAGGACGGCGAGTGGTCCGACCAGTTCGCCCCGGACACCGGTGTCGCGCGTGAGGCGTGCGACTCCGCGGGCGTCCAGGTGGAGAACGAGTGGGAGCGCGAGCTCCTGGAGCAGATGCGGCCCAGCAACGACCTGTGGCGCTCGATGTCGCGGCGGAGCATGGCTCGCTGATGGTCCGTGACTCCCGGGTCGCGCTCGTCACCTGCGCGGCCTTCCCCGACCTGTGGGAGGACGACCACCCCCTCCGCGACGCGTTGCGTGAGCGCGGGGTGGTCGTCGAGGCGGTCCGCTGGGACGACCCGGCGGCCGACTGGTCGGGCTACGACATCACCGTGCTCCGCTCCCCGTGGGACTACATGACCCGGCACGGACAGTTCGTCGAGTGGGCCCGGTCGGTGCCGCGGCTGGCCAACCCGGCCGACATCGTCGAGTGGAACACTGACAAGCGCTATCTCGCGGAGCTCGCCGCGGCCGGCATCCCGATCATCCCCACCGAGTTCATCGGCCCGGGGGAGAGCTGGGCGCCACCGGCCGACGGCGAGTGGGTCGTCAAGCCGACGGTCAGCGCCGGCAGCCGGGACACCGCCCGCTACCTCCTTCCCGGACAGGCCGGCGAGGCGGTGGCCCACGTGGGCCGGCTCACCGCCGCCGGGCGGACCGCGATGGTCCAGCCCTATCTGTCCGCGGTGGACACCGCGGGGGAGACCGCGGTGCTCTGCACCCCCGACGTGGACGGCCGGCTGACCTTCAGCCACGGCATCCGCAAGGGAGCGATGCTCACCACCCGAGGTGACGTGCCCGTCGACATGAACGAGGAGCGGATCACCCCGCGGACGCCGTCGCCGGCCGAGCTGGCGCTGGCGGAGCGGGTTCTCGAGGTGATTCCCGGCGGGGCCAAGCGCCTGCTGTACGCCCGGGTCGACCTGATTCCCGGCCCGTCCGGCGAGCCGATGCTGATCGAGCTGGAGCTGACCGAGCCGTCACTCTTCCTGTTGCACGCGCCGGGCGCGGCCGACCGCCTCGCCGACGCGATCCTCACGCGCCTCTGATCGCCCCACGATCCCCGCGGCGTCGTCTTTGATCGCGTCGCGATCCCCGGGGCGTCGTCTTTGATCGCGTCGCGATCCCCGGGGCGTCGTCTTTGATCGCGTCGCGATCCCCGGGGCGTCGTCTTTGATCGCGTCGCGATCCTTCGCGCGGGTTCTGGTCGCGTCGCGTTTCTCGCCCGTCTCTGGTTGCTTCGCGATCCGTCGCGTTTTTCTGGTTGCGTAGCGTTTCCGCCGGTTTCTGGTCGCGTGGCGTTTTCCGCTCGTCTCTGGTTGCTTCGCGGTTCTCTGGTTGGGCGGCGTTTCCCGTCGACCCTGCTCGTGTCGCGTTCCTGGCCCGCCTTTGATCGTGTCGCGACCCTGAGGCGTGTCTGGTCGCGTCATGATCTTCACCCGGCTCTGCGGCAGGTCGGCATTTGGCGACCGGAACGTTCCGGTCACCAAATGCCGACCTGTTACGCGGCCTTCCGCTTCCGCGGCTGTTCGCGTGTCAGCGTTTCCGCCACGCACGGATCTTGTGATGGGGCTGCTCCGGAAGCCCTGCAGGCTGTCGATGAGTCGTCATGACGCGGCGATCTTGGCTGCTTTGCCACCGTTTTCGGTGGTGAGTCGCTCAAGAAGGGTGTTCCCACGCGGATCTTGGCGTCTCGCGAGGTGGTCAGAGCGTTTTCCGGCGGCGATCTTGGCTGCTTTGCCACCGTTTTCGGTGGTGAGTCGCTCAAGAAGGGTGTTCCCACGCGGATCTTGGCGCCTCGCGTGGCGGGCAGAGCGTTTTCCGGCGGCGATCTTGGTTGCTTTGCCGCCGACTTCGGTGGTGAAGGGTGCCAGGAAGGCCCTGGTTATCGGCCTTGAACCGGCGCGCCGGCCAGGTGGGTCCAGCGGTCGGCGCGCACTTCCACGCCAGCGAGTCGCCTGCCCCGGTGCGGAACGGCCTGGGCGAGGGCGGATACGCCGGAGCAGGGAAACGGAAAGCGTGAGAGTCGAGCTGCCCCGGTACCGCGGTCTCGGGTCCGCTCGCCGGTGATGGGCGGGTCAGGGGGCCGGTGGGCGGGTCAGGGGGCCGGGACCGGCTCGGGGCCGGGGGCCGCGGCCGGGACGGAACGGGGTGCCGCCTCCGGAGTGGTGACGGCCGGGCGGGAGCGCAGCGACCACAGGACCGACAGGGTGGCGACCCAGACCAGGCCGGAGCCGAGCATGTGGGCGGCGACGAGGGCGATCGGCAGATGGGTGAAGTACTGCACGAAGCCGATCAGGCCCTGGCCCATCTCGACCCAGAACAGCACGGCCGCGGCGCGGACGGCGTGGGCCGGGGCGCCGACGGCGCGGAGGGCGAACCACAGGGCCACGGTCAGGCCGATCAGCAGGAAGACCGTGTCGGCGTGGACCTGGGAGATCTGCTGCGGGTCCAGGTTGTTGCGCTTGGCGCCCTGGTCGCCGGAGTGCGGGCCGCTGCCGGTCACCACCACGCCGACGGCGATCACCGCGAGGCTCGCCGCCGTCGTCACCCACGCCAGCTGCCGGATCGGGGCCGGAACCAGCGGGATCGGGTCGCCGTCGCCCTCGGGCACCCGGCGCCACAGCGCGAACGCGCCGGCGATCAGCGCGATCGACAGGATGAAGTGCAGCCCGACCACCCACGGGTTGAGGTTGGTGAGCACCGTGATGCCGCCGATGACGCCCTGCCCGGGGATGCCGAGCGCGACCGCGACCGACAGGCGGGTCAGTGAGCGCCGGCGGCGGGCGAGAGCACCGAGGAAACAGGCCACGGCGATCGCCACGAGGACGAACGTGAGGAGCCGGTTGCCGAACTCGATGGCGCCGTTGATCCCCATCTCGGGCGTCGACACGTAGGAGTCGTCGGTGCATCGTGGCCAGGTGGGGCAGCCGAGCCCGGACTTGGTGAGCCGGACCGCGGCACCGGTGACGATGATGCCGACGTTGGCGACCACCGAGGCCAGCGCCAGCCCGCGCAGTGAGGACCCGCACCACCGAACGGGGCGGGAGGCCAGGAAAGCGGACGTCAGGCGCTCCTTGGAGGACTTCACCCCGCGCATCGTACGCTCGCTGCCGATCTTGATTTTCGCAGCTCCGGCAGGCGGTGGGGTGGATCACCGGGGGGCGGTTTGCGGGCTCCGAATGAAATACGTAACGTTGGCGTAGTGAAAAACGAGGTGCTGATCCAGATCGGCGTGACGGCTCCGGCCGCCGCGGCCGACGGACGCACCCGTGACCGGGTCGCGCAGCTCCTGCTGAGGCAGGGTGCCACTACCGCGGCCGAGCTCGGCGCCGCGCTGGGCCTGAGCCCCGCGGCCATCCGCAAGCACCTCGACGCGATGCTCGCCGAGAGCCTCGTCGAGACGCGCGAGCTGCGGCCGGCCAAGCCTCGTGGCCGTGGCCGCCCGGCCAAGGCGTTCGTGCTGACCGCCGCGGCCCGCGAGGACCTCAACCCGCACCACTACGACGGCATCGCCACCGCCGCGCTGCGGTGGATCTCCCAGCAGCACGGTCCGGAGGCCGTCTCGGCCTTCGCCGCCGCTCAGGTCAAGGCTCTCGAGGAGCGCTGTCAGGCGGCGCTGCGCGAGGCCGGCCACGATCCGATCGCCCGTGCCGAGGCTCTCGCCGAGGTGCTGACGGCCGAGGGCTACGCTGCCAACGCCTCGACGATCGCGTCCGGCGGGCAGCTGTGCCAACATCACTGCCCGGTGGCTCACGTGGCTGCCGAGTTCCCTCAGCTGTGCGACGCCGAGACCGAAGTCATCTCCCGGCTCATCGGCACCCACGTGCAGCGCCTCGCCACCATCGCGCACGGCGACGGGGTGTGCACCACGCACATCCCCGCACGCGGTGCGAAGACCACCGCCATCACGGTTAGGACAGATACATGACTGACCAGATCGTCACTCAGGAAGAGCACCTCGCCGCTCTTGGCAAGTACGAGTACGGCTGGGCCGATGCCGACGTCGCCGGTGCTGCCGCGCAGCGCGGTCTGTCCGAGGCCGTGGTGCGCAACATCTCCGCGCTCAAGAGCGAGCCGGAGTGGATGCTCAACCTGCGGCTCAAGGGCCTGCGGTTGTTCGACCGCAAGCCGATGCCGCACTGGGGCGCCGACCTGACGGGCATCGACTTCCAGAACATCAAGTACTTCGTGCGGTCCACCGAGAAGCAGGCCACCTCGTGGGAGGAGCTGCCGGAGGACATCAAGGCGACGTACGACAAGCTGGGCATCCCGGAGGCGGAGAAGCAGCGTCTGGTCGCCGGTGTCGCCGCGCAGTACGAGTCCGAGGTCGTCTACCACGCGATCCGTGAGGACCTGGAGGAGCAGGGTGTGCTCTTCCTGGACACGGACACCGCGCTCAAGGAGCACCCGGAGATCTTCCAGGAGTACTTCGGCACGGTGATCCCGGTCGGCGACAACAAGTTCGCCGCGCTGAACACCGCGACCTGGTCCGGCGGCTCGTTCATCTACGTGCCGAAGGGCGTGCACGTGGACATCCCGCTGCAGGCCTACTTCCGGATCAACACGGAGAACATGGGCCAGTTCGAGCGGACCCTGATCATCGCCGACGAGGGCTCCTACGTGCACTACGTCGAGGGCTGCACGGCGCCGATCTACTCGTCCGACTCGCTGCACTCCGCGGTCGTCGAGATCGTCGTGAAGAAGAACGCCCGGGTGCGGTACACGACGATCCAGAACTGGTCGAACAACGTGTACAACCTGGTCACCAAGCGCGCCACCTGCGAGGAGGGCGCGACCATGGAGTGGATCGACGGCAACATCGGCTCCAAGGTGACCATGAAGTACCCGGCCGTCTACATGACCGGCCCGCACGCCAAGGGCGAGGTCCTGTCGATCGCCATGGCCGGCGAGGGCCAGCACCAGGACTCCGGCGCCAAGATGGTGCACGCCGCTCCGCACACGTCGTCGACGATCATCTCGAAGTCGATCGCCCGTGGCGGCGGCCGCACCTCCTACCGCGGCCTGGTCCAGGTGCTGGAGGGCTCGTCGAGCTCGAAGAGCACCGTCAAGTGCGACGCGCTGCTGGTCGACACGATCTCCCGGTCCGACACGTACCCGTACGTCGACATCCGCGAGGACGACGTCAACATGGGCCACGAGGCGACCGTCTCCAAGGTCAGCGAGGACCAGCTCTTCTACCTGATGAGCCGCGGCCTGACCGAGGACGAGGCGATGGCGATGATCGTGCGTGGCTTCATCGAGCCGATCGCCAAGGAGCTCCCGATGGAGTACGCGCTGGAGCTGAACCGCCTCATCGAGCTCCAGATGGAAGGCGCCGTGGGTTAATCACCCACCCGCCCATCCCCCTGAGTAAACGCGGACTTAAAAGGACGAAATGACTACCGAGGCCATCGCCCCGCCGAGCACCAAGTCGCAGGTGCTGCGCTCCTTCGACGTCACCGACTTCCCGGCCCTGGACGGCCTGGAGGAGGACTGGCGTTTCACCCCGCTCAAGCGGCTGCGTGACCTGGTCACCGCCACGTCGCTGAGCGGGGCGGCTCCCTCGCTGGAGTTCGGCGACCTGCCCGCCGGCGTGACGGTGTCCGACGCGGACGACGTGGAGCCGGTGCTCACCCCGTTCGACCGGGTCAGCGCTCTCGCGTTCGGCTCGGCCGCCGGTGTCACCGTGATCGAGGTGGCGCCCGAGACCGAGCCCGCCGAGCCGGTCGTGATCCGGCTCGTCGGCAAGGGCGGTGACGCCGCGGCCGCGCGCACCTTCGTCAAGGTGGGCGCGTTCGCCAAGGTGACGATCGTCCTGGAGCAGACCGGCACGGTCACCCTCGCCGACAACATCGAGGTCGTGATCGGTGACAGCGCCCAGCTGACCTTCGTGACGCTCGCCGAGTGGGACCGTGACGCCGTTCAGGCGCAGCACATCAAGTTCCGGGTCGGCCGGGACGCCCGTGTCCAGCACCTGCAGGTGACCCTCGGCGGTGACCTGGTCCGCCAGTTCGCCAGCGTGGAGTACGCGGGGCGGGGCGGCGACGCCGAGCTGTGGGGCCTCTACTTCGCCGACTCAGGTCAGCACCACGAGCACCGTCAGCTGGTCGACCACGCGGTGCCCGACTGCCGCAGCTACGTGGGCTACCGCGGGGCGCTCCAGGGGAAGTCGGCGCACACCGTCTGGGTCGGTGACGTGCTGATCCGGGCCGCTGCCACGGGCACCGACACCTACGAGATCAACCGCAACCTGCTCCTCACCGATGGGGCGCGCGCGGATTCCGTACCCAATCTGGAGATCGAGACCGGCGAGATCGCCGGCGCCGGGCACGCCAGCGCGACCGGCCGCTTCGATGATGAGCAGTTGTTCTATCTGATGGCCCGCGGCATCCCCGAGGGGGAGGCCCGGAAGCTGGTGGTCCGCGGCTTCTTCGCCGAGCTGATCAACAAGATCCCGGTCGAGGAGCTGCGGGAGCGGCTCGGCGACGCGATCGAGGCCCGGCTGGTCGAGGCTGGTCAGTAAATGACTTTCGAGAACGTCGGCCCGGTGTCGGACGTCGCGAAGGGCACCGCCCTCCAGGTGGAGGTCGACGGTGTCGAGATCGCGGTCGTGCACGCCGACGACGATCAGTTCTACGCCGTCCGCGACGAGTGCAGCCACGCCTCCGTGGCCCTCTCCGAGGGGGAGGTGGACGGGTGCACGCTGGAGTGCTGGCTGCACGGTTCCCGTTTCGACCTGCGCACCGGCGAGCCCTCCGGACCGCCCGCCTTCAGCCCGGTGGCGGTCTACCCCGTCGAGATCCGCGACGGCGACATCTACGTTTCGACGACACCTAGCAATGGAGTAGAGCCGTGAGCACCCTGGAGATCCGCGACCTGCAGGTTTCGGTGAAGCTGCCGGATGGCGAGCTGAAGCCGATCCTCGCCGGGGTCGACCTCACCATCAAGTCGGGCGAGACGCACGCCATCATGGGCCCGAACGGCTCCGGCAAGTCGACGCTGGCCTACTCCATCGCCGGCCACCCGAAGTACGAGATCACCGGCGGCTCGGTGACCCTGGACGGCCAGGACATCCTGGAGCTCAGCGTCGACGAGCGCGCCCGGGCCGGCCTCTTCCTGGCCATGCAGTACCCGGTCGAGGTCCCCGGTGTGTCGGTGGCCAACTTCCTGCGTACCGCGAAGACCGCGATCGACGGTGAGGCGCCGAAGCTGCGCACCTGGGCCGGCGAGCTGCGCGGCGCCATGGAGAAGCTGCAGATGGACCCCGCGTTCGCGCAGCGCAACGTGAACGAGGGCTTCTCCGGCGGTGAGAAGAAGCGGCACGAGATCATGCAGCTCGAGCTGCTCAAGCCGAAGATGGCGATCCTGGACGAGACCGACTCCGGCCTCGACATCGACGCGCTGCAGATCGTCAGCGAGGGCGTCAACCGGGTCCGCGAGGGTGGCGAGACCGGCTTCCTGCTGATCACCCACTACACCCGGATCCTGCGCTACATCAAGCCGGACTTCGTGCACGTGTTCGTCGGCGGCCGGATCGTCGAGGAGGGCGGCCCGGAGCTCGGCGAGCAGCTCGAGGCCGAGGGCTACAAGAAGTTCCTGGTCAAGGCCTGAGAGGTCACTGATGAGCTTCGACGTCGAGCGGATCCGTAAGGACTTCCCGATCTTCGAGCGGGAGGTCAACGGCCACCCGCTGGTCTACCTGGACAGCGCCAACACCTCGCAGAAGCCGGTTCAGGTGCTCGACGTCATGCGCGCGCACCAGGAGCGGTACAACGGCAACGTGTCCCGCTCCGTGCACACGCTCGGCACCGAGTCGACCGAGGCCTACGAGGGTGCCCGGGCCCGCATCGCGACCTTCATCGGCGCGGCGAGCCCGGACGAGGTGGTGTTCACCAAGAACTCCACCGAGGCAATCAACCTGGCGGCGTATTCGCTGGGTCAGTTGCTGCGCCTGGGCCCCGGCGACGAGGTGGTGATCTCCGAGATGGAGCACCACTCCAACCTGGTGCCGTGGCAGCTGCTCTGCGAGCGGACCGGCGCGACCCTGCGCTGGTTCGGCATCACCGACGACGGCCGGCTCGACGAGTCGAACCTCGACGAGCTGGTCACCGAACGGACGAAGATCGTCTCGCTGGTGCACATGTCCAACGTGCTCGGCACGGTCAACGACATCTCGCGGATCGCCGCCCGGGTCCGTGACGTCGGCGCGTTGCTGATGCTGGACTGCTCGCAGTCCGTTCCGCATCTCCCCATCGACGTGCTGGCCCTCGGCGCCGACCTGATCGCCTTCACCGGCCACAAGATGCTCGGCCCGACCGGCATCGGCGTCCTCTGGGCCCCCTTCGATCTTTTGACGCAGATGCCGCCGTTCCTGGCCGGCGGGTCGATGATCGAGACGGTCACCATGGGTGGCACGACCTTCGCCGCGCCTCCCGCGCGGTTCGAGGCCGGCACCCCGCCGATCACCGAGGCCATCGGCCTGGGCGCGGCGGTCGATTACCTCACCGGGCTCGGCATGGCGGCGATCCACGAGCACGAGCAGACCATCACGCGGTACGCGCTGGACGCGCTCTCATCGGTGCCGGGAGTGCGGATCTTCGGTCCCGCGACCATCGAGGGCCGCGGCGGCACGGTGTCGTTCGGCGTCGACGGGGTACACCCGCACGATGTGGGACAGGTGCTGGACGCGCTCGGCGTCGAGGTGCGGGTCGGGCACCATTGCGCGCGGCCGGTGTGCTCGCGGTTCAGCGTGCCCGCGATGACCCGGGCCTCGTTCTACCTCTACACGACCACGGCGGAGATCGACGCGCTCGCGCGTGGGCTCGACCAGGTCCGGAAGGTGTTCGGCTGATGATGCTCGACGGTCTCTACCAGGAGATCATCCTCGACCACTACAAGAACCCGCACGGGCGTGGCCTCCGGGACCCGTTCGACGGCGAGGCGCACCACGTCAACCCCACCTGTGGTGACGAGATCACCGTGCGGGTGTCCGCCGATCTGACGGACATCTCGTACGACGGTCTCGGCTGCTCGATCAGCCAGGCCTCGGCCTCGGTGTTGCACGAGCTGCTGGAGGGTAAGGACGCGGCGGCGGCGTCGGAGATCCACCACGCTTTCGTGGAGCTGATGCAGAGCCGCGGCCAGGTCGAGCCGGACGAGGAGGTCCTCGGTGACGGGGTCGCCTTCGCCGGGGTCGCCAAGTTCCCGGCCCGGGTGAAGTGCGCGCTGCTGCCGTGGATGGCGTTCAAGGACGCGGCGGCGCGCGCTGGTGTGGACGTGGGCGTGAGCCCCGAGGTGAAGGCATGACCGCCGACGCTGAGCGGATCGACAACCTCGCACGCGAGGGCCAGATGGGCATGCCCGAAGGAGGCACAGCATGACTGAAGCTTTGGATACCGCCCGGACCGTCGCCTCGGTTCCGGCTTCCGGCGCCGCCCCCGGCGACGGTGAAGAGGTGCCGGACTGGCTGGCCGATGAGCGGGCCGCCGCAGCCGAGGCCGGCGACCCGGTCGAGGTGCCGTCGGTGAGCGTCGCCGCGTCGCCCTCCGGCGAGGTCGCCCCGGTCGAAGCCCCCGAGGCGGAGGTGGAAGCGCCCGCCGCGCCGAAGGGTGACGTGAAGAAGGCGTCGATCGCCGACGTCGAGGAGGCGATGAAGGACGTCGTCGACCCCGAGCTCGGCATCAATGTCGTCGACCTGGGTCTGGTCTACGGCACCCACGTGGACGACGACAACATCGTCACCATCGACATGACGCTGACCTCGGCGGCCTGCCCGCTGACCGACGTCATCGAGGACCAGACCCGCCAGGCGCTGACCACCGGCCCCGGTGGCGGCCTGGTGCAGGACTTCCGGATCAACTGGGTGTGGCTGCCGCCGTGGGGCCCTGACAAGATCACCGACGACGGCCGGGACCAGCTCCGGGCGCTCGGTTTCAACGTCTGACCAGCCTCGGTTCGGCACACGGGGGGCGGTCCGCGATCATGCGGCCGCCCTTTGTCGTACCCCGGTGATAGAAACCGGGTATGACTTCGACACCGCCGTTTCCCGAGCTGCTCGCGCTGATCGAGGGACGGTCGGCGGCGTTCCGGGAGGCCGTTGCCGCCGCGCCGGATCTGTCCGTGACTGTCCCCGGCTGTCCTGACTGGTCGCTCACCGATCTGGTCGCCCATCTGGGTGCCGTGCACCGGTTCTGGGCCGCCGCGGTCGCCGCCGGTGACGACTCCGGGCCACCCTCGGCCGACCAGCTCGGTGACCGAGAGCCACATGGTGACCTGCTGGAGTGGTCCGCCACCTCGACCGCACTGCTGCTGGCCGCCTTGCGTGACGCCGGCCCCGACGCCCCCTGCTGGGCGTGGTGGGGTGCCTCCGACGCTCCGCTGACCTCGTCCGCGGTCGCCCGTCACCAGGTGCAGGAGGCGGCCGTGCACGCCTTCGACGCCCAGGAGTCGATCGGCAAGGCCGAGCCGCTGCCGGCCGCCGTGGCGGTCGACGGTGTGAGCGAGTTCCTCCAGGTGGGCCTGGGCTCGCTCGGCGCCTGGCCGCATCGCCCGGCCCGGGTGGGTTTCCAGGCGATCGAGGGTCCGTCGTGGACACTCGATCTCTCCCCATCCGGGGCCAAGGCCGACCCACCGGCCAGCGGCGAGCCGGTCACCCGGATCCAGGCCACCGCGAGCGACCTGGTCCTGGCGCTCTACCGGCGCATCCCGCTGGCCGACGTCCGGGTCGACGGCGACCGGTCGGTGGCCGGTGAGCTCACCGAGTGGGCTAAGTCGGGTTAGTCAGAATTCACGCTGACGCGGGCCGGCTGCCACTGCCGGTCCGCGTTTTTCATTTTAACGACTCGGCAATTTCGGCTTGTCATCTCGGAAACGTGATGGCGACTTAACCGTCTTTTCTAATTAGTGGTGACGAGCGGCACATTTACTTGTATCAGCAGCTCGATGGCTTGGAGGGATGAACTTAACCGGTTCAGGCCTTGACGCGTATCGCTGCGATTGACCACTGTGGATCGCAGCCCACGCAATGCGACGCGGAAAGGCGAGAAATGAGTTCGAGCATCGTCTCCAGGCCGGTCACCGGTCTGCCCGATCATGTCGGGGACGGGATCTACCTGCACGTCCGCGGCGAGCGATTCATCGACTGCGCGTCCGGGACCTTCAACGTCTCGCTCGGCTATTCGGCGCCCGAGATCATCGAGGCTCTGCACCGCCAGCTCGACCGGACGGCACACCTCTCCTCCGACTTCACCCGCACCCGGTCGGCGGAGATCTTCGCGCTGATGCGGGAGGATCTGCCGCCGCACATCGGTGCCTTCTGGTTCCGTGACATCACCGGCTCCGGCGCCAACGAGGCGGCGATCCGGATCGCGCAGAAGGCGACCGGCCGGTCCGACATCGTCTCGCTGTTCCTGTCGCACCACGGTCAGACCGTCGGCACGACCGGAGTGTCCGGCAACGCCTTCCGGCAGCGCAGTTTCTCGTTGCCGTTCCCGCACTCGGTCAAGATCCCCGGGCCGGACTGTGCGAACTGTTTCTACGGCCAGGTCCCGGGCAGCTGCGCGATGCTCTGCGCGCGACGGCTGGAGGACTTCGTGGAGTATGCGTCGAGCGGCCGGGTGGCGGCGCTCGTGGTCGAGCCGATCATGGGTAACGGCGGCAACATCGTCCCGCCCGCGGAGTGGTTCGGCGTGCTCCGCGAGACCTGCGACCGGCTGGGCGTCCTGATCATCGCCGACGAGGTGCAGACCGGCTTCGGGCGTACCGGATCGTTCTTCGCCTCCACCGGCTATGCGGAGGCGCTGCGCCCCGACGTCATCACCTTCGCCAAGGGCGCCGGAGGCGTCGGCATCCCGGTCGCGGGTGTGCTGATGCGGCCCGAGTTGGACGTCCTCGAGCCGTGGGAGCACTCCAGCACCTCCGGCGCCAACCCACTCGCCCTGGTCGCACTGGAGGAGACGGTCCGGTTCATCCGCCGGCACCGGGTCCTCGACGACGTGCGGGTCACCGGCGACCGGCTGCACCGCGGCCTGCTCGCCCTGTCCCGGACCTTCCGCGAGATGACCGGGGTCCGCGGCGTCGGCCTGATGCAGGCGTTCGACCTGCCCACCAGCGTCGACGTCGCGCAGTTCATCGCGCTGGGCCGGCGGCACGGCCTCATCCTGCGCGGCAGCCGCTACGGCTTCGGCCGGACCGTCAAGGTCAGGCCGCCGCTGATCATCACCACCGAGCAGGTCGACGACCTGCTCGCCCGCCTGCACGAGACCCTGCGGTCCTATCAGAGGGAGGCCACGCGGCCGTGAAAGCGCTCAAGTACCGGGGCCCCTGGGACGTCGAGCTCAGCGAGGTCCCCGATCTGCACGTCATCGGCGACGACGACGTGGTCGTCGACATCAGGTACTGCGGTGTCTGCGGCACCGACCTGGGCATCGTCTCCGGCTCGTACCCGGTCGCGGTTCCCGGTGTCACCCTCGGCCACGAGGCGAGCGGTGTGATCGCCGAGACCGGCCCGGCCGTCACATCGGTCGCCGTGGGGGACCGGGTCGTCATCAACCCGACGCCCTACTGCGGCCGCTGCCGGATGTGCCGGACCCAGCGGATCAACCACTGCGTCGGCAAGCACGGCACCGAGAGCGGCGTCAGCTACGACGGGGCGTATGCCGGGAGGTACCGCACCACCTCGGCGTTCGTTCACCGCGTGCCGGACGACGTGTCGCTGCGGGCGGCCGCCCTCACCGAGCCGCTGAGCTGCGTGGTCGCCGGTGTCCGCAAGCTGCGGCCGCCGTCGCTGAGTGCGTGTACGTATGTCTTCGGCGCCGGGCCGCTCGGTCTGCTCTACACCTGGGTGCTGTCGCTCCAGGGCCTGACCCCGGTGCTGATCGAGCACTCGGCGGCACGGCTGGAGTTCGCCCGGGACCGGCTGCCCGACGGCACGGCTGCCTACGCCTCCCTGGAGGAGGCCCGCACCAAGTACTTCAACGACCCCGACGCGCCCATCGACATCGTCGTCGACACCACCTCGGCACTGCTGGAGGACCTCTTCCCGCGGATCGCGCCCGGCGGGACGTACATGTCGATCGGCCTCAAGGAGAAGGTCGCGTCGATCGACACCATGCTGCTCGCCGATCGCAGCCTGTCGGTGATCGGCTCGATCGACTCGCTGCACGGCTCCTTCGACGAGGCGTTCCACCTGATCACCACCGGTCGTGTCCCGGCCGAGCGGCTGGTCAGCCACGTGGTGCCGCTGGAGGAGTTCCGGACCGGGTTCGCGGCGCTGGGCTGCGACGTCGACGCACGCCGGTTCGGCCCGGCCGAGCAGGCCAGCTGCAAGGTCCTCATCGCGCCCGGCGCCGGCGATGAGTGAGCCGCGGATCAGCGTCGTCATTCCTTACCGGGACAGGGCCGGCAACCTGCGTCTCGCGCTGTCCGCGCTCGCCGATCAGACGCTGCCGGCCGGTGACTTCGAGGTGGTGCTCGGCGTGCTCGACGACACCGGGGAGTATGCCGCGGTGTGCCGGGAGTTCGCCGGCCGCCTGGACATCGTCACGGTGACCTCGGCGCGGCCCTGGCAGGTGGGGTACGCCCGCAACCTGGCGTTACGGCAGGCCACCGGTGACGTCGTGGTGCTCATGGACGTGGACATGGCCCTGCCGGCGCGCGGCCTGGAGGACCTGTGGGACCGGCACTTCGCCTACGGCCAGCGGGTCTGCGTGGTCGGCCAGATGATCGACTACGACAACAACACCGGTGATGTGACCAGCGTCGACGTGCAGCCGTACGAGCACTATCGCAAGATCCTCGCCGATCTGGAAGCCACCGGGACCGCCGGGCAGGACCCCCGGATGACCGCCGATCACGTGATCCCCTGGTCGTTCGCGTGGACCGCGCTGATCGCGCTGCCCCGCGACCTGGCCGTGGAGTTCGACACCGGCTTCCACGGCTACGGGGTGGAGGATCTCGAGTGGGCGTACCGGGTGGCCCGCGGCGGGACACCGATCGTGATGGGCCGCGACTTCTTCGGCGTGCACCTGCCCCACCTGCGCAGTGTCGCCGCCAACCGGCGGACCGAGGTCCCCAACTACCGCTATTTCCTCCGTAAATGGCCCGGTCTCGACGTCGAGCTGGCGTGCGCGTTCGGTGACTTCGAGGCCAACGAGCGCTATCGCGATCTCCACCGCGCGGCGGGCGGGCTCACCGTCGTGCACGGCCGGGTCGACGGCCGGGCCCACCTGGTCGTCGGTGTGCCGCCCGGGTCCGGCACGGTGCTGCCGGCGACCGCCACCGAGGTCGAGGTGCTGCCCCTGGTGGGACTGGCCCTGCCGTTCGAGGACGGCAGCGTCGACCGGAGCATCGTGCTCGAACCCGTCGGCGCCCTGCCCGAGCCCTATCGCGAGCGCGTCCTGGCCGAGGTGCGCCGGGTGAGCGCATGATGACCCCGGTCGACGAGCTCCTCGACGCCGCGGTCACCGCGGCACGCGACGGCGGGCGGGTGATCCGGGCCGCCGGTACCGTCCAGGCCGCCGGGCACAAGTCCAGCGCCACCGATCCGGTGACCGAAACCGATCTCGCGAGCGAGGCGGCGGTCACCGCCTCGCTGGCGGCCTCACGGCCGCACGACGGCCTTCTCGGGGAGGAGGGCACGGTGCGGGCCGGGACGTCCGGCTTCCGGTGGGTGGTGGATCCGGTCGACGGCACGACCAATCTGCTGTACGGGTCACCGCACGTCACAGTCAGTGTGGCGGCCGAGGAACAGCGCCCCGACGGATCCTGGCGGGCCGTCGTCGGGGTCGTCCACGACCCGTCCCGCTCCGAGACCTTCACCGCGGTCCGTGGCCGGGGCGCCCGGCTCAACGACGTCCCGATCCGCGTCAACGACCCGGTGCCCCTCGACCGCGCCCTCGTCGCGACCGGTTTCGCCTATCGGTCGCAGGCACGGGCCCGGCAGGCGGAGACCCTCGCCGGACTGCTGCCCCGGATCCGCGACATCCGCAGTCACGGCAGCGCCGCCCTGGAGTTGTGCTGGCTCGCCGCCGGCCGGTGCGACGCCTACTACGAGGACGAACTGGCCCCCTGGGACTGGGCGGCCGGTGCGCTGATCGCCGCCGAGGCGGGCGCGACCGTCACCGCACTGGGCTCCGGCGTGCTCGCGGCGGGGCCCGCACTCCACCTCCTGCTGGTGCACCTCGAACTGGAAAGGACCGCGCGTGTCTCCGTACCACGTTGAGCAGGTCACCGACCGTGACCCGCCGCATCTGCCGATCCTCTTCGCCGTCTTCCTGACCCTGGCCCCGGTCTTCGCCGTCTGGCGGACCGCGGTCGTCAACTGGTCGGTCTGGTACGGGCCGGCCGCCTGGGCCGCCGAGATGTTCGCGGTCGTCACCACCACGATCTTCGTGATCTCGTTGCGCCGGCGGACCCGGCCGCGGCCCCGGACGGTGCCCGGGCCGATCACCCGGACCGTCGACATCCTGATCCCCACCGTCAACGAGCCGGCCCCCGTGCTCGAACCCACGGTGATCGGCGCGCTGCGGGTCCGCGGTGTCCGCGACGTGATCGTCCTCGACGACGGCAGCCGCCCCGAGGTGCGGGCGATGGCCGACCGGCTCGGTGCCCGCTACCTGCCCCGGGCCACCAGTGCGGGCGCCAAGGCCGGCAACCTCAACCACGGCCTCGGGGTGACCGACGCCGAGTTCGTGGTCACGCTCGACGCCGACCACATCCCGTTGCCCGCGTTCATCGAGCGGACCCTCGGCTACTTCGACGACCCGGAGGTGGCCGTCGTCCAGTCGCCGCAGTCGTTCTACAACACCGAGTCGTTCACCTTCCGCCGCCGGCACGGACGCGACGGCGGCTGGCACGAGCAGGAGATGTTCTACGGCGGGGTGCAACCGACGAAGAACAGCACGAACAGCGCCATCTACACCGGCACGTCGGCGATGCTGCGGCGGGCCGCGCTGGATCAGGCCGGCGGGTTCGCCGAGGACACGTCCACCGAGGACATCCACACGTCGCTGCGGCTGCACGCCCGCGGGTGGAAGTCGGTCTACCTGGAGGAGCCGCTCGCCTACGGCCTGGAGGTCAACAACCTGCGGCAGTACTACGGGACCCGGCGGCGCTGGGCGATCGGCAGCCTGCACCTGCTGCTGCGGCACCCCGACTCGCCGTTCGTCGTGCGTGGACTCACGTGGCGGCAGCGGCTCAACTACCTGAGCGCGATGGTCGCGCACTTCCAGGGCCTCAACCGGCTGCTCTATCTGCTGGTTCCGATCGCGGCACTGACCACCGGTGTGGCGCCGGTGCGGGGGCCGTACTCCCTCTATGGTTTCGCCTTCCTCGGTTTCACGGTCTTCTCGATCTGGACCGTGGTCCGGTTCGGTCGCGGGCACTACCACCTGCTGCACAGTGAGGCGTTCGCCGTCGCCGACACGTTGCCGATGCTCGCCGCGCTGCCCGCCGCCATCTTCGGGGAACGGCAGTTCGGCGTGACCGACAAGCGGGCACGGCGCGGCACCGACGCCCGGCTGAAGTGGGCCTACCGGGGGTTCGCGCTGGCCGAGGTGTCGGCGCTCGGCTTCGCGGTGACCCGGCTGATCCAGGGCGAGCACGTGGTCATCGCCGCGTGGTCGGCCGCCTTCCTCAGCCTGAGCGCGGGATATGTGCTGGCATTCCTGGTAGGCATGGAACGGTACGAGCGCCGCCCGGTCACACCCTGGTACGCGAACCTGTCACCGGATCAGCTGTACGGGCGGATCACCGACGAGGAGAGAGTGGCGGCATGACCGACTGCACCGAGCGGCACCTACCGGGACCTGCTGGCCGACGTCGCAGGCGAGGGCCCGGAGGGCATGCCCGGGGAGGTGCGGCGTGACCGTACTGGGAGCCATCGCTCTGCCGCAGTTGCCGCCGGAACGTCTGCGCGCCGTCGTCGAGACCGCTGACGAGTCCGGGCTCGAAGAGCTCTGGCTGTGGGAGGACTGCTTCCTGACCAGCGGCGTCGCCACCATGACGGCGGCGCTCGCCTGGAGTGACCGGCTGCGGGTCGGGGTCGGGCTGCTCCCGGTGCCGCTGCGCAACGTGGCGATCGCCGCGATGGAGTTCGCCACCGTGCACCGGCTCTTCCCGGGGCGTGCCCGCATCGGCGTCGGCCACGGCGTGCAGGACTGGATGGGCCAGGTCGGCGCCCGCGTCGCGTCACCGATGACCCTGCTCCGCGAGCACGTCACCGCCCTGCGGTCGCTGCTCGGCGGCGAGCGGGTCACCGTCGACGGGCGTTACGTGACACTCGACGGCGTCGCCCTGGACTGGCCGCCGACGGCGGCGGCGCCCGTCCTGGTCGGCGCCTCCGGCCCGAAGACGCTGCGGATGGCCGGCGAGATCGGCGACGGCGTCATCATCAGTGCGGGCAACACCCCCGATGATGTACGGGCGGCACGCGCCGTGATCGGCGACAGCCCTCTCGTCGTCTACCTGCACACGGCGACCGGCCCCGGCTCGGCCGGGCGGCTGGAGGCCGAACGGGTCCGCTGGGAGTACCCGACGATCGAGGACCGGGCCGTGACCGGGGACGCCGACGAGGTGGCCGAACAGGTCAGCCGGTGGGCCGAGGCGGGCGCGGACACCGTGGTCCTGCAGCCCGCCCCGGACGATCCCGATCCGGAAGGGTTCGTCCGGTTCGCCGCGACCGTCGCCGCTATCCGGCGAGGAAGTCCCGCAGCAGCGCGTTGATCTCCTCCGGCCGCTCCAGGCTGGGCAGGTGACCGGCCCAGTCGAGCTCCAGGTGACGGGCCCGCGGCAGCAGGCCGGCCAGGTGCAGGGCGATCTCCCGGAAATCCGGCACGTCGTGGGCGCCGGTCACCAGCAGCGTCGGCGCGGCGATCACGCCCGGGTCGGGCTCGGTGCGGACCGGCTCATAGGGCACGTCCTCGGCGGCGAGCTGCACGTCGAACGCGTGCCGCTGCATCACCCGCACCCGCTCGCGGGTCGCGTCGTCCGCCTCCGGGCCCAGCCAGAGATCCACGTTGAGGTCGACGGCACCGGCCACGTCACCGGCCTCGAGCAGCGCCTCCTCCCGCTCGTCGAAGGCCTCCAGCTCGGGGCCGGCCGGGTGCCCCCGCAACGCGGTCGCCAGCAGCGCGAGCGCCGTCACCCGCTCCGGCCAGCGGGAGGCGAACTCCAGCGCCACCCGGCCACCACCGGACGCGCCGACCACCGCGAGGCGGTCCACACCCAGACCGTCGAGCAGGGCGCCGATCTCCGCGGCCTCGTCGAACCTCCCGGCCGGCACGGGGGTGCCACCGTGGCCGACGAGGTCCACCCGGACGACGCGGTGACCGGCCCCGGCCAGTGCGGTGACCTGTGGATCCCACATCCGGCGGTCGCAGACGGTCGAATGCAGCAGAAGGACGGCCGGGCCATCGCCGGTCGCGTCGAAGTCAAGAGTCATCACGGTGACCGTAATCCTCCCGGGCCGGGCGGGACATCCGGTTTCCCCGCTCAGACAGTGACCATCGCCGCTTTCGCCTCCGACCTCGGGTGCGCGTCGAGTTCCCGCCAGGCCGGGAAGAGGAACGGGGCGACCGTCACCGCCAGATAGCCGACCGCGGCGACCAGGGCGGCCGTCTCCAGACCCAGCCGGTCGGTGGCCCAGCCGCCGACCACACCGCCGAACGGGATGCCCGCCCAGGAGACGGCGATCAGCACACTGATCACCCGGCCGTGCAGACGCGTCGGGATCCGGCGGTACACCTCGGCCATCAGGATCGGGTTGACCGTCGACATCAGCGCGCCCGCGACGGCCGCCGTCACCAGCACCGTCCATACCCGATCGGCCAATGCCAGGGCCAGCAGCTGGGCCGGGCCGCCGACGAAGAAACAGACACCGAACGTCAGCCGTCTCGGCAGCCGCGGGGCGACCACCGTGTACAGGATGTTGCCGGCCACCGCGCCGAGACCGAAGGCGGTGCCGATCACCCCGAGCGCGGCGGGACCGTGCGGGCCCTCGCGCACCCACACCGGTACGAACACGGTCGCGAACGCCTGGTCGAACATGTTGGTGGCGAACAACATCGACATGATGCCGAGGATCAGCCGGTCGGAACGTACCCATCGGAAACCGTCGCGCAGGGCGTCCGCGTACCCCTGCTGCTCGGACTCGGCGACAGCCGCCGCGTCCGCGTAGCCGACCCGCACCAGCAACACGATGATGACCGCGCTCGCCGCGAACGAGAGCGCGTCGAACAGCAGGACCGCCGCCGGGCCGAACGCGGCGATCAGCACCCCGGCCAGCGGCAGCCCGACCAGCGTCGAGGCGCGGCAGACGCCGTCGTACATCGCGGTGCCGCGCTCGGTGGTGAGCCCCGCCGCCGCGATCGTCCGCGGCAGCAGCGCGCGTTTCGCCGCGTCACCGAACCCGCGCAGCGCGCCGGCCAGGGCGATCAACAGCAGCAGCGCGCCGAGCGACACCCCCTCGCAGTAGGCGAGCACCGGGATGCCGGCCACCGCCAGCACACTCGCGGTGTCCGCGGCCACCGCCGTCGGGCGTGGCCCGACCCGGTCCACGATCGGGCCACCGATCAGTCCGGCGAGCACATACGGCAGCATCTCGGCGAGACCGGCCAGTCCGGCGAGCAGCGCCGAATCCTGCGTGGTGAGAACCAGCCACGGTACGGCCACGAAGGTGATCCGGCTGCCGAGCATGGAGAGCGCCTCGGCGGTGAGAAGAGCGCCCAGCTGACGGTTCACCGTGACGGGCGGGCGGGCAGACACTGTCCGAACCTATTTTTCCCGGCGACCCAAAGCAAGACGCTCATCGATGTCTTGACGCGTGTCACGCGGGCGGTAGATGGTCGATCACGTTGTATCGATCCAGCGTGAGCTGCCCCGACGTGCCGTCGAACCGGGTGACCGAGGCGTTGCGCACATTTCCCGACGCCTCCTCCACGGCGATCACCTCATCCCAGCTCAACTGCTCGATGACGGCCCGCATCATCAGCACCACGGCGTCATGCGCGACCACGATCACCCGCTCCCCGGGGTGCTCGGCGTGCAGATCGTCCAGAAAGGACTTCAGCCGGACCGCGATGTCCGCGAACGACTCGCCACCGGGCGGCGCATACTCGAACTCGCCCGCCTGCGCCCGCCGCGCCGCCTCACCCGGGAACCGCGCCGCCACCGCCGCCCGCGTCATCAGCTCCAGCTCACCCATCAGCCGGTCGACGAGCCGGTCGTCGGTCGCCGGCGCCGGGAAGCCGAGCCCCCGCGCGGCGATCCGCCAGGTCTCGCGGGCCCGCAGGTATGGCGACGTGATCGCCACCTGTGGCCGGCGATCCTCCGGGAGTGCCGCCAGCCAGCGCCCCAGAGCCGCGGCCTGCTCCTCACCGGTCGGCGTCAGGGGAACCTCGGCGTCGCGGCCGCTGACGACCGCCTCCATCAGGCCTTCGGCGTCGGCGGCGGGGAAGGCGACATTGGCCAGGCTCTGCCCGTGCCGGACCAGAATCAGCTCAGCGACCATGATCCGACCCTACCGACCCGACCGCCTCCCGGTCACGCTCAGAAACCACTCCCGAACCTCCCGTGATCAACTTCCCCCACCGCCGGCCCCAGCCACCCATCGCCGACCCCCAGCCACCTACCGTCGGCGCCCAGCCACCTACCTTCGATCCCCAGCCACCTTCCGCCGCCCCCCAACCACCTACCGTCGACCCCCAACCACCTACCGTCGACCCCCAGCCACCTTCCGCCGCCCCCAACCCCCTACCGCCGACCACCATCTTCTGGACGAAAGTCGAAGACGGATCTGACGGGGGCGGATCCCTGGGCGTGGGACGTGGGCCGGGCGCCGCGGAAAATCGCTGGCCCAGTGGTGCACCGGGGAACAGGATGACGGCGTGACCGAGTCGAAGCCGTACCTCGCCGTCCCTGTCGTCGTGGCCGTTCGGGCCGTGCGACAGCAGACGGCCGCCTACCGAACGGCGGGTCTTCGGCAACTGTCATGAGCGGGGCGTTTCTGGCCGGCGTGGTGGCCGGCTACGGCATCGCTGTGCCGGTGGGCGCCATCGGTGTGCTGATCGCCGGGCTCAGCGCACGGACCTCACTGCGGATCGGCGCGGCCGCCGGTATGGGCGCGGCCACTGCTGACGGCATCTACGCGCTCGTCGCGGTCGTCGGGGGCGCGGCCGTGGCCGGGATCATCGCGCCGGTGGAGACACCATTGCGCTGGCTCGGCGCCGTGGCACTGCTGGTGATCGCCGGCTGGACCACGTGGGGCGCCGTCCGCCGACCCGTTGTCACGGCGCGGGAAAAACAGCAGAAGGCAGCGCGGGAAAAACGGCAGAAGGCAGCGCGGGAAAAACGGCAGAAGGCGGCGCGGGAGCAACAGCCGGAGGCGGCGCGGGAGCAACAGCCGGAGGCGGCGCGGGAGCAACAGCCGGAGGCGGCGCGGGAGCAACAGCCGGAGGCGGCGCGGGAGCAACGGCCGGGAACGGCACGGGAGAAACGGCTGGCGGCGGCAGGGGAACGTCCGGCGGCGGCAGGGGGTGGACGGTCAAGCGCGGTGCGGGATGGACGGCCGGCGACGGCGCTCCGGGCGTACACCGGTGTTCTCGCTCTGACGCTGCTCAACCCGGCCACCGTGATCTATTTCGCGGCTCTGGTGCTGGGCAGCGGCGGCGCAGGCGGCGGTGTCTGGTTCGTGACCGGCGCGTTCCTCGCCTCGGCGAGCTGGCAGTTGTTGATCGCCGGAGGTGGTTCCCTGATCGGCCGGGTGCTCACCAGCGACCGAGGCCGCCTGATCACCACCCTGGTCTCCAGCGCCGTGATCGCGTCCTTGGCCGTGAGCCTCCTGATCACCTGATCACCCGCGGCTCGGCACGGCCGGGTCAGAGATGTTTGGCGGCCTCCCGGATCGACAGCGGGGACAGCCGGTCGGCGTGGGTGACCAGGAACGCGCGGACCGCCTCCGGGTCGGTGCGGGCGTGATGGCGCAGCGCCCACCCGATCGCCTTGCGGACGAAGAAGTCGCGGTGGCCGGCCTGGGCCGCACAGTAACCGAACAGTCGCTCGGTGTCGGTCGCCTCGCGATAGTGCAGCTGGTGCAGGATCGCGGTGCGGATCAGCCACATGTCCGGCGCGGCGGACCACTCGTCCATCCGCGCGGTCAGGGCCGGATGCCGGCGGACCAGGCCGGCGACCACATGGGTGGCCAGCGGATCCACCGTGTCCCACCAGGATTTCGTGGTGATCAGCTCGGCGGCGGTGTCGAGGAACGCCGGGCCGGGGACCGTGATGTGGGCGGTCAGATAGTCACAGGCGAACTGCTGGAACTCACGCTCGTCACGACTCCAGCAGGCCCGGGCGATGTCGGACAACTCGCCCTCGCCCGGTCGTGGCAGACCGGCCAGGGCGACGCGCGCCTGGGCCCGCCGGACCGCGCTGGTCAGGCCGAGGAACGGGAACTGATCGCGCATGTAGGCGGCCATGCCGACGGCCCGCTCCGGGTCGCGGGCCTGCTCGAACGCGCCGGCCAGCCGGTCGGTGAGAACTGCCGCGAGGTCGCTCATGCCCCGCATCCTGCCACCGGGGTCCGACAAAAGTAGGGTGGTGGCGTGGGGGAACGCGCGGCCGCCGGCGGTGGGAAGTGGGTGGATGTCGCCCCGGAGCGACTGCCCCGATGGTTGGAGAATTTCCGGGCGCGCCATGGACCGTACGCCGAGGACGGCTTGACGGTGATCGCCGCGGACGGTGCGTCGGCGACGCTGCATGAGCCACCGGGAGTCGAGCCGGTCTCGGCCCTGACCGAGTTGATCTCCGCGGCGCGGGCGCCGCGGAGGCTGGGGTTGCTGCTGGCGCGCAAGGGCGCGGTCGCCGTCGGTATCGCCGACGGCGGTGAGCTGGTCGCCTCCAAGGTGGACACCCATTATGTGCAGGGGCGCACGGCGGCGGGCGGCTGGTCGCAGCAGCGCTTCGCGCGCCGCCGCGACAACCAGGCGAAAGCGGCCTCCGCGGACGGCGCGGGCATCGTCGGCCGCATTCTTCTTCCGGAGGTACGGTCACTCGCGGCCCTGGTGGCAGGCGGTGACCGTTCCGCTGTGGACGGGATCCTGTCGGCGCCTCAGCTGGCGCCGGTGGCCGCGTTGCGTACCGGAAGATTGCTGGACGTGCCCGAGCCGCGGCATGCGGTCCTGGTGTCCGCGGTGGCCGCGGCCCGCGCCGTGCCGATCCTGATCAGGGAGCCTTAGAGGCTGGTCGCGCTGAACGTGTCGCACTTCTTCGGGTCACCGGACTCCCAGCCGACCCGGAACCAGCGCTGACGCTGCTCGGACGTGCCATGGGTGAAACCGTCCGGGTTGATCTCGCCGCCGCCGCGCTGCTGGAGGGTGTCGTCGCCGATCTGTCCGGCGGTCTGGATTCCCTCCTGGATGTCGGCGTCGGTGAGGCTCGTGAAGATCTTGTCGCCGTCCTTGTCGACGGTGTTCGCCGCGGAGTGTGCCCACGCGCCGGCGTAGCAGTCGGCCTGCAGTTCCAGCTTCACCGACTCCTGATTGGCGTTGCCGGGATCGCGTTCCTGGCGGCGGCGCATGTCCGCCTCGGTGCCGAGCAGGTCCTGGACGTGGTGGCCGTACTCGTGGGCCAGCACGTAGGGCTGGGCGAACTCGCCGGGCGCGCCGAGTTCCTTGGAGAGCACCTGGTAGAAGGTCAGGTCGATGTAGACCTTGTCGTCGGCGGGGCAGTAGAACGGTCCGACGCCGGAGTCGGCGGCGCCGCAGCCGGTGCTGACCCGGTTGGAGAAGATGCGGGTGGAGGCCGCCTTGTACTGCTCGCCGAACGACGCCGGCAGCGCCTGCTGCCAGTAGCGCTGGATCGACGTGACATAGAGGCCGTTGCGGCACTCCAGCAGCTTGGTCCGCTCCTGCTCGCTGGCGCATTTCTCGGTCGAGTTCCCGCTGGGCGCGCTGGGCTCGCCACCGCCCAGCGTGTTGATCCCGAAGTATCCGCCGATCAGGGCGATGGCCAGGGTCACCACGATCCCGGCGAGCCCGCCGCCCCCGATCGGGAGGCCGCCGAATCCGCCTCCGCCGCCCGATCCGCGGACGTCCTCGATCGAGCCGGGGTCGATGTCGGCGCGTTCGTTGAGTTCCATGTCGTCCCACCTTCAGCACGGTTGCCCGGGCGAAGACCAGCCTTCAGCACGGTTGCCGGGCGAGTACCCGATGATCTTGTGAATTAATCGGGTGGGAGGTGTCCGTGGGCGCCCGGTAAGATGTACGGGTGCTGCTCTGCGAAGGCTGACCTGCCCCGGCGCCGACCGTCGATCCGATGGCCGGCGCTTTTCTGCGCCCTGAGTCAGCCGTCTCACCGAGAGCGAGAAACCTCATGATCACCGCCACCGGACTGGAACTCCGCGCCGGCGCGCGCATCCTCATCTCCCCGACCACCCTGCGGGTGCAGCCCGGCGACCGGATCGGCCTGGTCGGCCGCAACGGCGCGGGCAAGACCACCACGCTCAAGGTCCTCGCGGGCGAGGGCATCCCGTATGCGGGACAGGTCGAGCGGACCAGCGAGATCGGTTACCTGCCACAGGACCCGCGGACCGGCGACCTGAACGTGACCGGCCGCGACCGCGTGCTGTCCGCCCGCGGCCTGGACACCATTCTCGCCGAGATGCAGAAGCTCGAGATCCAGCTCGAGGAGAGTTCCGAGGAGAAACTGGTCCGGCGGTACGGCCAGCTGGAGGACCAGTTCTCCGCGCTGGGCGGGTACGGCGCGGAGGCCGAGGCCGCCCGGATCTGTGCCAACCTGGGCCTGCCCGAGCGTGCCCTGGCCCAGACGATCGGCACCCTCTCCGGTGGTCAGCGCCGCCGCATCGAGCTGGCCCGCATCCTGTTCGCCAACTCCGGGCAGAACGGCAAGGGCATCCTGCTGCTCGACGAGCCGACCAACCACCTCGACCAGGACTCGATCGCCTGGCTGCGCGGCTACATGGCGCAGCACAAGGGCGGCCTCATCGTGATCAGCCACGACGTCGAGCTGCTCGACGCCGCGGTCAACAAGGTGTGGTATCTCGACGCCAACCGCTCGGTCGTCGACATGTACAACATGGGCTGGAAGACGTACCTCGAAGCCCGCGAGACCGACGAGCGTCGCCGCCGCCGCGAGCGGGCCAATGCCGAGAAGAAGGCCGGCGCCCTGATGGCGCAGGCCGACAAGATGCGCGCCAAGGCCACCAAGACGGTCGCCGCCCAGAACATGGCACGCCGCGCCGAGAAACTGCTCGGCGGCCTCGAAGAGGTCCGGACCTCCGACAAGGTGGCCAAGGTCCGATTCCCGAGCCCGGCGGCGTGCGGCAAGACGCCTCTCACGGCGACAGGCCTTTCCAAGTCGTACGGGTCACTCGAGATCTTCACCGACGTCAGTGTCGCGGTGGACCGCGGTTCACGCGTGGCGATCCTCGGGCTGAACGGCGCCGGCAAGACCACCCTGCTGCGGATGCTGGGCGGCCTGCTCGAGCCGGACACCGGCGAGGTGCGTGCCGGGCACGGGCTGCGGCTGGGCTACTACGCCCAGGAGCACGAGACCCTCGACGTGGACCGGACGATCCTGGAGCACATGCGCAGCGCCGGCTCCGAGCAGACCGACACCGAGCTGCGGAAGATCCTGGGCGCGTTCCTCTTCTCCGGTGACGACGTGGACAAGCCGGCCGGGGTGCTCTCCGGTGGCGAGAAGACGCGTCTGGCCCTGGCCACCCTGGTCTGCTCGGGCGCCAACGTGCTGCTGCTGGACGAGCCGACGAACAACCTCGACCCGGTCAGCCGCGAGCAGGTGCTCGACGCCATCGCCAACTACCCGGGCGCGATCGTGCTGGTCACCCACGATGCCGGCTGCGTGCAGGCACTCAAGCCGGACCGGGCGATCCTGCTGCCCGACGGCGACGAGGACGCCTGGAGCGACGACCTCCTGGAGCTCGTCGAGCTGGCCTGAGGTCCGATCAACGTCGATCCTCAGTTGTCAACTGGTGCCCACACAGACAGTGCGATGTTCGGGCGTATGCCGACAGGTCGGGCAGTCGCCGGGCGGTCCGTGGCAAGGTCGAGTGTCACGCCACGGAGCGATCACAGCACTCTCCGGAGCGATCGAGGGGGCTCCCTCGATCCAGTGTTTTCGCAGGTGATCGATGGTCTTGGGCGACCGCCCCGAGAGGTGGAAATGAGCGTCGAGAGGCGGTCGCCAAACTGTCTGACATTGATGCCCGTGGTAACCGTCAAGTTCCTGACAGTAATAAATGGGCACGTTCACGGGGGCTAGATACCTGGCGCATGATCGTCCGAGACGGTGTAATAGGTGGGACCGTATCTGACCGCACTGTCTGCGACGTGAGGATTCAAGATGGCAGCCACTGGCACAGCTACCAGTACTGAGAAGGGTCGTCGAATCGTCGGTAGCGAGCGGCAGTCGCTCGCCAAGGACCTGGTGAAGCGCTACACCGGCGGCGAGAGCATCCGCGCGCTTGCCGCCTCCACCGGCCGTTCCTACGGATTCGTGCACCGCGTGCTCACCGAGTCTGGCGTTCAGTTGCGCCAGCGTGGTGGCGCCCGCCGCCGCAAGAAGGCGTGACCGCCGGGAACGCCGCATCCACCACCGACGAGGTCGGCGTTCGTTACGAACAGGACGGGTCGGTCGCGACGGTGACGTTGTGCCGGCCCGACGTTCTCAATGCTCAGACCCCGGCGATGTGGACGGAGCTCGGCAACATTTCCCGGAAATTGCCGGGGGACGTCCGGGTCGTCATTGTCCGAGCCGAGGGACGTGCGTTTTCCGCGGGCCTGGATCTGTCGGTGGCCCGCGGTGACGGCGATTCTTCACTGTCCCGGCTGGCACAGTTGTCCGCGGCCGAGTGTGCCGATCGGATTGCCGGGTTCCAGACCGCGTTCACCTGGCTGCGCAGTCCGTCCATTGTGACGATTGCAGCAGTGCAAGGACACGCGATCGGTGCCGGCTTCCAGTTGGCACTGAACTGCGACATGCGGGTGCTCGCCGACGACGCGCGGTTCTCCATGGCCGAGGTCACCCTCGGACTGGTTCCCGATCTGGGCGGTACGAAGCGGCTCACCGAGCTGGTCGGCCCTTCCCGGGCGTTGGAGATCTGCGTCACCGGCCGGCGGATCGCGGCCGACGAAGCGGACCGGATCGGCCTGGCGACGAACGTCGTCTCCCGCGCCGACCTGGACGCGACCGTGTCCGACCTGGCCGCCGCGGTGCTGGCGGCGGACCGGGGAGCGGTCGCCGAGATCAAAGGCCTGCTGGCGGGTGCGCCCCTGCGGTCGTATGCGGAGCAGGACCGGGCCGAACGGGAGGCCCAGACGCGGCGTCTCAGCGAATTGCTGGGCTCCGGGGAGTAGATCACCTCCCGGGATTGTCGTACCCACGAGGCAGACTGTGTGCTGCCCGTCGAACGACGCCCGGGAGGTGAGACATGTCCACGAGCTGGAGTGTGCTGCGCTCCATCCAGAGCGCGGACCGCGTCAACCGGCATCAGGTGCGCAAGGGCACCGCCCGGCGGATCGTGCGATTCGCCGTGCCGTACAGGCGGGACATCTCCGTCTTCCTGCTGACCGTCATGGTGGCCGCGGGCATCGGGGTCGCCACACCGCTGCTGGCCGGCGACGTGATCAACGCGATCACCGGCGGCGGGTCCGGCGCGGCCGGCACGGTGATCCGCCTGGCGCTGATCATCGCCGGGCTGGCGGTCGCCGACGCGCTGCTGTCGCTCGCCCAGAGGTGGTATTCGGCTCGCATCGGCGAGGGCATCATCCTCGACCTGCGGACCCGCGTGTTCGACCACGTCCAGCGGATGCCGCTGCAGTTCTTCGCGCGCACCCAGACCGGCGCACTGGTCAGCCGGCTCAACAACGACGTCCTCGGCGCGCAGCGGGCGTTCACGTCGACCCTCTCCGGGGTGGTCAGCAACGTCATCCAGCTGGTGCTCACCGCCGGCGTGATGTTCACCCTGTCCTGGCCGATCACCGCCCTGTCGTTACTTCTCCTTCCGGTGTTCATCGTGCCCGCGCGACGGGTCGGCAAGCGGCTCGCCGAGATCACCCGCGAGTCGTACGACCTGGACGCCAAGATGAACGCGACGATGACCGAGCGGTTCAACGTCTCCGGAGCCCTGCTGGTCAAACTCTTCGGCCGGCCCGACGTGGAGGCGGCCCGCTTCGGCGACCGGGCCGCCCGCGTCCGCGACATCGGCGTTCAGCAGGCGATGTATTCGCGGACGTTCTTCGTCGCGATGCTCCTGGTCGCCTCGCTGGCGCAGGCGCTGACCTACGGGCTGGGCGGCTGGCTCGCGGTCCGCGGCACCGTGTCGGCCGGCACCGTCGTCACGCTGGCCCTGCTGCTGACCCGGCTCTACGGCCCGCTCACCGCCCTCAGCAACGTGCGGGTCGACGTGATGAGCGCACTGGTCTCGTTCGACCGGGTCTTCGAGGTGCTCGACCTGCGGCCGGGCATCGAGGAGAGACCCGATGCGGTCCCGGTCCCACCCGGGTCCGGGCGGATCGAGTTCCGTGACGTGCGGTTCCGCTACCCGAGTGCCGACCAGGTGTCGCTCGCCTCGCTGGAGGACGTCACCTCGCTCGACCGGACCGAGCAGGAGGAGGTCCTCACCGGGCTCGACTTCACCGTCGAGCCGGGGCAGATGGTCGCGCTCGTCGGCCCGTCCGGCGCCGGCAAGTCGACCACGTCGATGCTGGTCTCCCGGGTCTACGACGTGACCGGTGGTTCGGTGCTGATCGGCGGGGTCGACGTGCGCGACGCCACCCTGGAGTCGCTGCGGGACACGGTCGGCGTGGTCACGCAGGACTCGCATCTCTTCCACGAGACCATCGCCGACAACCTGCGGTATGCACGGCCCGGCGCGACCGAGGAGCAGATGTGGGAGGCCCTCACCGGGGCACGCATCGCCGCTCTGGTCCGCGCCCTGCCCGACGGGCTCGACACCGTGGTGGGGGAGCGTGGTTACCGGTTCTCCGGCGGGGAGAAACAGCGCCTCGCCATCGCCCGGCTCCTGCTCAAACAGCCGTCGATCGTGATACTCGACGAGGCCACCGCCCACCTCGACAGCGAGTCCGAGGCGGCGGTGCAGCGTGCCCTGGCCGAGGCGCTGCGCGGGCGGACGGCGCTGGTCATCGCGCACCGGCTCTCCACGATCCGGGAGGCCGACCAGATCCTGGTCCTGGAGAAAGGGCGGATCGTCGAGCGCGGTCGGCACGAGGATCTGGTCGCCGCCGGCGGGCTGTATGCGTCGCTCTATCGCACCCAGTTCACGGAGGCGGTGATCTGATGGCCTACCTGGTGACCTTCGCGGTTCTCGCGGTGACCTGCCTGCTGCTGATGCGGTTCGCCGGGTGGGCGCGGCGCAAGGGGATCGGCGGGGGAGTGATGGGTCCGATCGACGAGGCGTGGCACCCGTCGGCGGACCGTTTCCGGCGGGAGACGGCGGTGCACGAGCAGCGGATCCTGCCACCCCGGCCGGCCGACGACCTCGCCGGGCCGCGACCGCCGTCCCGGCCCGGCGGTTGATCTCGGGCCGCCCCGGCGGTCGATCTCGGGCCGGCTTTCGGTGGCTTGCCGTGCCAAGCCTGTATTCGGTGGTTCGCCGTGTAGGCCCTGTGTTCGGTGGCTTGCCGTGTCGGCCCTGTGTTCGGTGGTTCGCCGTGTAGGCCCTGTGTTCGGTGGCTTGCCGTGTAGGCCCTGTGTTCGGTGGTTCGCCGTGCCGGGTCCTTGGCTTGCCGTGCCGGGGTCCTTGCCTGGCGGCCTCGCGTCGGCTGTGCGGGCGGTTCGGAGCGCTCGGCGCGGTCACGGGTCCCGGGCGGGGTGGCGGTGCAGCAGGCCGCGGGCCGGCAGGTGGGGTGCCGCGGTGGTTCCGTTCGCGGTGGCGCCGTAGCGGGCGGCGAGTGGTTTCGCGGTCAGGCCGTGGGCGAAGACGCTGAACAGCACGGTCAGCCCGATCACCGCGACGGCCTGGTCCGCGGCCGGCCCGAGACCCTCGGCGGCGAGCACGGCGAAGACGATCGACGCCAGGCCCCGCGGACCGAACCAGCCGACGAAGGAGACCGTCCGGGAGTTCATCCCGCTGCCGAGGAGAGCCAGCGCCACCGGCAGCATCCGGATCACCGTCAGGCTCAGCAGGGCGTAGACGACGACCTGCCAGCCGGTGTGCGCGATGACGATCGGTACCGCCGCCGCACCGAAGACCAGCCACGTCAGCAGCGACACCAGACCGGCCGTCTGCTCGACGTAGAAGACCTCCCGGGTACCGCCCCGGCCGGCCGCCGCGCCGAAGGCGATCCCGGCGACGAACGCGGCGACGAAGCCGTTCCCGCCCAGCCAGTGGACGCCCGTGTAGACGGCCAGGGCCAGTGCCAGGACACCCGGGCCGGCGAAGTCCTCCGACGCCCAGCCGCGGTTCCGGGCCGTCCGCATCGCCCAGCCGCTGACCAGCCCGGCGGTCACTCCGGCCGCCACCCCGATCGCCAGGCCGGCGACGGCCGCGCCCGGCCCGCTGACGCCCGCGCCCGGCCCGGTGACGCCCGCGCCCGGCCCGGTGACGGCGCCCGCGACACCGGCGATGGCGAGCGTCACCACCGGAGTGGCGATGCCGTCGTTGAGGCCGCTCTCCACGTTGAGCACCCGCCGGATCCGTTCCGGCACCGACGGGTCGGTCATCACCGCCGCGCCCAGCGCCGCGTCGGTCGGGGCGAGGGCCGCACCGATCAGCAGCGCCGTCCAGAAGCCGGCGTCACCGAAGAGCAGCGCGGCGGCGAGCGTGCCGGCCCCGATCGTCAGCGGCAGCCCGATCGCGAGCAGACGCGCGTAGAGCCCCGCGTCGGCCCGGAACTCCGGCAACCCGACCCGGGACGCGTCGGCGAACAGCACCCAGACCAGGGTGACCTCGGCCAGCAGCCGGACCGCCTCACGGGTGGCCTCGGGATCCGGCACCGGCCCGGTGGAGAGCAGCAGCCCGACGGTGACGAACAGGATCGGCGCGGTGAGGTCGGCGCGACCGAGCCGCGCCGACCACAACCCCCAGGCGAAGACGGCGAGTAGCACCGTTGCCACCGCCGCTCCGCTCATGCCCTGATGAGACCCCGACGCAGCGGCGCCACGGATCACCCCGGCCGGATGAAGGCCGCGATCGGGCGGGCTGGGCGCTGCGGTGCCGGGCGGGGTGGGGCCCTGGCAGGCCGGGGCGCCGGGCGGGCTAAGCGCTGCGGTGCCGGGCGGGCCGGGCGCTGGCGGGCCGGGTGCCGGGCGGGGTGGGGCGCCGGGCGGGGTGGGGCGCTGGCGGGCCGGGGTGCCGGGCGGGGTGGGGCGCTGGCGGGCCGGGCGCTGGCGGGCCGGGGTGCCGGGCGGGGTGGGGCGCCGGCGGGCTGAGCGCCGGGTGGATTGAGCGCCGGGCGGGTGCTGGGCTGATCGGCGGCGGCTTCGGGTGAGGCGGCCGGGTTCAGGGAATCGTTGCCGCTCGGAGTGCGCCGAACTCGGTGATCAGGGCGGGCAGCTGGAAGTGGGCGTTCAGGCCGCTCGGGTTCGGCAGCACCCAGACCGGTACTCCGGCAATCGTGTCGGGCTGCGGGCCGAGCCGGGCTTTCGGCCGTGCGAACGCGGCGCGGTAGGCGGTCACGCCCAGCACCGCCAGGTAGCGAGGCTGGAGGCGGCCCACCCGTTCGGCGAGGAGGATGCCGCCCTCGGCGAATTCATCGGGTGACAGTTCGTCGGCCCGGGCCGTCGCACGCGCGACCACGTTGGTGATGCCGAGACCGAGCGCCGGCAGGAGATGCTGCTCGGACGGGTGCAGCAGCCGGTCGGTGAAACCGGCACCGTGCAGTGCCGGCCAGAACCGGTTCCCCGGACGGGCGAAATGGTGACCGGTCGCCGCCGAGTAGAGGCTCGGGTTGATGCCGGAGAACAGCACCAGCAGATCCGGCCCGGCCACGTCGGGAACGGTGCGATCGGCGG